>JAZQUX010000293.1:0-7349 GCA_045631585.1 Eubacteriales bacterium | reverse complement strand
TCCTTGGCTCACAGAACGACATGGCTACGATCCGACTTTACTAGTAGGGCAATTAAGTAAGGCGTCATAGCCAAGTGGTAAGGCAAAGGTCTGCAACACCTCTATCCCCCGGTTCAAATCCGGGTGGCACCTCCAAAAAATTCCGAAAGCGAATGCTTTCGGAATTTTTTTATCCAAGCCGCAGGCTTGGTATATCATCCGACGCAAGTCGGTATATCATCAAGGGCGCGATGCGCCCTTGTATCTCATCACGCGTTAGCGTGTATTCTCCTGCGGCTTGATGATATACAAAGCGTACCGCTTTGATGATATACAATTCCTTGCGGAATTGATGATATACACGCCTTCGGCGTGATGGGGACGCGCAAACGGATTGACAAACCACCCCTTTTTATGCTATACTAAAACCGACAACACGAAAGGCGGTGGAGATATGAACAAGCGAACCCCAAGAATCACCTCGTTGATTTTTCAAGGTGCTTTTTCCTTGGTTTGTATTTTGAATATTATCCTCTGTACGATACACAGACAAAACTTTGATACTGATTTTGGGCGTAGATGTGCCTTTATTGCATTAGACTTGACATTTATTCTATTCTTGTTCTTGCTTATTGCTTTGCCAACAAGTCTTTTACTGAACATCATCGCACGCTTTCCAAATGATGAGCCACAGAAGAAACGCAGACTCTGGAAACTCTGGACTGTTCTTTCCCCTGCTTTCTATGTTATACTTTGGTTTGTAAGCCTTGGCGTTTTCATTTCCTCCACGGGTGGAGTTTGATATACGGCATCTTTTTTGTCAACGCGCCTCAAAACAAAAAGCACTTCGAAAGAAGTGCTTTTTGTTTTGGAACGATGTGTTCCGCTGGCGCAGAACGTGCAAGTGGTACTATCTCTTGGCCTCCATGAGCTTCCCCGTTGCGTACGTCATTTTCCTGCTGGTTCAGGCCGTGATCTTGAAGTTTGATACGTCCATCCTGATTCCTACGACCACCACTCC
The DNA here is from genome assembly GCA_045631585.1 of Eubacteriales bacterium. Taxonomy (GTDB): domain Bacteria; phylum Bacillota; class Clostridia; order Oscillospirales; family CAG-272; genus SIG644. The sequence continues at coordinate 6,349 of JAZQUX010000293.1, read as the reverse complement.
GCTGATCTATCCCTATTTCTTTGTCAATCTTAAGACGCAGGGGGTTCCCGGCGTTTTGATGTGGGTGGGTATTCTTGCCGCTGCATTGGCTATTGTTGGATTCTTGTTCTTGGGACTTGATAGACTCGGAAAGAAAAAAAGCGAAAAATAAACCACGCTTTTCTTGGTTACAAAACACCGCACCTTTGTTTACGGACAAGGGTGCGGTTTTGAAATAACGAAAGAAACCACCCATTTTCGTCGATTTCTATTGACAAATGTCGAAAAATGTGATAGGATATCTCCCGTGAGGGAGTAGCAAGCGCGATGCGTAACAAGTCAACATCCTGACCGTTTCGGTCTGGCTTGTTTTAATTTGCGAGACTCATGTAGGCGCCGCAGCCATACATTGAGTCACCCTTTTGTCGACGCCAAGTATGGTTTTGCCATGCTTGGATTTTTTTGTTGGAGGAAATGATATGGAATTTTTCGGTTTTACTCTGTTCGGTTCTTTGACCGGAGGCTCGCTGTTGGCCGTTGCGGCGGGCATTTTTATTGTCGGCTTGATTTTGACGATCAAGGGCGGCGACTGGTTTGTGGATTCGGCTTCTTGGTTCGCGGAGGCTACGGGCATCCCGAAGTTCGTTGTCGGTGCGACCGTGGTGTCTTTCGCCACGACTCTGCCTGAGCTGCTTGTTTCCGTCAGAGCTGCGATGAACGGATCGGCGCAGTTGGCCATCGGTAACGCGGTTGGCTCTGTCACCGCCAATACCACGCTGATCATGGGCGTGTCGTTGGTTGCTATGGCCGGTGTGGTCGGAAGAAAAGCCTTCTCTTTGAAGGGCGGTCTTCTTCTGGGCGCTATCGTTGGTCTGACGCTTCTTTCGCTCAGCGGCTCGCTTCCCGTATGGTCTGTGTTCGTGCTGTGGGCCATTTTCCTGACGTTCATGGTCAGCAACCTCATTGAGGGCAAAAAGGGCGCGGCGACGGAATCCTCGGATGCTTATGATAAAAAGGACATCCCTTCCAAAATCCTGTTCTTCGTTTTGGGTACGGCTGCGATTGTTTTCGGCGCAGAGTTCTTGGTTTCGTCCGGTAAGACGATTGCCGCCGGCATCGGTATCAGTGAGACCATCATCGGCTTTACCGTCATTGCGCTGGGTACGTCTTTGCCCGAGCTGGTCACGACGCTGACGGCCATTCGCAAGAAGGAAAGCTCCTTGTCTGTCGGTAATATCATCGGCGCCAACATCATCGACACGACGCTGATTCTGCCGTTGTGTGCTGTCATCAACGGAGAACCCCTCCCCGTTGACAGAGTTAATTTGGTATTTGATTTCCCCATTTGCATTGCCGCTTGTGCCGTCGCCGTTGTTCCGACGATCATTCAGGGCAAATTCAAGAAATGGCAGGGATACGCCCTTTTGACCATCTACGCGCTGTATATGCTTCTGTTGATCCTCAACGAAACGGGAGTTGTTGCTTTGGGATAATTCCCGTCGTCAGAACGATCATTGGCGCGGGCCGCGCCCCAAAAGAGAGTAAGTTTTCAAACTTGCTCTCTTTTTTTACTTTACTTGACACCCTGCTGTTTTATTGTTATAATAAAATTGCAATATTTTGTAGCACATGAAAGGAAGCAAGGTCATGGCGGAACAAATATGGAAGATCGAAGAGAAACGGCTGGTCTGGCAGGTTATGTCGGGACAGATTCACAGAGATAAAATTGAAATGAGCGGTCTGTACTGCGACGTCATCGTCAGCTATGGCGTAAAAGAAGGGGGCGGCTTGCTTCTCTCGCGGCAGTGCTATTTTCCCATGCTTCGGACTATTCCCAACAATACGCACGCCACCTTTTGCTTTGACGTCGGGGAACTGACCCCTGTGCTGACCAAAAATGGGGCACCGCTGACCGAATATCCGCGTGTGATCGCCTTTGACGGCACGTTGACGGTGGAGAGCGATACCACCGAGGGGGTATATGTCACGCGCCGCCTGTTTCCGTCGGTGGATCGCAGCCTGATGGTGGAGCGCGTGAGCGTGCGCGCCGATCTCGACGGCACCTTTTCGCTGTCTTACCCCAAGGAGTTTGTGCATTCCTATGGCAGAGGGACCAAAGGCGTGTATGTGTGCACGATGTACCACACCGCCCCAGAGGCATTTACGCTTCGCGCCGGCGAGTGCATGGAGTTTGACGTGTTTTATACGGCAAGAATCGCCAACGAGAGCATTTTGCTGCCGAGCGGCGCGCAGGAGGAAGGGAAACGGTATGCCCGCGTAAGAGAGCTTTGCGATCAGGCGCTGGTATTGGACAGTGGTTGCGAGGAGCTTGACACCATGACGCGCCTTGCCAAGCTTCGCGCCGGAGAGAGTATTTTTGATACCATCACGGGAAAATATCACAGCCCGGGCGGGTGTGCCTATTACGCCGCGACCTGGTGCAACGACCAAATCGAATATGCAGGCCCGCATTTTTCCATGACGGGGGATGCCGTGGCCATCGAAGCGTCGCTGAACGCCTACCGTTCCTATATTCCCTTTATGTCGGACAATTACACAAGACTTCCGTCCTCCATCATCGCGGAGGGACTGGATATTTGGGAGGGGGCCGGTGACCGAGGAGACGCGGCCATGTACCTTTACGGTGCATCCTTTTTCTGTCTGTGCTTGGGCGATCGCGCGGTGGCTGAGGAGCTGTATCCTGCCATTCGGTGGTGCGCGGAATATTGCAAACGCAAGACGTCTCCCGAGGGGGTCATCTGCTCGGACAGCGATGAGCTGGAGGGGAGATTTCCCACCGACGGCTACGCCAATCTGTCCACCTCTGCGCTTTGCTACGGGGGCTTACAATTGGCCGCCAAGCTGGCGCGCTCCCTTGGAGACCAAGAGAGTGAGAGGATGTATCTGGATCGTGCCGCGGCGCTCAAGGAGGCGATCGAGCGCTACTTTGGCGCACAGCTCCACGGGTTTGATACCTATCGATATTCCAAGGGATTTGACACGCTTCGCGCATGGATCTGCCTGCCGCTTTGCATGGGCATAACGACGCGGGCGGAGGGGACGCTGTCCGCCATGCTTTCTCCCTATCTTTGGACGCAGGAGGGATTGCTTTCCTGCGAAAGGGGAGCGGAGAACGGAAACGACACCGTTTGGGACCGCGCCACGCTGTATGGCATGAAGTGCGCGTTGATGAACGGGTTGGGAGACCGAATGATGAGCCGATTGTTGGAGTATTGCCACAAGCGACTGCTTTGCGATCACGTTCCGTATGCGGTTGAAGCGTATCCGGAGGGCGATCGAAGACATCTGTCCGGCGAGAGCGCCTTGTTTGTTCGCGTCATCACCGAAGGACTGTTCGGACTTTTGCCCGAGGGGCTGGATTCCTTTTCTTTTCTTCCGCAATTGCCTGTGGGCTGGAATCCAATGCGATTGTCGGGCGTACATATTGCCGGCGGATGCTTCGATTTTTGGGTCGGACGAGAGACATGGACGGTGTCCGAGAATGGCGTGAGTGTCGCGTCGGGACGAACCGACGGTCAAAGGGTGCTGATCCAAAAGAACGGCTGAGGGTCACTCAACGTGCAAGGCCGAAGGGATGCTGGATCGTCCTTGACACCCTGCAGATTTTGTGCTATACTGAACGCAAGAGGAAGCGCGCCGGATATCCAACAGTACCTCAAAAAAATGATTGAAAAGGCGGTTATAAGAATATGAAAGTAGCATTATTGGGCGCGTGGCACGTCCACGCGGCAGATTATACCAGAAAGGCCCTCGAAATGGGCGAAATGGTCGGATTTTACGAGCGAGACGATGCTCTGGCCGAGGCCTTCGGGAAGGCCTTTGGCATTCCTCGTTTTGAAACAAGAGAGGCACTGCTGGGGAGCTGTGCCGAGGGCGTGATCGTTTGCTCGGCGACGAGCGATCACGCAGAGGATATCTTGGCGGTCGCCCGCGCCAAAAAGCAGATCTTTACCGAAAAGGTGCTGGCCTTGACCGACGAAGATTGCGACAGCATTGAGGCGGCGCTGGAAGAAAACGGCGTTTCTTTGACCATCTCCCTGTTTCAAAAATATCTTGGCTCGCGCATGGCGGTCAAGGAGATCGCAGACAGCGGAGAACTCGGAAAGATCAATTATCTCAGATTCCGCAACTGCCATTCGGGCAGCACCAGAGATTGGCTCCCGCCCCATTTCTACAACCGCGCGCAGTGTGGCGGCGGTGCCATGATCGACCTCGGCGCCCACGGAATGTACTTGACGGAATGGTTGCTTGGTCTGCCTGCAAGCGCAAGCTCGACCTTTACGGTAAGCTGTGAGGCGGGCGGCGCGCTTGCCAAAAACACGGACGGGGTCGAGGACAACGCGGTGACGGTTATGCGCTATGAGAACGGCGCCATTGCCATCAACGAAACCGGCTTTGTTTCGGATTGCTCTCCTGTTGTGTTTGAAGTTCACGGCGAGCATGGATACGTCCGCATGGAAAATGACCGCGTGGTCAAATGCACGCGAGCAACCAATCACGCTGTCGTGGATGTTACAGTACCCGCGTCCCGTCCGTTGCCCATCGAGCAATTCTTGGCGGGAAATGTCCTGACCGGCTGTTCGATCCAAGAGGCCAAGGCCCTGACAAGAATGATGGTTATGGCGTATTCGCGCGTGATGTGAAACGAATGATGACAAACCAAACAAATACCCGCGAAGGATTGCTGGCACACTGCCGAGAATACCCATTGCTGCAAATACAAGATATCTTTAAGTATCTGTATCAAAGCTCGTTTGGCTGTGAGCATTTGGTTTCCTCATTGCCCAGAGCGATTGAATATATGCAAAAGGAATACGAGGCTTGCACCTGCGCTCCCGCCGCTTCGGACATCGATGCGCTGGACGGCGCGTACAGCCGCGTTCATCTCGCCTATTTGAATCGAGGCTTGCGCGTGGAAACGCTGGCCAAGTTGTTTGTGGCATCGGCCAAGACGGAACCCGAGGGCCGCGCGGCGCTGGAACAAAAGCTGGCGGTCGTGCAGGCGTTGGTGAGGGAAGGCAAGTTGCCGTTTTCCCCCGAGACGTTTGAGGGGGCGCTGGAGGAATGGTGCGCGCTGGACTATCCAGCCATTCACCACTCGCAGGCGTTTCGCGCGACCTATGCACCGGCATATCGCGTGATTTCGAGTGCGTATGTGCCGTTTTTACCGCTGTTTGCGAGCATCGATGCCATGCTCGAAGAGACCAACGTTGTGTTGGCTATTGAGGGCAGTAGCGCCAGCGGCAAGACAACGCTGAGCGAAACTTTGAAGATGCTGTATGATTGTACAATCTTTCACATGGACGATTTCTTCCTGCGCCCCGAGCAGAGAACAAAGGAGCGCTATGCGCAGGTTGGCGGAAACGTGGATCGCGAGCGGTTTTTGGCACAGGTGTTGCTTCCTCTGAGCCGAAGACAGCCCGTTGAGTATCAGCGATTTGACTGCTCGACCATGACGCTGATGCCCGCACAGACCGTGACTCCCACGAAACTGACCGTCATTGAGGGCGCGTATTCGATGCACCCCGAGCTTGCGCCGTATTATCATGCTTCGGTATTTTTGAACGTCTCCCCCGACGTGCAACGGGAGCGCATCAAAAAACGAAACTCGCCTGCGATGGCGGAGCGCTTCTTTGGCGAGTGGATTCCGCTGGAAGAACGTTACTTTTCTCAAATGCAGGTGGCCGCGCGTTGCGATATGGTCATCGACATTGTGTGACCGCCAAATAGATATACAAAAAAGGACGTCCCAAGGGATGTCTTCCATAAAGCAGGTTTTACCTGCCGGAGATATCGTAGGGCGGGGGCTTGCTCCCGCCGAAAACAAACGATATATGCAAAGAAATCGGCGGGAGATGAACCCCCGCCCTACAACAAAAGGAGTACGAGCAATTTGTTCGTACTCCTTTTCACACGCCTTGCCCTGCAAGGTATAGTGTGTTACACCTTTTAGGTGTGCTGTCGGGCGGTAATGAGCCTCCCTTGTGTAAAGGGAGGTGGCACGGCTTGCCGTGACGGAGGGATTGTAAAAACAAAAAATCATCGTAAAACAATCCCTCAGCAGCCTACGGCGTCAGCTCCCTTTACACAAGGGAGCCTTTGGTTTGTGCGCCCTGAAAGTCTGTCTATTTTCCTGACAAGCACTGCTTTTGTGGACACAAAAGCAAAGCCCCGCGCGAGGCGGGGCAATAATAACTTATTTAGCATGCTGATTTAATCTCTCAATAATTGAAACAAAACGTGAATCTTGACGGACACAATCATATCGTTTATTTTGCAATCTGTCAAGCATATGGTAGCAATTGGTGTGTTCCGTAAGTTCGTGAAAATCTTTGTTGGGTTCAGGATA
>JAZQUX010000292.1:0-4820 GCA_045631585.1 Eubacteriales bacterium | reverse complement strand
CAGCGTACCAAGTCGATAAACGTAGATTTGGATAACAGAATTATTGCGGAAAAATCTATGAGAATATGCGCAAAGGCAGAAATTAAATCAGGATACTATATTGAATTTAAAGAATAGATGAATTTGTACTGAAGCAGGCTCTGAGAACGTGTCCTGACACATCTTTTGTTTCAACGCACACCTAAATATTGTAGTTGATACAAAAACAAATATTCTTAATTGAATAACCGACCACCCTTGTTCGAGGTCAAACTCGACCAAGGGTGGTCTCTTTTTGTATTTTTCATTCACGACGTGTTGACAAAAACAGCATAAATCATTATAATTAAACCAGGAATTGACTCGAGCATAGATTGATGGAGTTATTTGATTTTGAGAAATGAATTATCAAAGGAGATCCTATCGTGTCAAAATTATTATATCAATTTGAAGGTGTCAGAGGAAGAACCATTTGGATTTTTGACAGAAAATGTGTCATTGCCACCAAAGCTAACTTTGCTAGTTTTGTCACCGGAAACGTCAGCGATGGAGAAAAGACAATTTTTTACAAAGATGTTGTTGGCGTTCAATTCAAAAAAAGCGGCAACTTAATTGGATATTTGCAGTTTGAAACAAGCTCTATGCAAATGAACAATCAAAACAGCAATATGTTCTCCGAAAACACATTTACATTTGAGCATAACGTAAACGGTGTTACCAATGAAAATATGGAAGCGATTTATCACTATATTTGCGATTTGATTGAGCAAGTAAAATACGGGGACGTATCTGCACCCGATCCGGCTCCCGTCGGATATACCCCCAATTCATTTCAATAAGTTATGGAAGTTTTGGTCAAAGTTTGAATACGACCAATGTTTATCTCCCGAAGAGAATAAATACTCTTAATCAAAGGAAAATACTCACAAATTATTAAAATTTCATTAAGAATCCTTATAATTGTGAATAAAAATTTAAAAGGCTATTGACAAATCAACAAAACAGTGATATTCTAATAACAGAAGATTGAATGTCATATAACTTGTAACACATATAAAGTTCTGTATTCGGTCTTTCAAATTTTTACAACTTAAAGGAGATTTTGACATGAAGAAGATTATTATGGCAGTTCTTGTGGTTGCTTCCTTGCTGGCTACCCTCACCGCTTGCGGCAAGTTTGTTTGCGATGGTTGCGGCGAAGAAAAGAGTGGCAAAAAGCACACCCAGTCTATTTTTGGGGAGGAAATCGTTATCTGTGACGATTGCTATGACGAAATCGACGATATCTTTGGTTGATTCTCTTTGTTAATAAACCTAAGGGCTGTTGTATGATTTACAACAGCCCTTGCTTTAATGTCTTTAGGCAGGTTGAGCGCGAAGCGCGAAACAGACAACCACCCGCTATGCGGGTGGGCAACAAAGGTTATACCAAAAAATCTCCTAACGTGGTACAATAAGGTGCTCAAGCCTATTGCAAAACGAAAGGAGAAAAAATGGCAAACCAAACAAATAGTTTATCCCATACTAAATGGGTTTGTAAGTACCACATAGTGTTCGTACCGAAGTACAGGAGGAAAATCATATACAATCAATATCGCACGGATTTGCAAGAGATCATCCGGACTCTGTGCAAATATAAGGGTGTGGAGATACTTGAGGGACATATGATACCCGACCATGTGCACCTGTTATTAAGTATACCACCAAAACAAAGCGTGTCAAGTTTTATGGGATATTTGAAAGGAAAAAGTGCGTTGATGATGTTTGATAAGCATGCAAACTTAAAATATAAATTCGGGAACCGACACTTTTGGGCAGAAGGGTACTATGTATCGACGGTAGGACTCAATGAAAGCACCATAAGGAAGTATATCGAAGATCAAGAGAAACATGATATAGCACTTGATAAATTAAGTGTAAAGGAATACGAAGACCCTTTTAAGGGTAGCAAGTAATACAAACGCCCTTTCAAGGGCGGCAAAAGAGGCAAAGGCAATAGGCTTGAGTATACGAAAGCCAGCGGCTTGAGCCGCTGGCCGGTAGTATTGGGCTTTTAGCCCTTGTGCATACCACCCGTTTGACGGGTGGTTATGATTATTATTTTGTTTCTATGTGGTACATTAAGGTCTCGTTTGAACGATGTAGGAAACGCCTCTGTAAATGTTTTCGAACTCAGATTCCAAGATTGCCGTAACCTCGGGATGCGCTGGGTCGTTGATGAGCAGCCAGCCTTGTCCGTTCCTTTCTTCATATCCTACAACGCAGAGCAAATGGCCGTTGGTTGTGTAGTTGGGATAACCACTCTTGGTTAACTGTCCTGCTTTGACTCGAATCGAGCATGCCAGAGGATGTCCGGTATATACTGCCCATTTGATGGCATCGATATCAAAATAGTCAATATAAGCATTATATCCAAGCTCACCTGCGTACGCTACGTTATATGCCCAGTTACCAAATCTCTTGGCTCCGTAGTCGCGCACGCCCCAAGCAACGTCCTCTACTTCCAGACCTTCCTCGCCGAGATACAGCAAAATCATGGAGAGAGAAGTGGCAGAGCAGATTTGTCCGCCGATTTCCGGAACGTCGGTCTGCCGTCTGTACGGCACGTCCAGCTTTTTGTAAGTATCCGTGGGAGCCTTCAAAAGAGAATCTTCCTTGTCGCTGGCCAGCGTCACGTTGTAGACGATGGGCGAATGATCCTTGGTTTGCTTGATGTCGATTCGGTATCTGACAATGCCTTGACATTCTTCGTTGAGATCCAAAATGTCAATGCCGACCTTTCCATGCTCGTTTTGGGTGGAGGCACTACCGGACAGTCCCTTGATGACACTCCAAACGCCCCAGGAGAACCAATCCGTGTAGCTACCGTCGTCCAAGAGGATGGATACGGATACTTCTACCGTTCCTCCGGTTGTGTCGGAATTCCAAGATGCTAACATTTGTTGGAAGCTACCGCCAAGGTAAACCTCATCTGAAATGAACGTTCCTTCGGTAGAACCGGGCATCAGCATCAAGCCGCCATCCTTATAGATCACGGACACGAACTTGCCCTTGAATTCGTTGGCACAGAACATGATGGATTCGTTGAATAGACTGATCTCGTTTTTATAGAGATTCCCGTCAGCAGGCACTTCATCAGCGGCATTTTTTTCGGGTTCTGCCGTGAAGGTCGCTTTGTCAGTTTCAAACGCTTTCAGTGCTTCGGTCGTGCCGAGCTCGTAGCATTTGGCGGAGAGTCCGTAGCTTAATTTGAGATAGTAATCTTCGAAATATGCGACGCATTCCTGAATCTCGCTTGCTTTGGCATCTGCGCATCCGGTGGTCTTTGTTGCTCTGTCGTAGAGCAGTGAGAGACTTGCGGTGGCGGTAGTGTCTGCCTTAACAATAGAAGAGGCATCAATATAGGAGCCGCGATTCAAAACGGACTGGATATAAATCTTATCATGTCCCTGATCCAAGGATACCCCATTGAGCCAAAGGTTGTTGTCCTCAATACCAAGGTAATCGACAAGAGTGACAAAGACATCGCTGTGGGTGACCAACAGCTCAGATTCTTTGGCCTCTACACCGGGAAGCTTGACCAAAAGCGGTGCCTTGATGTAATTCTCAAGGGTGTATCCGCCGATCAGCTTTTCCATCCCCTTAACGTCGGTCGCATTTTCTATATCAAATGTTGCACCTGTTCCGGTAATGATGATAATGGTGTCTTCGTAAAGACCCTCCACCTTCAAATCCGCAATAAATTTGGCGATATTGCTGTCCGTATAAGCCATGCTTTTGGCATAAGCTGCCACGCCTTCGCTACCGGCCACTTCTGTTGCCGTAATGTCGGACAATCCGGTATAAAGACCAAGATCTGTAATGGACAGGAAGAAGTATTCATCCTTGTTTTGCTTTAAGGCGGTGATGGCCGCATCATAGACGCTCTTCTTGGGAAGATCATCTACGTCTACGGTGATATAATGATCGTATCCAAAGCTTTTGTATGTTTTAGCTCCGCCGTACGCTCCCTTGGGGCCGGAGGTTACGGCCAGCGTGTAAAAGCCTTTCTCGGATAAGATCTTTCCAAGGGTTTGGATGTTATCTCCGCAAAGTCCGGCGAGGGGCTCATTGTACTGTGTTCCATAGACCGAGGAGGACATGATCACATCCAGCCCCGAAGCATAAGCGCTGGAGGAAATGTTGTTCTTGTAGTAAGAAAAATCGGAGAGAAGCTGATTTAAGCCGGGCGTGATGGGGGTGCCATAATAATCCCCACCAATGATGCCGTCGCCAAAATCTTGCACGCTGATGGTAATTATGTTCTTGGGTGTGAACACTTTTGGTTCCTCCGGTGTGTTGTTTTCGGGGGTATTGTCCTCAGGGATGTTCTCCTCGGGCACGTCAGGTTGCTCGTTGGGCACCTGTGGCGTATCGGGTTCATTCGATTCAGATTGACAAGCGGGAAGTAGCATACCTAAAAGCAGGAAAGCCACGATCAGAACGATATATTTTCTTACCGTTCGTATTCTTGTTTGGATGTGAAGTTTGTTTTTGTCCATAGCCATCACCTCATACGTTATTTACAACTATGATACAACACTATCCCATAAAATGTCAACACGGATTGAGGCAGAACGGGCCAAAACAGGGGCTGATACTCATACGAATATTTTATACAAACCATCAAAAATATATATTTTCTGACGGTTTTCAACGGGGGCATCGGATCCGAGGAGGTATTGCGAGGCAAATTTATATATTTAGAAATGTTCGGTGGCGTGAGCGTCGTTTGAAAAAATGATGCGCACGCACCGTGGGGAAAATCCCTTTATTTATTGATGAAAACAAGTCTTTGCCCC
>JAZQUX010000291.1:0-18127 GCA_045631585.1 Eubacteriales bacterium | reverse complement strand
TTCCGTTGCCCGAAGGGACAGGTGATGGACCACTCGTACAGCACCCAGGTCGCATCGGCAACAGAAATGATTGCCGTATTTGCACCGGAGGGGATCGACGTGCCCGAGATTCATATCACGGGTAACAGTCTTGGCAGATGGAGAAATATGGATGTAACCGTCGAGTGGGGACTGGGCGAGGATGTGCCTACCTTCACCGGCGAGTTCAGCACGGTACTTGCTGCCACGAATTTGGTTGAATTGAATGTTGAAGAACGGTATGCACGCTTTAATATCGCTTATTCAAGCGCGTGTGATACTGGTTCCGATAGCCGTCTGACCATGTGGACGGATCAAGAAAATATTGGTATTACAGTTGCACTGAACGATTTGTCCAGCGGCCCCATCTATGTGCCGGATTCCGGAATCTGTTTCTACAAAACTGACTCCTACGCATCGGCCAGTGAATGTATCACTAAAATCGAAGGAAAAGGCTTAAAAGATGTTTTGCAGATCTACCGCGAGCACGCTGAAGCGACAGATTGGCAGGAAGTCTTTGACAACGTCCGCCGTCAGAGCAGCGGCTTTGGTGACGGCGAGGTGCCGGCATTCCCTCAAGTATCCACTACCTCCTCCTTTACCGTAGATATCCCGGATGACCGCTGGGAGGATATGTTCTACATTGCGATCCAGCAGTTGTTGGGCGACCACATGTGGTACAATCTGACCAATGAAGTTGGCCGAAGCGCCTATGCAATGGAGCTCTGCGGACTGTACGAAAAATGCGATGAAATCTACGACTATTTCCTTGAATCTCCCGGTGTCAAATCCGATGGTGACTTCTCCACCGGAGAGGGCTCTTTGGAATGGGCGAATGATATGCGCCACGATATGGGTTATTCCCACGAGGGAACACACTCCTCCTCGGGAATGCTGATCTACGCTATGATGCACCGCTATTTCATGACGGGAGATACCGAATGGATCAATGAACGTCTGGATCGTCTAATTGCGGCGGGAGATTGGATGCTCGACGAAGCAACCAATTACATGGGCTATATATCCAACAATGAAAATCTGCTTTGCTACGCTCTGTTGCCCCCCGCTATGATGGGTGACTACGCTCTGCCCTCCTGTGACTGGCACTGGTATTTTTCCGACAATGCCTATACGCTCCAGGCGTTGAATGCATTTGCAGCGGTACTGACGGATATGGGACACAGCCTCGCAAGTTTCTATACCAAGGAGGCCGAACGCTTTGCGGAGAACTTGCTGGCGGCCGTACAGTATCATACCTCTACCTCTCCTGTTCGTCGCAAGGGTGACGGCACGGCAATGATCTTCACCTCTCGCATGCTGTATGACGGCGGATTGATTCACTATGGCAAGGAGAACAGCCGTCCTCAGTTTGCCGGCGGTATCCATGACCTGTTTTTGGGTGCATTGCCCTTAGGCGAAGCCTATTCGTTGTTAGACGCAAATGATCCGATCATCGTCGGCATTGTCAACGGCATGGAGGAATTTGGTGCTGATATTTCCGTTTCTTCTCAAGATCAGTATGATCATCCCACCGCCGATGGAGGCACGCAAGATATCAATCCCGGTCAGTCCGGAATTGCCATCTACGGATATTGGGGCAGTTATACCAATCTTGTCAAGCTGTCTCACCTTTCCGATATCTATCTGAGACAGGATGACATTGAAAACTTCCTGCGTTATTTCTTCAACAACGCTATGCTTTTCGTAGGTAAAAACGGACAGTTCTGGGAGCATGCCCATCCGGAGGAGTATGGTGACTGCACCGCCCCCGACTGCGGTACCGCAGGCTGGTTTGTTCTGAACTTCCGCAATATGCTGATAACGGAGGACGAGGATGTTCTTTGGATTACGAAAGGAACGCCTCGCGCATGGCTGAATCAGGGCGAAAAGATTGCTGTGGCCGACGCACCTACCGCATTTGGTGACCTGTCTTATACGATTCTGTCAGATGTGGACAATGACCGCATCACCGTCGAGATTGATGTTCCCGACCGCGAGGAAATCGGACAGATCAATCTGCGCCTGCGTCATCCCGATGCGGCAACCATCCAATCGGTAGAAATCACCTCCGGTACCGGCACGGCTACCATTGCCGAGGACGGCGAGACCGTCATCATCACCGGCGCTGAGGGACAGATTAGCATCGAGGTCTTTTATTGATCTTGCAGGGAGGGAAAGACGCTTCCTCCCCCTATAACCAAAGGAGTACGAGAGCTTTTCTCGTACTCCTTTTCACTTTATTATCGCAGCAATGCACACACCCCGGTCACCGCCGTCATGCCGCATCTGTCCCTTCGGGGGGGAGAGCCTTTGCAAAATCTGATTACAAGGTGATTGAAATGTTGGCAAAGTTGTGGTATAATTTATATAACCAAATGAAAGGCGGTATGCTTATGGGCTGTTGGGGCATGGGAATGGCGCAGAGCGACGAGTTCTGCGAAATTTACGATAAATTCATGGACTCGTATAACGAGGGAAAAGAGGTAGCGGATATTACTGCCGCTATCCTTGCAGAATATCACGCAGAATTTGACGATGATGACGGAGTGATGCACGACGTATATTTTGCGCTTGCGAAAGCGGAATGGATGTGCTGTGAGCAATCGGAGCTTGTCTTGAACCGTGTGAAAGAGATCATTGAAAGCGGTGCAAATATTGAATTTTACCGTGAGCTTGAAGCAACCGAAAAGGATTTGAAAGTTCGTCAAAAGAACCTTGATAAGTTTTGGGATTCGCTTCAAACACCGAGAGCAAAGCCGCGTCAGCGAAGAATTGATCCGCTTGACAGAGTAAAAGAACTTCCTCCGCTTGAGATCGGAGATTGTTATCGCTACAAGTATGAGGACGGTTATCGTGTCTTTGTTGTTCTTGGATTCAATAAAACACAAGGATTTCGTGATATGATGCGCTGCGGCATTTTTCAAAATACCTACTCCGCAGCAGAGTTAAAGACGGTTGATTTCCCAAATGAAACTTTTCATTCAATCGCTTGTTATCTTGGTGAGGAATTACTTGCCCCATCATCAATCAAGAAGATTGCGACGATTCCGGTTCCGGAGAATAAATGTTCAACTTCGTTGCCTGTGCATCAAATCCGGTTCGGTCATAAAAAGGATTTTAAAGCTGAATTTACAGCTTCAATCGTAACAACGCCTTCACAGTTATTTGCGAAAGTTTCTGCGTCAGCGCCGAAACCCACTTTTTCGTGGTCAGACGTAAAATGCGGTGATATATATGCTTATCACACGAATGGTCAATATCGCGTTTTTGTTTTACTGCATACAAGAACAATGGTAGTTGTTCCTGCTATTTATTGCTATGCGTGGAGAAAAACTTTTACGGAAATTCCCACGATGGATGAACTGAAAGACGAATATGTAATGCCGCTTGGGTGGTTTGTTGAACAATCGTTCCCATCAAAAAACAAATTGACTTATATCGGAAACTTTGATATTTGCGAAGCACTCAAGGATATTGATCCTGCAAAGCTGTACGATAAATGGAGACCTGCCACTTTATCGGTTGCAAAAGAAGCACATCTAACTGAGGACTATCCTCTCAATCTGTGCGAAAAGCTTTGTGATACTGTTCAGAGAGCATACGAATTGACAGCACCTAAATCAGAACACAAAATGGACAAAGGAGAAACAGAAATGTTTGGATTTAAGAAAAAAGCTGAAAAAAAGAGAGCACCTAATCTTGACAAGATTTTAGATACATTACGCAAGAATGAGATAGCCGTTACAACCCGCAAAGCGAAGAATGGTGGATCTGCATACAGAAGCAAATTCGGCGGCAAACCTGCTGTTCCCGCAGGATTTGAGTGGCCGAGATTTGACGCGGAGAATTACGATGGAGAAACAGCTAACAGACCGCTTTCGTTCCTCTGCCAAATTAACCTTGAAGAAATCAGTGCCTATGATAAAGAAAATCTGCTCCCCAAGACAGGCTTGCTCCTTTTCTTCTATGAGCAGGAGTCGATGCGTTGGGGCTTTGATCCCGAGGATGAGGGCTGTTCTCGCGTGTATTACTTTGAGGATGTAAGCCAACTTGCAGAAACAGAGTTTCCCGATGATATGAAAGATGAGTATAAAGTCAAGGAATACGACCTGTCTTTCTCTGCAAAGGATTCCTATCCGAGCTTTGAAGAGCTTGATTGCCATTCTGACGCGGATTGCGATTGGGATGATTATGATGAAGCAGTAGAAAAGAAAGGCTATGAGCTTGAGAATGAGCGCCATAAGCTTCTCGGATATGCTGACCTTATTCAAGGCGAAATGCTGACCGAGTGTGAGAGAACAACACGAGGCTTGTATTGCGGTGATGCTAAGAGTTATCAGAACACAGCGGAAGCTGTAAAAGAAGATATAAATGAAGCAGCTACCGATTGGATTTTGCTGTTCCAAATGGCTTCGATCCAAGAGGACGATTATGAGCTGATGTTTGGAGATCTTGGCAACCTTTACTTCTATATTCGCAAGCAGGATCTGAAGGAGCGCAACTTCGATAAGGTTTGGCTCGTATTACAATGTGGATGATTCTTGATTGCTTGAATGGATGACACAGATTCTCTTACAAGCATGGCGTTGCACTTGATTTCTATCCTACAAACAACAAAAATGGAGTTTTGTTATGAAAAGCAATGTATCAGCCTCGATGTACTCCGGATTTTCCTCGCTTTTGAAAACACATGGAATAGAATACGCAGCAAGTCTTGCCGCGTCTTTGGAATTTTCTTCTGTCGAATTTATCGATATAATAGGAGCCGGCTCCCCAACTTTTCAAAACACCGATCAAGCCATACTCGCGCGCAACATACTGCACAAGCACGCTCTTTCGGTATCTTGCTACTCCGTCGGAATCAATCTTGTCAATATTGAATCGGGCATTCAAAAGAACCCTGCAGCCATAGCAGAACTAAAAAGAATCGCTGACATTGCGGCTTCTCTTGGGTCTCCGTATTTGCACCACACGTTGTTTGTCAATTTGACGTTGCCGCACAATTCGCCAAGCTTCGACGAGATGCTTTATCCCGTAGTCGATGCGGCCGTCGAGGTAGCCGACTACTGTAAAAATCTTGGAGTTTCTTGTATCTATGAGAATCAAGGTATGTACTTCAACAGCGTTTGCAACTTCAGACGATTTTTTCATTTGATGAAATCTTATTGCGACAACGTAGGCGTTTGCGGTGACGTTGGGAATTCGCTCTTTGTTGACGAAGAGCCGCTTCCCTTCTTTGAAACCTTTGTCGATGATATCAAGCATGTTCATCTGAAAGATTACAAAAAAACAGAACACATCCGTGAGTTGAAAAGCCGCGGCGGCACCTATCTTGAAAATGTCCCCATCGGAACCGGTGACATTGACATTGCATCCTGTCTCAAAACGCTCAAAAAGCATGGATACTCCGGTGCTTTTTCCATGGAAGATGAGTTCATCGATGCCTTGCCGAACACCTTTTCATACTTGAATAAGAACTTTATATAATCACAGCCACCCGTTACGGGTGGCTTTTGTGTTGGAAAGGTGGATTTAAGCTTGCGAAATAATTGAAAATCAGGAAAAAATATGATATAATTTAAAAAAACTTAAAAATCGTTACACACTTTTAATTTTTTCGGTACTACCTATAATGAAGAGCCTTTCAAAACTGTCGGAAAGGAGACAAGTTATGACACTTCAAAGGAAACCATTGGTAAGAGAGCCGATGACTGATGACAAAATTGTTGAGCTGTATTGGGACCGCAACGAAAAAGCAATTGAGGAAACCGACTTTAAGTATAAAAAATACCTACTTTCCATCGCATATAATGTCGTTCACGATCGGCTCGACTGCGAGGAATGCTTGAATGATACTTATCTTGGTGCATGGAATGCCATGCCACCAACAAAGCCCCATGCACTCAAAGCGTTTTTAACAACAATTGCGAGAAGATTTGCCATCAAGCGATATCACCACAAATTGCGCCAAAATGCCGTCCCCTCCGAAATAACGGTATCCTTATCAGAATTGGAAGATTTTGTGGCAGGAGATGAGGATATTGAAGCTGATTTCGATGCAGAAAGACTCGGGCTTGTCATTAGTGACTTTGTTCGCTCCCTACCCGATCGGGGACAGTTTATTTTCATGGGCAGATACTATGTTGCCGACCCGATTGACACAATCGCAAGCGACCTCAAATTGAGCCGCTCCACAGTCAACAAAGAACTTGCCGCCATCAGAATCGGACTGAAAGAAAAACTGGAAAGTGAGGGGTATTCGATATGAAAAAGAAAGAATGGAACGAAGGCTTGAATCATTTGGACCCTGACCTTGTTGAAAAATATGTTGAGAAAAAGGATCGCCTCAGACAGATAAACAAAAAGTCTAAAGACGTGTGGCTGCGCGCAGGAGTGCTTGCTGCGTGTTTTCTCTTGATCATCGGATCGGTTATTGTCATCCCGACATTGTGGAGAAACGATCCCGGCCAAACTCCGCCGATCAACCTTGACCATACTCCCGTGATATTCGATTCTATGGCTTCTCCGGAGCAATTAAACGGCAACAATTCCGAATTTATCGTAGGCTCATCACTGTCATTGAGCGAAGGTACCGATTCAGCTCCACCTAAGTTTTGGTTTAGCACCGGAACCATTGCCGTGAAAGCTAAAGTAGTTAAAAATCATCCCTATACCTACTATAAGCTCGATGTACGCTCAGAATTCCGTCCTGTGGCATATCGTTTGATCCAGATGGAAACCATGGAAGTCATCAGCGGAGAAAACGTGCCGCAGTATTTCCTGTATTTGATTCCCGCATCTGTTTATGTTGATATGTCCGTATACGATTCACTCCTAATATCTATGTCCCAGCTTGGCATGGAAAATTACGTATTAAAAAACGAGACACAACATCAGATGGAGTGTTTTGAATTACTGATATTTGCAGATCCCCAGGATGAGCCTGAACTCGGAAACGTCATCGCTTTTAGTGACGGGATATTTGATGAGAGTTTGTGGCAAAACGAAAGCTGGATCTATGGTTATCAATTTGCCCAATATCATCTGGACAACCCCGGAACCGGCGATCTTGTCGTTGCGCGCGGTGACTCTGAGGCCGAAGTAATCGCGGCCATCAAACAGCAATATCACGACTATTATGGCGACAATTATCAAGTGCGCTCTGTCATAATACCAAATTTTACAACTCAAGCAGCCAAAGACGCGCTGGAATACGTCAAACCGTTTGCCAACGGCGTATTTTCGCAAACCTATCAAGCGTATTATGGGAACGGTCAACTGATCTTCCGCCGTTTCATCAACGGATGTCAGACCGAAGAGACCGTTACGATTGATCTTGTCACAGAAGAAGTAACTTATTCCGAGGTTCGCTACACAAAGGAAGACATGGCACAAATGGAAAATATTTCCGCCCATCTCTCCCAAAAAGCCAAGGAATATGCAGAAGAAATGCCGATCCCACCGCATATCGATCCCAGTGGAAAGCAACTGGTATGTCTTAACCTGTATGCGTGGTATGTCAAGGTGGATGGCAAGCTGTACGGTGTACTCAAAACCGCATGGCGATACCGAAAGGAAAATACGTGGAAGATTCAGTACTATGATGAGTCCTTTATCTTGTACGATATGGCGGCATTCACTGCCACGTTGATATCCAGAGACGATCTTGTAGAAATCGTTGGAAAACGAAACATCTACACAGGGCGGTATGGCGAGGAAATAGAGATGCCGATGTAAAACAGCATCAATGACAAACGTGGCACGCCGATGGCGTGCCACGTTTGTTTTATAGAAATCAAATGACAATTTGAAAAAACTCCTTGCATCTTGCCTTTCAGTATGATATAATGACGCGAGAAAGGGGATGATACCATGGAAATTCTCAAGTATAAACGAACCAAACGTGCTTGCTATTTTACCTATCTTGCCATGTCCTCGGTATTCAGCCTGCCGCCGCTGTTGTTCGCGACGTTCAGAGAAATGTACGGAATTTCATATACGCTGCTCGGCACGCTAGTGCTCATCAATTTCTGCACACAGCTGAGCATCGATCTCATATTCAGCTTTTTCAGCAAATATTTTAACGTTCACAAAACCATTCGCATCATGCCCCTGTTAACGTCCGCGGGGCTTTGTACCTACGCCCTTATTCCCACGCTGATGCCCGAGCACGCTTATGTAGGCCTGGTCATCGGAACGCTTCTGTTTTCCGTCGCAGCGGGGCTTGGAGAAGTATTGGTCAGCCCGACCGTTGCCGCTCTTCCGTCGGACACGCCCGACAAGGATATGAGTATGCTTCATTCACTGTACGGATACGGCTTTGTCAGCGTTGTCCTCATCAGCACTGTGTTTCTTCAGTTTGTCGGAACGCAGTACTGGGCGTATCTCACCTTCTTTTGGGCCGCACTTCCCGTCATTGCTTCGATCTATTTGATTTCCTCTCCCCTTCCCGATATGGACATGGGGCAAGAGAAAGCGAAGAACGTCCGTTCCAAGCACCGAACGGTGGGACTTGCTTTATGTATGATATGCATTTTTCTTGGCGCTTGTGCCGAGAACACCATGTCCAACTGGATCTCTGTCTATGCGGAAAACGTGCTTCACATGCCCAAGATTTGGGGTGATATTTTCGGCATGAGCCTGTTTGCGATCTTACTGGCTCTGACGAGAACGGCCTATGCCAAATACGGAAAGAACATTTTTCGTGTCCTGTGTTGGAGCATGGCAAGCTCCGCCATCTTGTACGCCGTCGTAGCGTTCTCCGGAAACGATATTGTTTCCCTGCTTGCTTGCGTTGGTTTGGGCATTTGCACCTCCATGCTGTGGCCGGGCACCCTCATCTTGATGGAAGAAAAGGTGCCGATGGTCGGAGTCGCGGCCTATGCTTTGATGGCATCGGGCGGTGACCTCGGTGCTTCGGTTGCGCCACAGACGCTTGGTATTGTTGTGGACAACATTGCCGTCACCGATTGGGCAAAAGCATTGGGAAATACGTTTTCTTTGACCGCGGAGGAGGTTGGCTTTAAGGTTGGCATGCTGATTGCGACCATCTTCCCGATATTGGGTCTGCTTCTCTTGGCATACATGAAAAAGCACTTCAAAACCAAATCGGGAAAACAGAAAAAGTTAGAATAACGTTCAGAAATATTAAGAGCCCATAAGAAGGAAAAAGGCTCGCCGCTCGGCAGCCTTTTTCCTTCTTTGTCATTGGTTACAAGCTATATACAGTCTCGCGAAAAGAATCCGCAAAAATTCATTATCAGGCATATATATCAGTATATGCAACTCGGAGTTTACATTTAGAAACGTCAAATGTATTGCGATTCTCCGTATTGCGAGCTATAATGTAGTCGCAAAGTCAAAGAAAGGAAGGAATCTATATGACATTTGGTGAAAAGCTATCAAAATTTCGAAAGGAAAACAACTACACACAGGAGCAATTAGCTGAGATTTTAAAAGTATCCCGACAATCGGTTAGCAAATGGGAATCTGACATAGTCTATCCGGAAACTGACAAACTTATCGAAATAGGAAATCTATTTCATTGTTCCATGGATTATTTACTAAAGCAACATATCACCGAAAAAAATCCCGAAAGCACCATCAAAAAAGCGACAACAAACGAAAATTCTAAAAAATTAAAGCGCATCTTGATCGTTGTCAGTGTTATATTTGCTGTTGTATATATGGTTACTATAGCTGTTTTTCTGCATTACAGCAGCTCTAATACTGGGATTTCAAATGAAAGCGGAAATTCTCGTTGCCTGACCATCAACTGCGAAAATTCTACAGTCAACGGAGGACTGCATTGCGAGGAACACACTTGCGTTAAAGAGGGATGCACCAATGAAAGAACTCATGGCCAATATTGCGAGCAACATAGTTTGACATTTGCAAAATCATGTACTCCACACAAGACGCCCGCCCGGGCGTCTTGTGTTTTTTCTTTTCCATCCCAATATCTTATGATTATCTTA
Source organism: Eubacteriales bacterium (assembly GCA_045631585.1). Classification (GTDB taxonomy): domain Bacteria; phylum Bacillota; class Clostridia; order Oscillospirales; family CAG-272; genus SIG644. Next base: position 8,132 of record JAZQUX010000291.1, on the reverse strand, counting down.
ATTTCTTTAGACTTACATTGACATTTTTCTCCAATCCAAGTAAAATGAAAGCGAAGGGATCAACGACTGTTGACATTTTTCGTATCACACGGAGGAGATCACGCGATGTTTTATATTGTATTTCCACTTGTACTCGCCGCGGCTGTCTTAATGTTACTTTTCATTTTGAAAAAGAAAGGGCTGGACATTCTCGACCGCGCAATCAAAATTGCCACGGTATTGTTTATTTCCCTTTCCTTGATTGAATTGTTCCTTCCCGATCTTTTCATGTGCACTCATGAAGCGGATACGCTGAAGACCATGACAGGCACAAAACTTCATGCCGTTTTGCGTTGGCTCAATCTTGTCAGCTTCACGGTGCTTCCCATCGCCGTTTTTCAGAAGAACAAGTATTTCGAGAAAATAGCCAGTTTTGTCTGTTTTCCCGTAGCCATCGTAAATGTTGCCGCCTTTGACCGATATATCGAATATTTCACAGCCAACAGTTATTCAGGTTTGCAAACCGTCAGAGTTCTCCCCCAGACTCTGAAGGATGCGCTGATCAACGAACACTTCCGAACTGTATTTTTCGGACTGACTTGTCTGTTCCAACTGGTCGCGCTGGCTCTGTTGACCTATCGAAACCGTGAGAAAATCAAAATTGCAAAAAATGAAATTGTCAATCTGATTCTTATTTTGATTGGCCTAACGTATATTTCTCTTCCCATCTACGTCCCCCAGTATCTGTTTGGGCACGTGGATTTGATGATGATTCGTTTTACTCCCGTGCATCTTGCCTGGATCGCCGCAATCCCGATCATCCTTGTTTCTCTCTATTTTATGTTCCGCAACAAATCCTACGAAGCAAGATACCTTCTCGTTCTTTCTCTGGCTTGGGCTCTTGCCATGCAGTTCAGCCAAATGTACACTGCTTCCAGCGAATTGAACATCATGAAGCTCCCCTTGCAATTGTGCAATCTCGGTTCTTATCTCGGTTTGATTATGCTTTTGAAAAAAAGCGACAATATTTTCCGTTTTGCCTTGATTGTGAATGTCGTCGGTGCTGTCATTGCCATCATCGTTCTTGACATTGGAAAGGATATTTCTCATCTGTCCCGCCTTTGGGTCGTGCATTTCATTGTTGAACATACCAAGGTCTTCATCATTCCGATTTTGTGCCTCATACTTCGAATCTTCAAGCCATTGGACATGAGGTCTATCAAGAGCTTTTCCTTCGGCTTTACCGCGTATTACCTTTTTGTGTTTGTCCTCGGAACCATCTCCAACGGATTTTATCGGATGTACGAAGGAGACTTTATTCAAAATTTCTTCTACGCGAATCACTTGTTCATGTTTGACAAAGATATTGCCCGAGGGCTGGTCGGCTTTACCGATCCTTTGTTTGATGCTTGTGTACTCAGATTTGGTACGTTTGAAATCTATCCCGTGGTACAAGGGCTCGTATACGTAGCTTATATGGTGCTTTGTTTGGGAGTATATCTTCTTATGTACGCCCTATCCGGGAAACAACGCAAGAGTTACGCTCTCATAAACAGCCAAATGTCATGTGAAACCCAACAAACGTAATACAATATCAACATCGCAAAAGGGCGTCTTTCAGATGCCCTTTTGTAGTTTCATACAATATACACAAGCGACAATTTTGATGATATTTTCGTAGCTATTAACACCTTTTATTTCATTTTTTCTTTCCACTCTTGCATTCCATTCAAAATTGTGGTATCATATTTTGGCAAAAACATTCTTTATCTGTTGCTTTTTCCCGTGTTTGTTCGTATATTATACAGATAATCCAAGTATCTACGAAAACTTCATTCATCGGAAAGATAACGAAAAAGTGTGTTACGCAAAGCTCTTACCACGCGATCTTCGCGAGCATACTCCCCATCCAAACCAAGACCCAAAGGAGGTATTTCGATGTCCATCCGATATATCAAAGACAAAAAACGTTTTGTCATCAACACCAAAACAACAACCTATGCGTTTGATGTTGTTCTCGATCGCTACCTTTATCATCTGTATTACGGCAAGCGGACAAATCAACTCCCCGATCCTGTCTTCAACGTAGTCTCTTTTGCTCCTTACCTCGCAGGCTATAGCGAAGCGCAGTCCACCGATGTTTTTCCGCAGGAATGCTCTTTTTACGGTGCCGGTGACTTTCGTCCGAACGCGTTGCGTTTGAATGTAGACGGCACAGGGGTCAGCGATTTTGTCTATGATTCTTACCGTATCTTTAAGGGAAGACTCCTGCCGGACGGACTGCCTTGCGCGCGTGCGGATGAACACACACGCACGCTTGAAATTAAGCTGAGGGATGACGTCAGCGGATGTGTTTTGAAGCTGTACTATACTGTTTTCTCTGATGTGGACGTTATCAGCCGCTATATGGTATTAGAAAATCGCGGCAACTCCTGCGTCAAGATTGAAAAATGTATGCCACTGATGCTCGATATCGGCCGCTCAGATTTGGACATGATCTCCCTGTACGGTTCACACTGCTTCGAGGTCAACACTCAGCGCGTTCCGCTTCACCACGGTACGCAGTCTGTCTATTCCAAGCGCGGCGGATCTTCGCATCAGTACAATCCCTTTATCGCTCTTTGCGACCATGGGGCAACCGATGAAAAAGGGCAAGTATACGGTTTCAATTTCGTATATTCGGGCAGTTTCCTTGACGAAGTAGACGTAGATCAGTTAGGTCGAACGAGAGTTCTGATGGGTCTTGGCAGCGATTGCTTCTCCTACACTCTGGGAACAGGAGACCGATTCTCTTCCCCTGAAGCAGTGATGACCTACTCGTCGGCAGGCATCGGCGCCATGTCCCGCAATTTCCATCGATTTGTTCGCAACCACATTCTCCCACCTGCGGCGCTGGAATCTCACCCCGTTGTCTTGAATACTTGGGAAGCCTGCTACTTTGACATTGATCAGGACAAACTGATTCGCTTCGCCAAAGAAGCCAAAGCCACCGGCTTTGACATGTTGGTCATGGATGACGGGTGGTTTGGCGCACGCAATCATGACCGCGCCGGGCTTGGCGACTGGGTGGAAAACAAGCAAAAATTTCCCGACGGTCTTGCCGCTTTCGTACAAAAAATCAAGGCGGAAGGAATCAAATTCGGTATTTGGATCGAACCGGAGATGGTCAATCCGGATTCCGATCTGTATCGCGCGCATCCTGAATGGGCATTGCGCGTTCCGGGGCGCAAACCGCTCCTCTCTCGCCATCAGCTGGTATTGGATATGTCGAATCCCGAAGTGTTCGATTATCTGACCAAGCAATTTGACAAAACCTTCCAAGGCATTGACATCGACTATTTCAAATGGGATATGAATCGTCACTTGTCACACGTCGGCTCCGCATTCTTGCCCGCCGATCGACAAGGAGAAGTGTTTTTCCGATATATGCAGGGGGTATACCGCCTGTTCGATTGGTTTACCAAGCGTTTCCCTAAGGCTGTGATCGAAACCTGCTCGGGCGGCGGCGGCCGCTATGATTTGGGTATGATGCCTTACGGCATCCAAATTTGGACGAGCGATAACACCAATCCTTATGTCCGTACCATGATTCAGCCCTCCGCTCTGTTGGCCTATCCTGCCGCCACCATGTCCTGCCACGTTTCCAACCCTCACGACAGCCTTGCCTCTTTGGATCATCGATACAAGGTTGCGGTCGGCGGTATGCTGGGCTATGAATTGAACATCCTTAACATGAGCGAGGAAATCAAGGGCATTATTTCTTCCCAAATCAAGCAATACAAGAGTTTTGAACACGTCATTCGTTTGGGTGATTATTATAACCTGGCTTTCCCCACCAAATACGGCTATTCTGCTTACTATTATGCCACGGCCGATGCCAATGAGATCGTTTTCTCCGTCGTTGAAAAGGGTGATTGTCCTGCAGGTAAAACCAAACGCTTGAAAATCAAGGTTGCCCTTCCCGATGCCGTCTACGTCGATCAGTTGACGGGAAAGACCTACACAGGAGAGGAACTCCGTCGTGGTCTTGTTCTTGATTTGACCGGTATGGGAGATAGCGCTCAGTTGTATTATTTCGTAAAGGCTTAATTGTTTCTGTCACCGATCGGCACCCCATTTCCATGTTGAGTAAAAGGAGGAACATCATTATGGTGAAACGTCGCGTAATATGGTCAACGAGCTGCTTGCTTCTCTGCTTGCTTTCGGTACTGTTTACGTTCACTTCCTGTGTCTATCTAGGATACCGCGGTGATCACGCCGACTTGTACACCGTTGCCGTCAATAATATCTTCGGCATTGATGGACACACGGGAAATGGCGAGATCATTTATGATCCCGCCATCAACGTTCTCGAAACGGATGATTACGGAAGGACACTATTCTTCTATCATGAAGCTTACGGCTCCGGAACAACGTATTCTATGGCATTCGTCATCATGCAAAAATCCGAAGGCGGATATGCTTATTACTATCAGGACGATTGCTACTCTCCTTTTTTCGATGATTCAGATCATTTTTATCACGGAAATCAAGGCTCTGAGGACTATATTCTTGCTCAGGAGATGTCCCCGGACGATATTGCGGCGCTGAAAGAACGCAACGACTGGAATCAACCATTCAATGCAGATAAATGCACCAAAATAAAAATCGAAACCAAAAAATCTGAAGGAAACATCGGTGTCAAAACATGGACATTTGATGACGAGATTTATGCGTACGCCAAAAAGCACGGCTATGAAGGCACGGACGACAACGCTTGTCAATGGTTCGAATACTGCAACACAGACGCGGAAGGAAAGGAATTGTACTATGTGTATTGCCATCGCGCGGATGACGACGGAGCCGGAGGAACAACGTACAGTTACGCTGTCTACGCCGTGATTGTCCATACCGATGATTCCATATTCAAAAACATTGAAATCGGAGAGTATGCGATCGTGGAGATCACCGATCCCACCAACGCGTATGATCTTATCCGGCAACTCAAACAGAAAAACAACTGGAAATAACATTGCCCTTTTCAAAGAAGCAACAGCGAGCGCATTTTGCGCTCGCTGTTTTCGTTTGCCTCATATACAAATTCCACAAAATTCCATACGACCCTGCCAAAAAATAATCTTTATTATTGAAAAAGAAACCACAACATGATATAATGATAATAACTAAATTTTCTACGCTCGGGGAGTATCTCCAAGAGACATTCGGGCAAAAGGAGAAACCATGAAAAAAATGTATTGGATCGGCAACGCGCATTTGGATCCCGTTTGGCTGTGGCGCTGGCAGGATGGCTATTCCGAGGTCCTCGCCACCTTCCGCAGTGCGCTTGACCGCATGAAAGAAACCGAAGATTTCAAATTCACCAGCGCTTGCGCGGTTTATTATCAGTGGATCGAAAAGAGCGATCCCGAAATGTTTGCAGAAATTCAGCAACGCGTCAAAGAAGGACGTTGGAACATTACGGGCGGTTGGTTCTTGCAGCCCGACTGCAACATTCCCACGGGCGAAAGTTTTGCCCGCCACACGCTCCTTTCCCAGCGTTATTTCAAAGAAAAATTCGGCCTCACCGCCAAGAGCGGCTACAACGTTGATTCCTTTGGTCACAACGCTTCGCTTCCCATGATTCTGCGCGAGGGCGGCATGGAAAATTACGTATATATGCGTCCGGGTCCTCACGAAAAGGCGCAAGACTTCGATCTGTTCCGCTGGCAGAGTGCGGACGGCAGCGCCGTTACCGCCTTCCGCATCCACGATTGCTACAATTTGGATGAAAACCAGACCAATCTGGAGGATAAGATCCGCGAGGACATCAAGAAGGACGGTCAACCTCGTATGGCCTTCTTTGGCGTCGGCAACCACGGCGGCGGTCCCACGGCAAGAACCATTGATTACATTAAGGGAAAGAACGATCCTGACGACCTGTTCTCCACCGTAGACGAGTATTTCGGCATTATCGATAAGAGCAACCTTCCCGTGGTCAACGAGGAGCTTCAGCACCACGCGCGCGGTTGTTACAGCGCGACCTCGTTTGTCAAAACCATGAATCGCCGTTGCGAGGAAAATCTCTTGGCAGCCGAGCGTTATTGCACGCTGGCAAACCATCTGGTCGGTTATGCTTATCCGAAAAAGAAGCTGAACAAAGCTTGGAAAAATGTACTGTTCAATCAGTTCCACGACATTTTGGCCGGTTGCTCCATCGAAAGTGCCTATACCGATGCATCTTATCTGTACGGCGAAACCATGAGCATCACCGAGCAGGCCATCAACGGTGCTTTGCAGGCCATCTGCCGCAAGATCGACACCGGTGCGGGATCTGAGACGGGCTACAAGCTACTTGGCATGGAGCATTTCCTCGTTTGGGAGCATGAAAAGCTGGGCATGCCTATTGTTGTCTTCAACCAGCACGCCTTCCCCGTCAAGGACACCGTAACCGTGCGTGTTAGCGCAAGCCGTGTAACCGATGACGAAGGTAAAGAAGTTCCCTTCCAAAATGTTCGCGGCGAGCACATGAACGGCAGCGACATTTACGTCGTAACGTTCCCCGTTGAAATTCCCGCCTTTGGTTATCGCGTGTATCGTGTATTCCCCTTGACCGCCCAGGAAACGGAATTCCCTATGCTGACAGCCACCGAGCACAGCTTAGAAAACGATCTGCTGCGTGTTGAATTCGACCATACCAGCGGTGAAATCAGCCGTATGATCGACAAAAAGAGCGGTCGTGTTATCGCTGAGGGCGGTATGAGCACCATTTTGACCGATGAAACCGCTTGCGATACATGGGCGCATGGATTTGATGATTTGGGCGAGGTCTGCGGTCAATTTGGCAATCCGAAGTTTGAGATCGTCGCGCAGGGCGCCGTTTGCGCTACGCTGTGCATCACAACCTCCTACAACGATTCGACGCTTTCCCGTTACTACACCCTGAAGGCCGGTAGCGATGAGTTGCAGGTGCGTGGTGAGGTTGATTTCAGAGAATGCCACAAGGCGCTCAAGATCACCTTCCCCGCCAAGAACAATATTCTCTGTGAAATTCCTTACGGAACGGTGACAAGAGAGCTTTGCAAGGGCGAAGAACCTTTTGGAAAGTGGTTTGCTTCAAACGGTCTTTGCGTTGCCAACACCAACAAATACTCCTACGATTCAACGGAAGATATGATTCGCATGACCATTCTTCGCGGTGCAATCTATGCCGATCACTACGGTCAGCCCTACCGTGACAGCCATTGTCACTTTATGGACAGAGGTTCTCAGACCTTCTCCTACTCGCTGTTTGCCTACACCACCGCAACAGATGCTCATCGCCGCGCGGCCGTCCTCCAAGCTCCTCTCAGAGCAGTCAACGACACCTTCCATCACGGCCCGCTCGCCGAGCGCTATGAAGGTATTAGCGGCTGTGCCGATCATGTTATCATTACCGCCATCAAGCAGGCCGAAGACAGCGACGCCTCGGTCATTCGCTATCTGGAAACCGAAGGAACCGCAGAAGAGTTCACCTTGCAACTACTCGGCACCCCCACCCTCATGCAAGCATCCCCCTATGCCGTCAAGACGGTTGATGAGACGGGCAAGCCTCTGAATTTCATGGAATGGGACAAATAACTCAACGAAAAGAAAGGAAGGATCCTCCGATGGCATTCACGGAAAGAGTACAGAATTTGCTGCAAACGCGCACCATTGGTTCTCCGCTCAAACGAATGTATAGCGATTACGTTTCGAATTATACTCAGCGCCAGTTGATTAGCTTCGACCGTCTCGACCTCCCCGGTCTTTGCACCGTTCCCGAAGCAACCATTGACGATGAAACTCAAATCGAAGGAACCGGGGCTTTGCGTTGGGTTTTGCCCGAGGAAACCAATGGTTTGAAGCAGATGTGCTGGGCAAACGGGAAAATGTTTGACCTTTGCGTCACCGACCGCAAAAAAACGACGCTGAAGCTGTGGTTGTTCCTTGACAGCACCGACGGAATCGTTTGCGACCATGACTCCATTTACGGCGCACAGGGCGGACAGGCAACCTTCTTCTTCCGCGTCATTGACAAAAACGGTGGGCAATACTGCTGGAACCACACGTTGACCGGCGACGGTTGGCACGAGATCGAGTTGTCGTTCAACATTCACAACGGCTACTCTCCCGACTTTGATATGCACCAAGTCGGA
>JAZQUX010000290.1:0-4816 GCA_045631585.1 Eubacteriales bacterium | reverse complement strand
CACAGCATGGAGGATATGGCTCGCTATTGCGACGATATTATTGTTTTGGCTGAAGGAAAACTCGTCATGCAGGGAAAGGCCTCTGAGGTTTTTGCCCGTGCTAAGGAGCTTGTGGCCGTCGGCTTGAACATTCCCGAAATTTCTCGTATGTGCCTGATGCTACGTGAGCGTGGGATTGAAGTAGATGAAGGTATTTTTACCGTCGAGCAGGCAGAGGAATGCTTGCTTCGTCTTTGGAATGAACGCAATAAAGCGGCGGAGGTGAAGAGATGAAAAGCATCACCCTCGGTCAATTTTATCCGTCCAATTCCGCCATGCATCGCTTGGATCCTCGCATGAAGGTCATATTGGCGATTCTGTATATTGTTTGCACCTTCATTTGCAAAAATGTTCTGAGCTTTGCGCTCTTGCTTGTATCAGCGCTTGCGCTTGTTTTCTTGAGCAGAATCCCGTTAAAGATTGTTGTCAAAAGCATTCGACCGCTGTTGTTTATTTTGATGTTTACTGCGCTGATCAACGTCTTTTTCACCAAAGGAGAAACGCTTTTGGTGGAATGGAAGTTCATCCAAATCTATGCGGAAGGCTTGTATCAAGCAGGATTTATGATTTTGCGCATTGCCGTTCTGATTGTCGGAACGGGAATGTTCCTGACCTATACGACGACCCCCATTATGTTGACGGATGCGCTGGAGAGACTCTTATCCCCGCTTCGTGTGTTGCATATCCCCGTCCATGAATTTGCCATGATGATGACCATTGCGTTGCGCTTTATCCCGACGCTGGTGGAGGAAACGGATAAGATCATGGCCGCTCAAAAAGCTCGCGGCGTGGATTTCTCCAATGGCTCGCTGATTGCACGTGCCAAAGCACTCATTCCCATTTTGATTCCTCTGTTCGTGTCCTCCTTCCGCCGTGCGGATGAGTTGGCAACCGCCATGGAATGCCGTTGTTACCACGGCGGCAAGGGAAGAACCCGCATGACGATTCTGCATTACCGCTTTTCCGATTTTGTCGCGCTGTTTGTTATGGTAACATTTGGCGCCGGCATCATCTATTTGAACCGTTTGGGTATCGGTTACACGATGTAATGACTTGAAATATTCTGAAAGAAAGGAAACAGACGTATGAAGGCTTTGATCAAATTTCGTTTTGTCGGTACGGCTTATAACGGATATCAAGTTCAGCCGGGCCATATTCCGACGGTTCAGCGCGCTTTGAACGAAGCTACAAGAGCGCTGTTCGGCTATGATTGCGACGTGATGGGATGCAGTCGAACCGATGCGGGTGTCCATGCCCGAGCGTTTTGTGCGGCTGTTTCCAAAAAAGGACAGACAGATCTGCCGACAAGCATCGCCGCCGCCAATATTCCGCGCGCGCTCTGCACGCATCTGCCCAATGATATCGCTGTGACGGACGCTTGCTTTGTGCCGGATGATTTTCATCCTCGCTATGCGGTGTCCGCCAAGGAGTATGAATATCGTTTTTACTCCTCGCCCATTCGCGATCCCTTTGAAGATAATCGCAGTTGGCATATTCCTTGCCCACTGCTTCCCGATGCGATAGAACGCATGAATCGAGCCGCCTCCGATTTCGTTGGCACGCACGATTTTGCCTCTTACATGGCGCAAGGCTCCAAAATTACGGTTCCGATCCGCACGGTAACGTATGCCAATGTCAGCAGAGAGGGGAATATCCTTTCTTTTCGCGTATGTGCAGACGGATTTTTGTATAACATGGTGCGTATTATGGCGGGTACTTTGTATGAGGTTGCCGTTGGCAGACGAGACCCGGAGAGTATCCGAGCATCGATTGAGGCTCGCGATCGTGTGGCCGCCGGTTTGACGGCTCCCCCTCACGGATTATATTTGTCTCGCGTTTTTTACCATCGTCCGGATGTTTTGCCGGCGCATTGGGAATAATTTGTTGTATCCCTAAATACAGGTGAGAGGAGGGAAAGTGTGAAAAAACGGCCGTCGTTGAGAATGCTTGCCTCGTTGTTTGGGCGCAAGAAACGATACGATCCCGACACGGGAGAAGAATTGGAGCAAAAGGTCGATCTGTCCGAAAGCGTCACGGACGTGGGCTATTATCAGGAAGTATCGTTCCGTTATCATTCTGCTCAAATGATCGCGATCATGCTGTTGGCTGTTTATTTCGCTGTTTCCGTTCTGACCAATGCCGCACTTTTGTCGGCGGATAATCTAATTTATTTTGCCAAGGATTTGTCTTCCTCTCTTGCTCTGCAGGAGAGTGAAGCGCGGGAGAGCATGATCTATTCTTCGGATGAGAATAGCGACTATGCACTCTACCGTGAAGGATTGGCAGTCCTTGGCTCACAAAAGCTAACGGTGTTTACCGCTTCGGGCAGAGAATCCTATTCCAACAGTCTTAGCTACCGAACTCCCCGCATTGCTTCCTCCGGTCGCTATTTGGTCGCCTATGACCTTGGCGGAAAGGACGTCGGCGTGTACAACTCCTTTACCTGCGTCAAACAGATCACCACCGAAAACAGCATTCGCTACGTTGCGGCCTGCAATAAAGGCTATTATGCCTTGGTGACCGACAGCACGGAATACGGTGGGGAAGTGCTGTTGTATAATGAGAATCATCACATGGTGAACCGATATCGCATGGAACAATATACATTGATGGCGGCTTTGCGTCAAGATGGTAGCGAGTTGGTATTGATTTCTGTTTCTGCCGAGGGAGGCAGAATGCAAACGCATCTGGCTCAGGTTGCTCCCAACGCGCAAGAGTGGGGACATTCTGCAGTGGTTCAAGACGCGTATCCGGTTGCCTGCCACTATACGGAGGAAAATGAACTGTTGTTGGTTACCACAGCAGGCATCTATCGCTTCAATGAGCAACTGGAGCTGCAGGCGAGTTCTTCGTTTACGACAGAGACAGTACTTAGCTTTCGCGCCAATGAGCAAGGGTGTGTATTGGTTTGCCGTGACAATGTATACGATACGGCCACCCGCATAATTGTATTTGACAAATCCACCGATCAGGTGTATAATATTTCTGTATCTTCCGAGGTGTATGATGTTTCGTACGCCTTTGGAGTGTTAAGTGTATTGACTAAGCATGAATTGAACGTTTACCGTGACGGACAAAGTGCTTCGTATGCCACCGCAAGCTTTAGCGGCGAATATACAAGACTTTTGGCATTCAATGAGGAAGAATTTCTTGTGTGCGGTTCTGCCAAGGCGATTGTTCTCCGTCCGAATCAAAAACGTTAATCGTTCATCTGTATAGAAAGAGTGAGGAAAGTATGAGCTTATTTCTCGATGTATCTCTGCTGATCATCATAGTTGCAACCATTCTGTCTTGTTGGTTCAAGGGATTTATTCGATCGATATTTGGGTTGGCTAAATCGTTGCTCTGCATGGTGATGGCGTATTTGTTTGGCCCAATGGTATCCTCTTGGATCGCAGAGCGCTGGCTTGGCGGACGTGTGACGCAGTTCGTCTATGATCGTCTGTTGTCCATGTTCGATGCCGGTGCGGAGAGCTTTGACTTGACGCAGGTACAACTAAAGCTTCCGTCTTGGCTGAATTTCATATTGGAAAAAATGGGACTGGATGTCACGACGTTGGCGGGGGATTTTGCCCATCAAACCGAAGCGGATGCCGGTGGCTTGTGGCAGTTGTCGAGCACACTGGCCCGGCCGGTGACGAACCTGCTCTCAGACCTGATTGGCTACGTGGCTGTCTTTTTGATCGCCATGCTCCTGTTCAGCTTGATTGCCAGCGTCCTTGTTAAAATTGCCAATCTTCCCGTGCTGCGTAAAATTGACCGAGCACTTGGCTTGGTGTTGGGTATTGGCTGCGCCTTGATCTATGCGGCGGTATATACTTTCTTGATGTATGCTGTGATGAATTTGGCGGAAGCAGGCTTTGACGGGTTTTCTTTCCAAGAGGCGTTTGAGAAAACACTTCTGTTCAAGTACTGCTTTAACTATAATATCTTCCGGTGGATATTTGGCATCGGAATATAAATTCAACGGAAAGGACAGCCCCGCCCGATGTGAGGCGCGCTGAAAACATCCTATAATGGTAAAATGTGCAAGATGTCAGAAACGTCCGGCTATGATTTTCGTGACCAAAGTGGAAAACGGTCAGAAGACGAGTGAAGGTCTTTGCATCGTGTGTGCAAAGGAAGTCGGACTGCCGATTGAAAATATGATGGGAGGCGCTTTTGAAAAATTGGGCCTTACCCCTGAGCAACTGGCCGGAATGAGCGAAGAAATGGAGCAGATGCTGGAGCAAGGTCTGGATTTCGGCGGCGAAGCGGACGACGCTGAGGAGCCTGAGGAAGCGGACGAAAACCATGAGGGCGCCAATGCCGCTGAGACTCGGAAAAAGGGAAGCGAGCACGTCGTTCCTACCTTGGATTTCCGTAAGCTGTTTGAGCAGGCCGGTTTGATCAAGGCCAGCGAATCCAACGTGGCCCCCAATCCGCCCGATGCCGGTGAGAAAAAGAAGAATAAAAGCGACCGAGCATCTCAAGATCCTGAAAAGAAATATAAATATTTGCCGGCCTATTGCCGCAACCTGACCAAGAGCGCAAGAGAAGGAAAGCTGGACCGTATTGTCGGTCGTGACAAGGAGCTTGCTCGCGTCATTCAAATTCTTTGCCGCCGACAGAAAAACAACCCCTGTCTCATTGGCGAACCCGGTGTCGGTAAGACGGCGATCGCCGAGGCACTGGCTTTGCGTATTGTTCAAGACGATGTGCCTTATAAGTTGAAAAATAAGGTTGTATATCTGTTGGATTTGACTTCGCTTGTGGCAGGAACCCAGTTCCGCGGTCA
>JAZQUX010000289.1:0-2592 GCA_045631585.1 Eubacteriales bacterium | reverse complement strand
TGAACACCAAACCGCACAGCAGTATGAGCGTGGTTAGAAAAAGTTGCAAAAAATTTTGCACCCCCCTCCAAAATCCCACCATTGACAACCCCTCCCTGCGCATGCTATAATAAAATTGTAATATTCCACGCGAAAGGAGATCGCCATGAAACATATCCACCGCATTCTTTGCTTGCTTCTCTCTCTGTGCCTTTTGGCCGCGTGCTTCTCCTGCCAATCCAAACCGGATTCTACCGAACCGTCCGACGAAACTCCGGACACGCCGGATTCTCCCGAGCCTCCGGAGGACAATGATCCTACAGACGATGTCCCAAAGGATGAGGGCGATGCCCCCGCGGACAAGTGGACTCGCGTCGAGGATCAAAGCGAGATCACCGATTTTATGACCCTCCACGGCCGAACCTACATGGATGGCTCGACGCTCCGGCTCTTCTGGACTTATTCCGGCTTCTCCCTCCGCTTTGAAGGCACGGGCGTGTCTGCCCGGCTGACCACCAGCACGACCAATCCCTCCTATTACGGCTATCTTAACGTCTATGTTGACGGTGCGCTTGCCCCCGCCAATACCGTTTGCGTCAACAAAAATGATCAGTGGTATCAACTCATCGACGGTCTGGACGAGGGCGTTCATACCATCGAGGTCCGCAAACGAAACGAAGCGGTCTATGGCGAGTCCGCCACCATTGGCGTGCGCGAATTGAGCGTAAAGGACGGTCAGTTTATCGTGGAAGCTCCCGAGGAGCCCAAGCTTCGCATCGAATTTATCGGTGACTCCATCACAAGCGGCTTTGGCAACATGGTCACCGACGGCTCGGGCAACATTTTCACCACGGCCACCGAGGATGGCACCATGACGTATGCCACACTGACGGGTCGGGCGCTGAACGCCGACGTTCACGTCATCTCGCGCAGCGGTATTTGCTATGTCACAGGATCGAACAGGGATAGCATTTTTAACGATTACTCCAAGACAGCCGCCCTGCCCGGTCATCAAAATTGTACCGATTCGTGGGATTTTGAAGCAGAACCCAATGACGTTGTGGTCATCAATCTCGGCACCAACGATTCGGGCGCTACCATCGGCGGCAAGCAAATCACGTCCGACGAGATGAAGGCGCAGGCCATCGAGTTTATCCACATGGTGCGAAAGTATAACCCCGACGCCCTCATCGTCTGGGCCTACGGCATGATGGATCAGGGACGCAAAAACGCCATCAGAGATGCGGTCGATGCGGTCAATGACGAGGGCGACGAGAACGTCTTTTTCTCCTTGCTTCCCCTGCAAAACAAGACCCAAAACGGTGTGGGTGTCCATGGCCACCCCACCGTCCAGTCGCATATTTTGGCGGCCGAGGTGCTGTCACGCACGCTGGCCGAGATTCTTGATGAGAAGATCGACGGTCGCGTACTGCTCGACGCTCAGATTCGTTGCATCGAGGAGTATCGCCTTGGCGGGGCAGAGCAGTATGAATCGACCAGTTATGACTCCTACCTTGCGTCGCTCGATGCCGCCCAAACGCTCGCTTTGAACGAAAACGCCGACCTTGACGATTGCCTTTCGACTATGCAAGAATTGCGCGACGGGCTGGGTTCGATCGTGTCGATCGATGACGTTTCGGATGAGTACATCGTGATCGATACCTGCGATAAAAAAGACGGCTGGTCGCTCAACGGACAGAGCGCCGGCATCGACACCGCGACGCATCTGTGGGGCAAAGGCTGCTTTACCACCACGGGAACGGGCGACCTTCGCGTCAATTTTATCCGCGACTCCGCCGCCTACGGCATCGTTCTCCCCGACGACTGGACCGACTGGTATTTGGACGTTTGGATCTATCTCGATTATCCCATCGATCTTCCCAGCGGCAGTGATTTTGAGATCTCCCAGCAGGTAGACAAGGTCGAGATCGCCTACACGCTCAATTCGCTGTCCTTAAAGCAGGGCTGGAACCACGTTGTTGTTTCCATCAGCGCGGCGGGCAAGGCCAATATAGGCGACTTCAAAACGCTCAACTATTTGCGCATCTTCTGGCGCAATCTGACCGAGACCATCACCTTCAAGGTGGACGATATTACGCTTTCCAAGGGAAAATTTGCCGCGGATCGTGCCGAATTGGACGAATTATTGGAGATGGCCGAGGAGATGCTTGAGGACGATCCCGACAACGAAGCGCTGATGGAGGCTTTGTCGCTGGCCGACATGGTCAATACCCAGCGATCGGTGGATCTTTTGGTTGAAAAATTAACCGCGCTGATACAATAATTTTCAAAAAAGTCAAGACAAAACCGAAATTTTCTGTTATAATAGAGAAAATCAAAGAAACCTTCTCACACAGAAAGGATATATGATATGAAAAAAGTCATAACATTCGGCGAGCTGATGCTTCGCCTGGCCCCCGAGGGCTATAACCGTTTCGTTCAGTCCGAGAGCTTTGGCGCCACCTTTGGCGGCGGCGAGGCTAACGTAGCCGTTTCCCTTGCTAATTACGGCCTGGATGCTGCGTTTGTCACCAAGCTCCCCGAGCATGAGATCGGTCAGATGGCCGTCAACTCCCTGCGCAAGTATGGCGTAGATACGTCCAAGATCGTCCG
>JAZQUX010000288.1:0-12816 GCA_045631585.1 Eubacteriales bacterium | reverse complement strand
GACAAATGTGTGCTTTTTTCTGGCGGAGAAGGAGAGATTCGAACTCTCGAACCGCTTTTGACGGTTACACGATTTCCAGTCGTGCGCCCTCGACCAACTAGGCGACTTCTCCAAATATTCCGTTGCCGTTCGCGGCATCAGCTTGCGGCGACTTGTATATCATACCACAAGCGTTTCGATTTGTCAATACTTTTTTTCATATTTTTTTATTTTTTAAAACAAAAATGCCGCAACAGCTACGAACGCATCGAAGGTATCCCCTTTCGAATGCTCTTTGCAGCCGTGCGGCACTTTTTGGATTCACTCAATTTATAAAGCAGGCAGTTTACACTGCTCGATTTTCCTTGTGGGCTTTATGTTATCTATTGATAATCCCATGTGGGAAACTGAGTATTGTTCCATCCCTGGATCAAATATTGAACTTTTATTTAGCGTAGTCGATCGCGCGGCTTTCGCGGATAACATTGATCTTGATTTGACCGGGATATTTGACTTCTTCTTGAATCTTCTGTGCCATTTCGCGAGCGATCAGAGCCATGCCGTCATCATTGATGATCTCGGGCTTGACCATGACGCGGACCTCACGGCCGGCCTGGATGGCAAACGCCTTTTCAACACCGTTGAAGCTCTCGGCAATTTCCTCAAGCTTAGCAAGGCGCTTAATGTAGTTTTCCAGATCCTCACGACGAGCACCGGGTCTTGCGGCCGAAATAGCGTCGGCAGCCTGAACCAAAATGGCGATGATCGTCTTGGGTTCAACGTCGTTGTGATGCGCTTCGATCGCGTGAATCACATCGCGGCTTTCCTTATACTTCTTGGCGACATTTGCACCAATCTGTACGTGGGAACCTTCCTCATCGTGCGGGAATGCTTTACCAATGTCATGCAGAAGACCTGCGCGGCGAGCGGTCATGGCGTCAACGCCAAGCTCCTCCGCCATAATTCCTGCCAAGAATGCAACCTCAACAGAATGCTTGAGAACGTTCTGACCATAGCTGGTACGATAACGCAGACGGCCAAGCAAACGAACAAGCTCGGGATTGATTCCGTGCACACCAACCTCAAAGGTTGCTCTCTCACCAGCCTGCTTAATTACGGCATCGACTTCTCTCTTGGCCTTTTCAACCATTTCCTCGATGCGGGCAGGGTGAATACGTCCGTCAGCAATCAACTTTTCCAGCGCCAATCTCGCCACCTCACGGCGGACGGGATCAAAACCGGAGAGGGTGATGGTCTCGGGCGTGTCGTCAATGATGAGCTCAACGCCGGTCAGCGTTTCGAGCTTCTGAATGTTACGACCCTCGCGGCCGATGATGCGGCCCTTCATTTCATCGCTGGGCAGCGGAACTGCCGAGATGGTAGCCTCAGACACCTGATCTGCCGCACAACGCTGAATAGCCAGCGTCACGATATTACGAGCCTTGTCATCCGCTTCCTCTCGGAACTGCGTTTCCAGCTCATCCAAGCGCTTGGCCAAATCGTGCTTCACTTCAGACTCTACGCGGGCGATCAGTTCTTCCTTCGCCTCTTGAGCGGTGATGCCGGACAGCTCTTCCAGCTTGGTCATGTGTTGAGCCAATACTTGTTCGATTTGTTCGCGAACAGCATCGTTTTCCTTGAGCTTTTTGTCCAGCGTCTCATTCTTGCGATCGAGGGCTTCCGTCTTCTTATCCAGATTTTCTTCTTTCTGGTTGATACGGCGTTCCATGCGAGTGACTTCCGCACGGCGTTCCTTCAGTTCGCGCTCGGTTTCGTTGCGCAAACGAAGCGTCTCTTCCTTTGCCTCGATCAAAGCTTCCTTTTTCATCGTTTCGACCTGCACTGCGCTGTCTGCGATGATCTTTTTCGCTTTTTCTTCTGCTGAACCGATCTCAGCTTCGGCAACCTTCTTGCGGTAGATGATACCGATGATCGCGCCGACAATGAGACCTGCAACCAAAGCGCCAATGGAAAACAATAGGATCTTCACTTCTTCTGTCATAATACACCTCCTTAATTTTTTTATTTTCAAATCAATTCAAGGCATTACAAATACCATTACAGCCATTTTATAATGCTCATTTTATTATACACAATATTTGGTGATTTGTCAATAGAAATGCACAATTTCTGCAAGATTATCGAACATTTTATGCAAAGAAAAAGAGAAGAAGCAATCTCTTCTTCTCCTCTTTTCAAACATATCATAATTTGCCGCCGAGCGATAGCTTTCGCTTCATGGCATTGGGAATAGCAAAAGCCAAAATCATACCCAGCACAATGCCCGAAATCACTTCCCCGGCGCCGACACTGATCAACAGCAACCAATACCCGTCCGGGATGCCATAAGCATACTGCAAAATAAAAGGGACGATCACCGTGTTGGCCACCACATTGGGTAATGTAGCCACAAACAAATTGAAAAAGCTGAACGAATGCCAAACTCGGCCAATCATACGACAAGCAATCGCACCTAAGAGCGTGGCGAGTGTGCCGAAAATCCAATCGGCCGGCATGGGACTGAAGCAGACATTGGCGATAAAGCAGCCAATGCTAAGCCCGGGTACAGCGGCCGGCATAAATAGCGGAAGCACTGCCAGAGCCTCGCCAAGACGACATTGAGGGGTTTTACTGTCAAGGCCCAACGTAGCGGACAGCCAAGTCAGGACAAAGTAAAGCGCGGCGATCATGGCCGCTTGACACAAATAGCGCGTTCTGTTTGATTGTTTGGTTCTCATATTTGGTTTCTCCTTAGTTTTGTTTTTGGTGAGGATGGTTTCGAACTCACCGCCCGCAAGCGGACCTCGACATTGTATCACAAGAAACCGGTTTTTTCAAGTGCTTTTCGCATTATTTTTGTTTTTTACGTATTTTCTCTTGCATTTAAGAGAAAAATCTGTTATAATGAGCTATCGTCAAGGGACGAAATTCAAAGAACAAATATGATCAACAGAGTAAGGGTATATGCGTCAAGTGTCGCGCGGACGGGGAGTTGCCGTGCGGACGAAAGAGGCGTCGCTTCGCGGCGATCTCTGCGGTAGATATCCTGCATCCCGCTGTGCCAATGGACGCACCGTCCGGATAGCTACACAGGATTTTCTGTTCTTCCGGGAGGTGTTTTTCTATGCAAAAAAAGAAACGTATTGCCTTGTTTGGTTCGCTTCAAGTCATGACCATGACGGCCATGCTGACCGCCATGAGCGTTGTCATCGGCATTTTTTGCAAAAACTTTTTGAATTTTGGCGCAGGACCGTACGCGGGATTGTTCCGCATCACCTTTGAAAATCTGCCTATTTTGGCCACAGGTCTGATGTTTGGCCCCGTCATTGGAGGTATGGCCGGCTTATCTGCCGATCTGATCAGTTATTTGTTATCGCGGCAGGTGTATCCCATCAATCCCCTCGTAACGCTGGGCGCGATGGCGATTGGTCTTATCAGCGGTTTGGTGTCTCATTATCTGATCAAGCGTCCCGGAAAAGCGCGCATCATCCTTGCCTGCGCGGTGGCTCACCTTGTCGGATCCATCATCATTAAGCCCTTGGGACTCTTCCAGTTTTACGGTTGGGCAGTTCTTTGGCGCATCCCGCTTTATTTTGCCATTGCCCCCGTTGAAATCATGCTGTTGTGCCTGATGAGACGCAACAAGACCGTCCGCGCACTGTTTGACCGCCAAGGAGGAATTCATCATGAACATCGAACAAGCCATTGATTATATACATTCGGTCAACTGGACCTTTTGCAAGCCGGGGCTTGACCGCATCCGCGTATTGTGCGAGGCGTTGGGAAATCCGCAGGATAAATTGACTTTTATCCACGTTGCCGGCACCAACGGAAAAGGCTCGTTTTGTGCCATGACAGAATCCATTTTGCGCGCGGCAGGCTATCGCACCGGATTGTTCACTTCTCCTTATATCACCTGCTTCAACGAGCGTATGAGGGTCAACGGACAAAACATTTCGGATGAAGAACTCATCGAATTGGTAGAGCTCATCCGTCCCGTGGCAGATGCCATGGAAGATAAACCGACCGAGTTTGAGTTGATCACAGCCCTTGCCTTTTTGTATTTTGCCAAGCAAAAATGCGAAGTGGTGATTTTGGAATGCGGACTTGGCGGACGTTTGGATGCTACCAACATCATCAGTCGCCCCTTGCTTACCGTCATCACAGGCATTGCAAAAGATCACACCTCCATTTTAGGTGATACCATTGAAGCAATCGCCGCTGAAAAGGCGGGAATCATCAAGCCGCGCTGCCCTCTGCTTTGGTGCGGTAACGATGCTACAGCCGAGCAAGTGATCCGAAAGACAGCGGAGCTGGTCGGGGCGCGCATGATCCCTGTCGATCATGGCGTTTTAGCCATCAAGCAAATGACAACGGACGGAACTGAGTTTGATTGCGGAGATCACAAGAATCTCTACATTCCTCTCCTTGGCACCTATCAGCCTTATAACGCCACCAACGTCATCGCCGCGATTGATTTGCTCCGTCGCATGGACGTACTCATTGACGAGGATGCCGTTGTCCATGGGTTGGCTGGCGTCGCTTGGCCAGCCAGATTTGAGCTACTCAAACGCGATCCCCTCGTCATTTTTGATGGCGGACACAACCCTCAAGGCATCGACAGCGCCGTTGACAGCATTCGCACTTATTTTGGAAATCAGTCCGTGGGAATCATTACCGGTGTCATGGCCGACAAGGATTACTCTTACATGGCAAATCGTATTGCAAGTGTAGCAGAGCGTGTTTTTTGCTTGACCCCTAACAATCCTCGCGCCCTCCCCGCCTCGGATTATGCCGCCGTATTCGAGGGCCTTGGCATCACTGCCACAGCCACCGACAGCGTAAAAGACGCCGTTACCCGGGCGCTGGCTTGGGCCAAAGAAACGAACACTCCCATCGTGTGTCTCGGATCGTTATACATGTACGGCGAGGTTCGCAACGCGCTGTGATACGTCATGGACAATAAGAAACAAACAAGGGAAGATGCCGCAGAGCATCTTCCCTTTTAATATTCAGTTATCATGATCTATCCGATCATTTTTGTGAGAACAGCCACTCCCAGACGTCGGCATTTTGTGCCGCCCAGTTCCAAACGCCGTGGCCCTCACCCTCGAGTTCCTGATAAATGACAGGGCTTCCTTGCGCTTTCAATGCTTCGACCATCGCGCGGGTACCGGCCACGGGCACCGTCGGATCAGCAGAACCGTGAATGGTGTAGATGGGCATATCGCAAATCTCAGCGGCATACGAAGGGTCTGCGCCACCGCAAATAGGCACCGCCGCCGCGAATACTTCGGGATAACGCATAATCATATCCCAAGTGCCAAAGCCTCCCATAGAAAGGCCGGTGATATAATAGCGGTCAATATCGGTGGAAAATTCGTCCTCGATCTCCCAAAGCAACTCCAAGACTGCGCCCAGCTCATTCGACATCGCTACGCGATCCACGCTGTAATTGCCATTGGCCCATGGAGTATCTACCCACTGGTTGGGTGCGGCGGGACACTGGGGGGCGATAATAATCGCCTCCGAAAGCGGGGTATCTGCGTGGCTGAACATATCGTGCAACATGTGAAAAATATTGCCTTTGTTATCTGTGCCGCGCTCACCTGCACCGTGAAGTACAACCAGCACCGGATATTCCTTGTCGGGATCGTATTCATACGGAACATACAGGCGGTAAGGCAATGTCGTGCCATCCGATGCGGTAAAGGTAGCGTATTCAAAAAGCTCCTCCACCAACTCTCTAGTCATAGTATTTCTCTGCTTCAGATATTCCACGTACGGCGTTGCACTCAAAGAGGATGCGCTATACAGAAAGTTCTGTTCCGAGCTGATGGTCAGCGAGCCTTTACTGTACGAAGACAAAAACTGATACGTAAACACATCAAACAAATACGAATAAAGGCGGCCATTGGTCGCACACATAACCAAGTCATCATCGACCACAGAGATGGAGAAATCGCCGCCCTTGAGCGCCTTGGCCGCTTCGCGGCCGCTCGCTCTGATCTCGCCGATCACGATTTCATGGCCGTAATCCTCCTGGGCCTCACTGATACCAACCGCCTCGACATCAACAAAATATTTGTGATCCAAGAGTTTAACAAAGGCCTTTGCGTGCTCCGTTACCACAGGATCGGAGTCATCATAAACCACCGTATAGTCGCTGATGCTGTCAACGATCAGGTCAATGATATCATAAACTTCTTGCTGTGGTGGATCAGGGTCAGGTGTTTCATCTTCTCCGGGTTGGTCTGTCGGTTGCTCGGAAGGTGTTTCGTTTGCAGGCGGATCTACGGGTTGCTCCGTTGGAGACTGACAAGCCACTAGTGAAAATATCATTAAAAGCGTTAACGCGATACAAAAAAATTTTTTCATCATGTTGCCTCCCAAATCAATCTACAACCGACTGATTGAAATATGTTGCTGTCCTTTTCACATCATCACGGAAATTGGATTGTTCCAACAGCTTTCGTAGGTGCGCCGTCGGGTAATCGACGTGCTTGAGCGTCGGAACACCGTCGGTGACAGTGATATAATCTGCACCTGTCGTTCGACAGTTGGAACCCAAACGGTAGTGAATGCTACCCGGATTGATATACATTTCATTTTTGGCAGCCTGCAGAGTGTAACAGTTATGCGAATGACCCAACAGCAGGCGACGAATGGGCTGGTCGCTCTTTCCGACAAACCGATTCCACAATTCGGAAAAGGCAGGGATCGTGCGATATTCACCCAACAGTTCCCGGACAGCATTTTCTCTTTCACGAGGATCGATGGCGTGGCGCATACAATACGTAATGCCGTCAAATTCAGCAATCTGCGTTTCAGGAAGTGCGCGAAGCCAAGCAATATCCTCTTCGGTTAATCGGTTGATGCTGTAAGTAGCAAAATTTGTTTCTTTTCCCTTCTCTTCGCGGTGTCCCGCATCCAGATGCTCCAAAATTTCAAGGTCATGGTTGCCGTGAACACAGATAACGTTGTGCTCCTTCATCCATGCAATGACTTCATGAGGATGGAAACCCCAGTCGATGATGTCACCGGCGCACATAATTGCATCGGCATCCGACTCTGCGGCCCAAACGGCTCTGAGCGCATCAATACTGGCATGAACATCGGAAATCAGTAACAGCTTCATAGTAATTCCTTTCAATCAACAGCCGAGCCGGAATACACCAGAGCGGGCGTTTGAATTTCTTTGGGGAAATTGGAGTTCCTAATCATTTCACACAAATGCGCCGTCGGATAATCGACGTGCTTCATGACGGGAATACCGTCCGTAATCGTAATATAGTCAGCTCCCTTTTCTACCGAATCAGGGCCCTTACGATAATGAGTACTACCCGGATTGATATACATCTCATTGGCATACGCACGCAACAAAAAGCATATATGCGAGTGGCCAATCACAATGCGCTTTTCTTTTTGGTCGTCGCTTCCCACCAACTGTTTCCACAATTCGCGGAAGGCCGGAATGGAGCGATATTCGCCCAAATATTGCTGAATGGTGCTCTTGCGCTCATGCAACACAACGGAATGCTTTAGGCAATAGGTAATACCATCGTATTCCACCACGGCAATCTCAGGCAGAGCGCGCAACCATGCAACGTCCTCTTCCGTTGTGTGATTGATGCAATGCGACATATACGTTGTCTCTTGCCCGACAGGCTCACGAATTCCCGTATCGTACTGTCTGAGAAATTCGTGGTCGTGGTTGCCATAGACAACTACGGCCTCTCTCTCTTTCAGCCATGCAATGGTTTCGTGCGGATAGAAGCCCCAATCAACCACATCACCTACACACAGAACCGCATCCGCATCCGACTCTTTTTCCCAGATGGCATTGAGCGCGTCTATGTTGGCGTGAAGGTCAGAAATCACTAACAGTTTCATATCATCTACCTTTTACTGCGGGTCAATGACACCGGCGTCATCCAGGGCAACGGGAGCACCGACACGGTCAGACTCAAAGGCAGCCTCCATAATCTTCATCACGCGCATCAATTGTGCGTGGGTGACAAGCTGCGTAGCCTCACCATTGATGGCAGCAACCCAGTTGCGATAAAAATCATGCACATCAGAATCGGGGCGAACGATCTCGCTTTCAATCGTCGTTTTTTCGTCGCGAGGAGCCATGGTCTTGGTCAAACCTGCCGCAGTAACGACGGGCTTGACGTCCTTTTCGGACCAGTCCTTGCAAGCGACGATTCGGGTGTTCTCGCGCCAATCGTTGATGATAGCGGCGCCGTCCGTACCCGTCATGTAGAAACGAGGCATAGCAATAAAGTGGGACGTACCAACCTCAATGCGGCCGGTGACACCGCCCTCAAAGTAGAGGTCGAGCTGGAAACCATCGTCAACCTCGTCATTGGTAATGTGATCGCAACGGCAGTATACACGCTCGATTTTGCGGTCGTTCACGATACCGACCATCTGGTCGATCAGGTGGACACCCCAGTCAAGAATCATGCCGCCGCCATGCTCCTTTTTGCCTCTCCAGTCACCGGGAATACCGCGCGAGCCCTGAATACGAGATTCAATGTTGAACACGCGACCGAGAACATCCGAAGCATACGCTTGCTTCATCATCAAATAATCTACGTCCCAGCGACGATTCTGGTGGGTGGTAAACAAACGGCCGTACTTGGCAGAGGCATCAAAAATCTCCTGCAGATCGGTCGAGGACAGGGTAACCGGCTTTTCGCTGATAACGTGCTTGCCATGCGCCATGGCCTCGATGGCCAGAGGCTTGTGAAGTTCGTTGGGAACGGCAATGGTGACAAAGTCCACAGCAGGGTCATCCAACACAGCCTGCCACGAGGGATATGCGTGGATTCCGGCCTCCTCAGCGGCCGCATTTCTTTCAGGTTTAATATCGTATACGCCAAGCAAATTGACGGCGTCACTTTCCTTGAGATAACGGGTGTGCCAGCCACCCATGCCACCGTAACCGATGACCACACCATTTCGTTTTGTCGTTGTCTTATTCATAGTATCTTCTCCTTTGTCTGCGGCGAACGAGCATAATATGCACCGCATGGTCTTTGCATAAATTATAGTACAAAATAACAAAAATTTCAAGTCATTTTAGCGATTTTTTAAGACAAATATTGCACACGCGGCCATATTTTGGTCTTGACGTGTGCAATATTGCATCATTTATGATATTTTGTTCCCTTGATGATATTCATACAGCGGTACAGCACCTCATACAGCACCACGCGCGCCAGTTGATGAGGGAAAGTCAGCTGTGAAAAAGACAGCTTCAAATCGCACATTTGTTTGATGGTAGGCGAGATGCCGTGAGATGAGCCGATCACAAGGCAAATTTCACTGGCCCTGGCGCTGACGTCGTCGATGCGCGCGGCCAACTGTTCGGAGGAAAACTGCTTTCCCTCAACACAAAGAGCAATTTTGAAGGCACGGGGCGGCAGATATTCTTTCATATCCTCCCCTTCTGCCTCCAGTGCCGCGGCAATTTGAGCAGGTGAAGGATCTTCGGGTAATTTGCTTTCCTTAAGATTGATTTCTTCCACACGGCAAAAGCCTGAAAGGCGCTTTTTGTATTCCGCGACCGCATCTCTCCAATAGCCTTCCTTTAAGGTTCCGACGGTTATGATACGAAGTGTCAACATATCGGTGCACCCTCTCTTTCCAGCATCATCTCCACGACACGTTCGGGCGCCGCTACGTAGATGTCAACGTCGTCCCGCCCAAGTGCCATGAGAGTTTCGTTGTATGCTATGCTCGGCTCGTTGTTCTGCTCACTCAAATGAGCCAGCATGACTCGCCTCATCCCCCGCTCTGCCAGTTCCGTGACAAAGGCCGCGCAATCATCGTTGGCCAGATGCCCATAACGAGATAAGATGCGCTCCTTCAGATGATACGGGTAGGGTCCCGTGAGCAGCATATCTCGATCGTGATTGCTCTCCAGCACCACGCTCTCGCACCCTGTCAAGGCCGCGCGAACATCGTCAGTGACATAACCGAGGTCGGTTGCATAGCCGATCTTATGGGTATTCCCCTCCTCATCCTCGATCTCCAGCACATATCCCACAGGAAATTCGCTGTCGTGAGGCGTAATAAAAGAGCGTACGGTGATATTTCCCACCGTCTCGCAAAACAGCGGCGTATGGCGACATAGGCACTGCAGCAAAGCATCGGGGGCGCCGTGGGCGATGACCTGCGCGGTCGCCTCCGTGGCATGAACGGGGATGGGGTAATGCTTGATCAAAACAGGCAACGCAGAGGTATGATCGCGGTGATCGTGGGTGATGAAAATAGCATCAACCGTATCAATCGGGCATCCCGCTTCGCACAGCGCCTTCGTCAGCGCCTTGGCATTCTTGCCGGCATCGATCAGCACCCGCGCATAGGGCGTAGCAATGAGAAACGAGTTGCCGGACGAGCCGGAATACAGTGAAATAATACGATAATGGTTCATAGTCTACGTTGGTTTACAAAAGTTCTTTGAGCAAGTCAAGCGCGTCGGCAAGGAAACAAACGTACATGGCATCCACAAGCACTGTGACGACCAGCGGCAAAATCAGCGTCATCATCCAGCGCGAGGAGGATTCGCGTGCCTTTGCCCGATCGATCATCGCCTGTCGTTCCTCCAAAGGTAACGTTTCGTCCAGCATCTCCGGCGTCACACCGCGCAGGGCAAATCCCTGATTGTATACGACGTATGTAATCAGCAAAACGGCAGCAAGACCAATGTAAACGAAAAAGATCGCATTAAACATCAGAGCAACGCAGCCATAATATAACACAAATGCAAGCAGGGTGTTCACAAGCACCAAAATGGCCGTCTTTTGGGCCTGCTTGCTGGCGGCTTTGTTCTTTGAGCGACGATTCAAACCGTCATGGTCGATATCGTAAGGGCTTTTTCTAAAAAAAGACATAATAATGATTTCTCCTTATACATTAAAGACAAGTCGCGCCGACGGTGCGGATGTGGAGCACGCGGCAGGCATCCTTGCCAAACACGGCATCCATGGAGGAGCGGAACTCTTCCACGCGATCCAACGCAACGTATGCCTGAATCGTTCCCGCAAAGCCGCCGCCGTGGACACGGTGAGCGGCCGTAGGAAGCGCGTCGCACAGGCAAAGAGCCAGCGAAAGCCCCTGCTCCTTCACGTTTACTGTCGTATATACGTTTTGCAAATAGCAGAAGGAAGAGTGTCCCGACGCCGAGACTCCGTCGAAATAGGATGCAAGATCGTTCGCTTTGAGCGCGGTAAGCATAGTGGCAACACGCTTGTTTTCGGCAAAGAAGTGCAACGCACGCAACACGGCACGGTCGCCGCACGAAGCGCGGAGCATTTCGATGTTCGCAAGAACCTCCGCCTCGTCCGTCTGGCGCAAGACGGTCTTTCCGAGCGCCGCGGCAATCGCCTTCATTTCGGCAGGAACGGAGGCATAGTCGGGCGTCAGATCGGCATGGTTGCCACCGGTATCTACAATGCAAAGAGCGTAGCCGGCGACCGTGAGGTCAAAGGGGATGGGCTCAACAACCGGCTGTGTCGGGTCGGCGAAATCAATCGTAATCATGCCGCCCACAGCACAAGCGCACTGGTCCATCAGACCGCAGGGCTTGCCAAAAAAGATATTTTCAGCTCGCTGAGACAGCTTGGCAACGGTAATGGCATCCATATTTCCTTCATTATACAAATGGTTGAGGATCGTACCGATCATCACCTCAAACGCCGCCGAAGAAGACAGTCCCGATCCGCGAAGCACGTCCGACGTCATCACGGCGTCGAAACCGCCGACGGCATAGCCGCTTTCCGCAAAGCCGTTAACCATACCTGCAACAAGCGAAGCCGACGTTCCAAACAACGTAGGCGCGGGAGCGAGTGTCTGATCGGGCGTAACGATCAATTCATCGAATCCTTCGCTGGCAACTCGAATCACGCCGTCCGCACGGGGAGCGGCAACTGCGATGACGTCCAAGTCGATGGAACCGGCAATGACACGGCCGTGGTTGTGGTCCGTATGATTCCCTGCCAATTCACTTCTGCCGGGCACAGAAAACATCGCAACCGGGCGATCGGAACCGTAGCGATCTTCAAAGGTATCCAAAAGGGCCATCAGCCGTGCTGTCTTTGCCTCTATATCAACGCCGTACAGTGCGGTCAAAAGCTCACTTGCGCCGCCGCTCAACATATATTGCTTCCAATCCAAAACAGATCTCATTTTATCACTCCTTGAGAGAAATTTTCGCTATCCAAAATATTTTATCACATTTTTTCGAATTTGACAACGCTTTTGTGTGAATAAAAATGTTTTTTGCGCAACAAAATGATGAACAAGCCACTTTTTTTAATTCCGACGAAAAAACCCTAAAATTTTGCTTGACATCCGGAAGAGTTTGTGATACAATAGTGGTCGCATGAAAATATTGGGATATAGCCAAGCGGTAAGGCACCAGACTTTGACTCTGGCATTTTCGCTGGTTCGAATCCAGCTATCCCAGCCAACACAAAAGGGCACCCCCTCGGGTGCTCTTTTGTGTTGGCTGGGATAGCGCAAATATGATCAGGCACTTGCTTTGCAAGTGCGATGGTTCGCATTCGCCGCCCGTAGATCTGCAAGCTCGCTTGCAAGGCGCAGGGCGTGCGAATCACGGAGCGAAGCAGAGTTACCCAGTTATTTCGAGAGATTTATCCTGCCCCAAGGTGCCTTGGCATCTTGGGGCTATTTTCTGACTCTAAAATTTTTCGAAATTTTGTAGATTCATTTCCGCGCTTTGCGCATCTTTTCGGGTCTGTAGACAGATTCGAACCGCCACACACTTTCCGAAGCCTTTCGAAAATCCTCCCCGTTCAAAATTTA
>JAZQUX010000287.1:0-13456 GCA_045631585.1 Eubacteriales bacterium | reverse complement strand
TGGGAGCTTCCGCCTTGGCGGCAGCGGCCATTTTGGCCTCGCGCTCGGCTTCCAGTTCGGCCAGCATCTTGGCCTCGTCAATGCGGGCAAACAGCACCTTGGAATCACAAACGGTATTGCCTGCCACCAGCGCGCCAAACTGCTCTGCCGTGCCGATGGATGCGTAAGAGCGAACGTCGGTATTCAGCTCGCTCAGGATCTCCTCGCTTGTGGCGGGGATGAAGGGAGCGAGCAGGGTAGCACCCCAACGGATGGTCTCAAGCAAGGTGTAAAGCACGGTGCCCAGACGCTCTTTCTGGCTTTCGTCCTTAGCCAGCGTCCAAGGCGTGGTTTCGTCAATATACTTGTTGGCGCGAGACAGCATGGTGAAAATTGCATCCAGCGCGTCGGCCATGCGATAGGAGTCCATATCCTCCACAACCTTGTTGTAAGCAGTGACACAAGCGGCAACGACCTCATCGTCCAAAGTGTCCTTGGCGACGGGGGCCTGAATCACGGAGCCGAAATACTTTTTCTGCATATCCAGCGTGCGCTTGACCAGATTGCCCAAATTGTTGACCAGGTCGGTGTTGAATCTCTTGATTACGTTTTCGTAGGTGATCGAACCGTCGTTGGCGTAGGGCATTTCAGCCAAAGCGTAGTAACGTACGCCGTCCACGGTGAAGCGATCCGCCAGCTCGTCGGCATAAATGACGTTGCCGCGCGACTTGGACATTTTGTCCATGCCGAAGTTGAACCAAGGGTGACCAAAGATCTTCTTGGGCAACGGAATATCCAACGCCATCAGGAAGATGGGCCAGTAGATGGTGTGGAAGCGCAGAATGTCCTTGCCGATGATGTGTACGTCGGCGGGCCAATACTTTTTGAACTTCTCATCCTGCTCTTCAAACGATTTGTCCGGATTGTAGCCGATGGCGGTGATATAGTTGGTCAGTGCGTCCAGCCATACATAGGTGACGTGCTTGGGGTCGAAATCTACAGGAATACCCCAGGTAAAGGAGGTGCGGGAAACACACAGATCCTGGAGACCTCCCTCGACCTTGAGGAAGTTGTTGACCATTTCCTTCTTTCTGGATTCGGGCTGAATGAAGTCGGGGTTGGCTTCGATGTGAGAGAGCAGACGGTCGGCATACTTACTCATCTTGAAGAAGTAAGCCTCTTCTTCGGCTTTTTGTACGGGTCTGCCGCAGTCGGGGCACTTGCAATCTACCGCCTGGGTATCGGTAAAGAAGGATTCACAAGGGGTGCAGTACCATCCCTCGTATTTTCCCTTGTAGATATCGCCCTGCTCGTAGAATCTCTTGAAAATCTTTTTGACGGCGGCCTCGTGGTAATCGTCCGTTGTGCGGATGAAGTGGTCGTATTTTACGTTCATGTTGTCCCACAGGTTTTTGATCTCGCCTGCAACGTTGTCAACGTAAGACTTGGGCGTAATGCCGGCCTCTTTGGCCAGATCCTCGATCTTCTGGCCGTGCTCGTCGGTACCCGTACACATGAAGACGTCGTAGCCCATCTCGCGCTTGTAGCGCGCCAGAGCATCGGTCATGATGGCCTCGTAGGTGTTACCGAAGTGAGGCTTTTTGGAGGCATAAGCGATGGCGGTTGTCATATAATATTTCTGATTATTCATGGTGATTAACCATCCT
The DNA here is from genome assembly GCA_045631585.1 of Eubacteriales bacterium. Classification (GTDB taxonomy): domain Bacteria; phylum Bacillota; class Clostridia; order Oscillospirales; family CAG-272; genus SIG644. Next base: position 11,810 of record JAZQUX010000287.1, on the reverse strand, counting down.
TTCTGAATCAAACTGAATCAAGTATTTTTTTCACTGTCCTCACAGAGAAACAGCGTGTAGGCAAGGGAAGCATGGGGAATGGTGTGGAGAATGAGCGACAAACCCAGCGTGGGAATGGCAAGCAATCCCCATCCAACGTAGGATAAGCGAAAACGCAGCTGGGAAAGACGGCGCCCGCGGGTGATGGTATGTGATGCGCGGAACAAGTGGCGAGGGCGCTGTTCGGGATGAAGGAAGGCTTGACGAAGTACCGCATCGTTGGCGCCGTACAACAGCACGCCCAACAAACACAACCCGGCCAAAAAGAATAGGGAAGACACGATCAAAACGTTGCTGACCAAGCGTGCGGCCAGTACCAGCAACAGACCGATGCCCAACAGAGAAACCGGCAACATCACCAAGCGCAACATGATGCCGAGGGCACGGAAATAGGCGTGCGGCCCGGAAAAGGCGACAAGCATGACGGACAGCGGTTGAGGTTCATCCAGAGCCGATCCGATGAAGACCATCGCCGTGCCGAATATCAAAGGGAGCCCGAAAAAGGTAACAAGCAATACCTGAAACAAGCCGACGGCTATGTCATAGAGAAAGTAGAGGATAATGGATTCAGCCCGAATGTCAGCCCACGGAATGACGCAAAAGACGCAGTTGGCAAGGTATACGATCCCGAAAATCAAGGTAACACAGAGGATCGTGGCCAAGGAAAGATGCAAACGGGTGTCTCCTCGCCGGAGAATGTCGCCGGCTTTGGCCCGACACCGGCGGGCGTGTGTGAAGCGGCGGGCGAGCATAAGACCTCTCCTTTCTTTCGCGCATAGTAATACAACCTACATTATAACAAAGTTTTCCCTTTTTTACAAGAGCAAATTTGAATTTTTAGGAAAGAAGTGTAAAAAACCGACCGAAGATGATACTTCGGTCGGTTTTCTTGGCTCAAATAAATATACAGGCCAGCAAATAAACCAAAATGCAAACGATACTTGCCGGGGCGAATACGGTCTTGATCAGGCGGGAGGACAGCTCATTCTTTGGCAGATGCACACGGTACGGTGCGCTTTGGGCGGTTCTGGCATAGCCGCGATAAATGCGCCCCGCTTCGCCGCAGAATACGATCGCGGAAACCAGCAGAATGATCGTCAAAATGAAAGAGAACAATTCGGTACCGCCGGTGTAAAGGTAGAAGCGTGTCAGGGCGGGTTGACCGAACAAGCCGAAGACGTTGAACGCAAAGTGCACCAAGACGCAGGACAAAAGGGAACGGGTGGTGTACATGACACCGCATAGCACAAGACCTGCGAAGATATACACAAACAAGTGCGATATTTCAAAATGTAGCATACCGAACGAAACAGTGCTGTATACGATAGCGGGCAAAAGGCCTCGTTCCTCCAGCGTCGCACAAAGAATGCCGCGATAGACGAATTCTTCGCATACGGCGGGCAAAACAGCGTAGGCGAGAATCAGGTAGGCGATCTCGGAGAAGTCATCTCCTCCGCTGGCCGCAAAGGTGTCGTACAGGGTGAATCCTTGATCCAACGTTTGAATTCCGCCTGTGTAGATGCTGATCAGCAACGTGCCTGCCATCAGGGCAACGAGAGAAGATAGCAAAAACAGGATGTGGGACGGGCGGGGCAGGCGCAACCGCAGACGCGCCGTAAAGGCCGTACCGCGCAGACGGCAGAAAATGATGCCGGGCAACATGAAAATAATGACCTGCAACAGTACAATGCTCAGATATTTGCTGTCGCGGCTGATCAATGCTTTGTCAATGACGCGGGAAAAGAGCAACAAAAGATAGGTGGACAGCACCAGAAGCGCATGGGCGTTATCGATCCAAAATCTGACGTCGCGGTAAAAGGGGCGGTGGGGATATCCCGTCGGTCGGTTCATCGTCTGTCTCCTTTCTATCAAATCCAAATCAATCGGGGCTCGAATCAGGGTGCCATGACGGCGGCGCGAAGTTGTGTGGCGGTATCCTCGCCGCGAAGGGCGGCGACCAGAGCAAGACCAAATTCAAGGGCAACGCCCATGCCTTTGGCGGTGATGATGTTACCGTCGCGTACGACAAGTTCGTCGGATGCGATCGCGGCACCGGTCAATTCTTCTTCAAAGCCGGGGAAACACACAGCCCGCTTTCCTACCAGATATCCGCGATGTCCCAGTACCATGGGGGCGGCGCAAATGGCGGCTAAGGTTCCACCCTCGGCCTGTGCACGAGCCAACGCCGCGGTGACCGTATCGGACGCGTCCAAATGGGCGGCGCCCGGCATTCCACCCGGAAGGATGACCATATCCAGTTTGCCCTCGGGAAGGGTATCGGTATCGGCTTGCACGGTGATGCCATGCGCCCCGCGAATGTCTGTTTTACCCAGGCCTACCGTGACGGTTTCCACCCCTGCACGGCGCAAAAGATCCAGCGGGCACAGCGCCTCAATTTCCTCAAATCCATCTGCAAGAAACAACACGACCATGACATCATCCTCCATAGGCAATATAATGATAGAAGCATTATAACATATAGGCGCGTATTTGTCAAATGATTTGGCAAATACGCTTGACAAAATCAAAGGAGAGAGTATAATGATGTCGTGGCGACAAAGCTCGCCAAAAGGAGCGTATCTTCATGCCATTTTCACATAAATCATCTCCATCACCCACTCGCCCGCTCTCCCCACGCCCCAAAGCGCAAAAAGATTTAACGCAGGGACCGATTTTGCCACAGCTTGTGGCGTATTGCCTGCCGCTGATGCTGACGGGCATGCTGCAGCTGTTTTACAACGCGACCGACATGATCGTCGTGGGTCAATATTCTTCCCCCACGGCAGTTGGCGCGGTTGGCGCGTGCGGCTCGTTGATCGCGCTTTTGGTCAATATGTTCCTTGGACTTTCGGTTGGCGTAAGCGTGTCGGTGGCCCAGTTCGTCGGCGCAAAACAAGACAAAGACGTGTCCGAGGTGGTCCATACCGCACTTGCGATGGCCATGGGATTGGGTGTCATTGTCGGTGCCTTTGGATTCTGCTTTGCCGAGGGCGCGTTGCGTCTGATGGATACGCCTTCTACTACGATTGCTCAAGCGGTTCCTTATGTTAAAGCATATATGCTGGGTATTCCTGCCGCTATGGTATATAACTATTGCGCGGCTGCCCTCCGCGCCAAAGGCGATACATTTCGCCCCCTGATATTCCTTGGTTTGTCCGGCCTTGTGAATGTTGGACTCAACTTGTGGTTGGTGATTTCCTTTGACCTTGGTGCCGTGGGCGTCGGTATTGCAACGGCGGCGTCCCAGTACGTTGCGATGGCCATGATTTTGGTTTACATGACCTTTTTCCTCAAGGATTCTACTCGCATCCGTTGGAAATCTCTTCGCATTCACAGCAACAAGCTGTGGCAGATTTTGCGAATTGGTCTGCCGGCGGGGATGCAGAGCATCGTGTTCAGCTTTTCCAACGTTCTCATTCAGTCTACCGTCAATGATTTCGGTGAGAATGTGATCAACGGAAACGCGGCGGCGGCCAGTATCGACGGCTTTATTTACGTCGCTCAAAACTCTGTCTATCAGGCGGCGATTACGTTTGTCGGCCAGCACGTCGGTGCCCGTAAATTTGATCGTATCAATCGTGTCATTTATCGCTGTCTTGGCTTAGTTACTGTGATCGGGCTGACTGTATCGGGGCTGGTGGTGCTGTTTAGCCACGGCTTGCTCAATATATACGTACCTGGAGACGAAGCGGCCATCGCCTGGGGAACACAACGCCTGCGAGTGATGGGCGGTGCGTATGTTCTGTGCGGTTTAATGGAAGTCGGATGTGGCGCTCTTCGCGGCATGGGGAAAACCATAACGCCGATGTTGATCTCTGTGGCAGGTGTGTGCGGTATTCGCATTATGTGGCTGTATACGGTCTTCCCGTTGTGGCCGACGATGATATGCTTGTATTTATCCTATCCCGCTTCTTGGATGGTAACGGGCATTGTTCAGATGACGCTGGCCTTTATCAGCAAGCGAAAGCTGGAGCAAGAAAATATGTGGGAACTTGAAGCATCCGAAGAGACAGTTTCGTAACGAAACAATGTGTTTGAATGGCACATTGAATTTTTCGTGCACGGCACGTTCCGCTTGATGGAACGGCTGTAAATCATCCCATGGAGCGCGGTTTTTCACCGCGCTCCAAAATTTTTTGAAAGTTTTTTTCAAAAAACGGGAAGATTTCTTTTTTTGTTGCGTCTTATGAGGTGAAACCCAAAAAATGAAAGGAGAGTTCCCATGAAACAACGCAACAAAACCAAATTTTTCTCGATGCTTTTGGCACTTGTGCTCGCCCTGTGTTTGTTGAGCGCTTGCGCCTCTCCGACCGCACCGTCGGAGGGGAAGCCAAACGTTCCCAACTCCGACACCAATGCCGACTCCAATGACCCTCAATCTCCGCCGAATGAGGAGGCGGAAGAACCCGAGTACGATGCTCCGGCGGAGGATGCTCCCGGTAGTTACTGGGATACGGAGTCGGATAAGATGCCGGCCATTCCGTCCAATGGCGAAAACGTGGGAAATGAAAGCTACACGGAAATCATCGAAAACGCCTTCGTCAACGCCGCCGAAACTCCGAACAGCTATTTTTCCATCGACGCCAACACGGCTTCCTATCCCAATTTGCGCAGCATGATTCAACACGGGTATGACATTCCCAAGGATGCCGTGCGAATCGAGGAGATCCTCAATTATTTCAATTATGAATATCAAACGCCCACCGACGGCGCGATGTTCTCTCTGACGTCCTCGGTGTTCGACACGCCCTACAATGCCGAAACCAAGCTCTTGACCATTGGGCTTGCAGCGCAAAAGATTGAATTTGAAAACGTGCAGAACAATCTGGTCTTTTTGCTCGACATCAGCGGCTCGATGTATGACAGCAACAAATTGCCTCTGATTCAGCAGGCGTTTATCATGCTGACGGAAAATCTCAACCCCAACGACCGCATTTCCATTGTCACCTACGCCAGCGGTGACCGTGTGGTTCTGGAGGGCGCGCGTGGTGATGAAAAGCAAAAGATCATCTCCGCCATCGAGTCTTTGGAGGCCGGCGGCAGCACGGCGGGCAGCAGGGGCATCCACAAGGCGTACGAGCTGGCTCTGCAATATTTCATCGAGGGCGGCAATAACCGTGTCATTCTCGCCACCGACGGCGATTTTAACGTTGGTGTAACGGGAACGGGAGAGCTGGAACAGCTGATCTCTCAAAAGCGCGATACCGGTATCTATTTTTCTGTCATCGGTGTCGGCCGTGGAAACATCAAAGCGGACAAAATGGAAACACTGGCGCTCAAGGGTAACGGAACTTATCACTATATCGACAGTATCAAAGAGGCCAAGCGTGCGTTGATTGAGGAGATCGGCGGAAGCATCGTTACCGTGGCCAAAGACGTCAAGGCGGGAGTGACCTTCAACCCCGAGTATGTCGAGAGCTACCGTTTGATTGGCTACGAAAACAAACGCTTGACGCAGGATGAATTCGAAGACGAAAACACCGACGCGGGTGAAATCGGTAGTGGACATACTTTGACTGTCGTCTATGAGATCAAATTGGCCGACAAGGTGCTGACCGCCGGCGAAAATATTGCCCAGGTCGTCCTTCGCTACAAGCCTACCGAGAACAGCGAAGGGGATACCGAAACCAAGGAATCGGTGCTGAATGTTAAGACGGAGGCGTATCACACCGAGCGGACGGATACCGACACCTTCGTTGCGGGCGTGGTGGAATTCGGTCTGCTTCTTCGTGAGTCGGAATACAAAGGGCAGGCAGATTTGGACGCCTTGATTGCCCGTCTGAGGACGCTGGATCTTGCCAATGACGAATTCAAACAGGAATTCGTTGATCTGGTCGCAACCTTCCGTGAAATATACTTGGTGAGCCGTCATCCATAAAAGTAAGATCCCATGCATCACGATGCATGGGATCATTTCGTTATATTTTACTTTTTAGGAAAGCTATCCTTCAGTCCAACGATGCGGTTGAAGGTGCCCTCATTCTTGGTATCCTTGCAGAAGTAACCGACGCGGACGAACTGGAACTTGTCGCCGCCCTGTGCTTCGTCAAGGCTCGGCTCAACCACAGCGCCCTCCAGCTTGCACAGAGAGTCGGGATTGAGGAAGTCGAGATACGTCTTGCCTTCAGGGACGTCGGCCGTGTTCTCAATGTTGAACAGACGCTCATACAGCATAAAGGTCGCGGGACGCGCGTACTTGGCGGACAGCCAATGGATGGTACCCTTGATCTTTCGGCCGTCAGTGGGCATACCGTTGCCCGTCTCCAGATCGGCCGTGGCGTGGATGCACTTGATGGAGCCGTCCTCGTTCTTTTCAATGCCGGCATACTTGATGATATAACCGCCCATGAGTCTAACCTCGCCGTCAGGCTTGAGGCGGAAGAACTTGGGAGGCGGAACCTCGGCAAAGTCATCGGCGTCGATGTAGACCTCGCGGGTCATGGGAACGTCGCGCGTGCCGAGCTCGGGCTTCTGGGGATGGTTGGGAAGGGAAATCATCTCTTCCTTGTCTTCGGGGTAGTTGTCAATGATGACCTTGATGGGAGAAGCGATACCGACGCGGCGAGGCGCATTCTCGTTCAGATCGTCACGCACGCAAGCCTCCAACTGACGGACGTCAACGGTGTGATCGGTGTTGGTGACGCCCGCCTCACGCACGAAGGTGAACAGAGCGGCGGGGGTGTAACCGCGGCGGCGCAGACCCTTCAAAGTAGGCAGACGGGGGTCGTCCCATCCGTCCACGTGGCCTTCTTCGACCAGCTGGCGCAGATAGCGCTTGGACATGACGGTGTAGGTGATGTTCATGCGGCCGAATTCCCACTGATGGGGCTTCTGCTCAAAGCCGATCTTGTCCACAACCCAGTCATACAGCGGGCGGTGGTTGCGGAACTCGCTGGAGCAAAGCGAGTGGGTGATGCCTTCCAGTGCGTCCTGAATGGGATGCGCAAAGTCATACATGGGGTAAACGCACCACTCGTCGCCCTGACGGTGATGGTGGATGTGCTTGATGCGGTAGATGACGGGATCGCGCAGGTAGGGGTTGTCGGACGAAGGATCGATCTTGGCGCGCAGCGTGCGTGCGCCGTCCTCAAATTCACCTGCTCTCATGCGCTCAAACAGTTCGAGGTTTTCCTCGACCGAGCGGTTGCGATAGGGAGATTCTTTGGAGGCCTGTGCGCGGTCGGTGCCCTTGTAGTCGGCCAGGTCATCCTTGGACAGGTCGCAGACATACGCGTCGCCCTGCTTGATGAGCTGAACGGCAAACTCGTAGCACTTGCCGAAATAGTCGGAACCGTAATATACACCGCCGGTGGGAGCGGCACCCAGCCACTCCAAATCCTCGCGAATGGCGCGAACGAACTCGTCTGATTCCTTGGCGGGGTTGGTGTCGTCGTAGCGCAGGTTGAACAGACCGTTATACTTATTCGCTACGTCGGTGTTGACGCAAATGGCCTTGACCGAGCCGATGTGCAGATATCCGTTGGGCTCGGGAGGGAAACGGGTGTGAATCTTCAGACCGGGATTGGTCGTCAGATCGGCGTCAATGATTTCGTGTATAAAATTGCTGTTGATTTCTTCCATGATTTTATCCTTCCTTTACGGATTTACAGAGATGCGATGGTGGAGTGGATTCTTGCCAGTGTGCTCTCGCGGCCGAGAATGTGCATAACGGTGTACAGATCCGGCGCGTTTTGCTTACCCGTGACGGCGACGCGCAAGAACATACTGATGTCGGCCACGCTGCCCTTGAAGGCGGCGGGATCTGCCTTGTAGGCCTTCATGTCGTCTGCAAAGCCAAGATCACGGGCGATGCTCTTAATCTTATCGAACCAAGCGTTCATATCGTCAGCCTCATCGTAGGATGCGGTAAACGCGTTGAGTGCGGCTGTGATGTCCGATTGGTCAAACGTTTCGGGGATGGCGTCCTCGATGCGGTAAAACTCGTCATAGAAGAAGCCCATATACGGCTTAGCGTCTGCCCATGTAGAGAGGTCTTTTCTCGGCTTTTTGCCACCGCGGCCGATGGCGAAAATTTCCTCGGCATAGGCGGGGTTGGCGGCCAGTACGGCACCGAAGTCGGGATCAAACGCTTGCGCCCACTCGGTCACTTTGGCGGTGACGTCAGCGGCACTCATACGGCAAAGAACGTTCTTCGATACGTCATTGAGCTTGTTGAAGTCAAACAGACAGCCCGAGGTGGACATCTTTTTGATGTTGAAGGGGAAGTCGGTGTAGGGCTTGTCGGGGTTTTGCATTCTCCACTCCTCATAGTTGGAGTTGAGCAACGTCATTACGTACTCGCAAACCGCCTCGGGAGAGTAGCCCATACGGGTGTAATCGTCCATGTTGGCACCCATGTCGCGCTTGGACAGCTTCTTTTTGTTGCCGTTTTCGTCCAAACGCATGATCTGCGCGATGTGCATATACTTGGGAAGTTTGAAGCCAAGATATCGGAACAACTGCAGATGCTTGGCAAGGCTGGGCAGCCACTCTTCGCCGCGGATGACGTGGGTGGTTCCCATCAGATGATCGTCCACCGCATGAGCGAAGTGGTAGGTGGGGATGCCATCCGACTTGAGCAGGACGAAGTCCTCGTCATTCTCGGGAATCTCCATGTTGCCCTTAACAAGGTCGGTGAATTTGATCTTTTTGTCGGGATCACCGTCGGCCAAAATGCGAAGCACGAAGGGATCGCCTGCGGCCAGATGCGCTTCTACCTCTTCGATGGTAAACTCGCGGTTCTTGAGCATCTCAGCACGCTTAGCCGCGGCCTGTGCTTCCCAGTCGGTGTTTTTCAATTCTTCTTTTTTGTTTACCTGCTGCAGCTCTTCCAGCTCTTGCTCGGTGGTGAAGCAGGGGTAAGCGCGGCCCTCACGGACGAGCTGTTTGGCAAATACATGATAAATGGATGCGCGCAAGCTCTGCTTGTAGGGACCGTAGATGCCGTGGTCTGCCACCTGACCTTGCTCGTTCAGGATAGCGCCTTCGTCAAAGCAGATATTGTAGCGAGCCAGCGTTTTGATCAGACCCTCGGCGGCGCCGGGAACCTCACGCTTGGCATCGGTGTCTTCGATTCTCAGATACAGAACGCCGCCGCTCTGGTGAGCCAAACGCTCGGCAACGGTGGTGGGGAACAGGCCGCCGAAATGCACAAAGCCGGTAGGACTGGGAGCAAAACGGGTTACTTTAGCCCCCTCTGGAAGCTGACGTGCGGGATATTGCGCCTCGACGTCGGCGGGAGCTTTTTGGACATTGGGGAATAAAAGTTCAGCTAAACGATTGAAATCCATGGATGGTACCATTCCTTTATTTTAACTTGATGATATACGATTTTGAAAGAGTTAAGCCAGACCAAGCGTGCTCAGCGCATCGCCCAGCAAGCAAGAGGGGCCGTGACCGGGATAAATCCGCAGGGCAGGGGACAGCTCCGTCAGCGAGCACAATGAGCGGCAAAGCGCGCCATAATCACCACCGTACAGATCGTAGCGTCCGTATCCGCCGGCAAATAGGGTGTCGCCTGTGACAAGATCGTCTCCGCACAGATAGCACACGGAGCCACGGGTGTGCCCGGGGGTGTGACGTACGCGTATTCTCGCCTCGCCCAAGAGAATGATCTCGCCGTCAATGAGCAGATGGTCGGCCGAGCGAAAGACACGGTTTTGACCGAAAAAGAGGGAAGACACATTTTTCTCTCCGTCACTGAGCAGTTCGGCATCCGCGGCATGAAGGTAGACGGTCGCGTTGGGATACGCGGCGCGTAGCTCGTCCAGAGAGAAGAGGTGATCGGAATGCCCGTGGGTCAGCAGAATGCCGACACAGGTAGCGCCTTCGTCCGCAAGGGCAGCTTGTATGGTAGAAAGACCGACCGAAGGATCCACCACCAACGCCTGATTGCCTTCCACCCAAAGATAGCAGTTGGAGGCAAATGAATCGGGACGGATCAAACGAATTTTCACGTGCGGACACCTCCCCAAAATAACTTCTTTCTATTTTATCACAGTTTTGTGGATTTGTCTACAAAAAAATCAAAAGAAAATTGAAGAAAATAACAAAAAAGGCCTCCGTCGGCGCTACGAAAGCGCGTAGGTAAGCCTTTTTTGTTGCGGGTATGTCAGCGGATCTCTACGTTGACCTTTTTTCCGCTGCCGGCAGCCGCAGCCTTGATCACGGTGCGGATCGCCTTGGCAATGCGGCCGTGACGGCCAATGACCATGCCCATATCCTCAGGAGCGACATTGAGCGTCAGATCGATGTTCGATCCGCTGACCTCTTCGATGACGCTAACCTGATCGGGGTGATCGACGATTGCCTGAACGATGCCCGTTAAGGTTTCCTTCAAATCTGCCATGTTTCCCTCCGGGGGTAGATTAGTCGATGATGCCGGACTTCTTCAGAAGTGCGCGGACGGTATCGGTGGGCTGTGCGCCGTTCTTGATCCACTTCTGAGCCTTCTCAGCGTCGATCTTGACCTCTGCGGGGTTGGTCATGGGGTTGTAGTAGCCGATCTCTTCGATGAAACGGCCGTCGCGGGGCATACGCTCGTCAGCAACGACAACGCGGTAGCTGGGAGCCTTCTTCATACCCATTCTCTTCAGTCTGATCTTTACCATGGTTTGTTTCCTCCAAATGTTTTTGTTTTTTTATTTTTAATTTTTTATAAAAATCCGTGAAATCAGAACGGAATTTTCATCTTACCAAAGGGGCCTCTTTTGCCACCTCCGCCCGAGAACTGTTTGATCATCTTTTTCATCTGATCGAACTGCTTGAGCAACTTGTTGACGTCCTCGACGCTCGTTCCGCTGCCCTTGGCGATGCGAATCTTGCGCGAAGCGTTGATGATCTCGGGATGCTCACGCTCTTTCATGGTCATCGCGCGAATGATGGCCTCGGTATGAGCCAGGGCATTTTCATCAATTTTGGCATCCTTGAGCGCGCCAGGCTTCATGCCCGGGATCATGCCCATGAGCTGCTCGATGTTACCCATGTTTTTGATTTGTCCGAGCTGGTCGAGGTAATCGTCCAGCGTAAACAGGGACTTGCGCAGCTTTTGCTCCAGCTCGGCGGCCTTCTTCTCGTCGAACTGCTGCTGTGCCTTGTCGATCAGGGTGAGCACGTCACCCATGCCGAGGATGCGGCTGGCCATGCGGTCGGGGTGGAAGGGCTCGATAGCGTCCATCTTCTCACCGACACCGATGAACTTAATGGGCTTGCCCGTGACGTGACGGACGGACAGAGCAGCACCGCCACGGGTGTCGCCGTCCAGCTTGGTCAGAATGACGCCCGTGATGTCAAGCAGCTCGTTGAAGCTCTCGGCTACGTTGACGGCGTCCTGTCCCAGCATGGCGTCCACCACCAGGAGGATCTCCTGGGGCTGAAGCTCGGTTTTGATCTGCTTGAGCTCCTCCATCATGGCCTCGTCGATGTGCAGACGTCCTGCGGTATCGATGAAGACGATGTCATGGCCGTATTGCTTGGCGTGCTCGATGCCCGCCTTGGCGATCTTGACGGGGGATAGATCGGTGCCCATCTGGAAGACGGGGATCTCCAGCTGGGAGCCTACCACCTCCAGCTGCTTAATAGCGGCGGGACGGTAGACGTCGCAGGCGACGAGCAGAGGGCGTCTGCCCTGCTTTTTGAACATACCGGCCAGCTTACCGCAGTGGGTAGTCTTACCGGCACCCTGAAGACCTACCATCATGATGATCGTAGGAGGACGGGATGCAAGATGGATGCGCTCGCCCTCGCCTCCCATGAGAGCCGTCAGCTCTTCG
>JAZQUX010000286.1:0-3514 GCA_045631585.1 Eubacteriales bacterium | reverse complement strand
CGCGTTGACGCTTCCCATCACCAATCTGCTCGTTCGCATGGCCAACGCCACCGACAAGGGCGACGACAAGAAGGGCGACGAATACACGTCCATGCTCGACGACCGCCTGCTCGACACGCCCTCCATCGCCATCGAGAACGCCCACAAGGTAGCCAACCGCATGGCGGAGCTTTCCTTCCTTTCGTTGCACACGAGCATCGCGTTGCTTGACGAATACGACGAAAAGCGCGCCCAGGAGATCCGCGACATTGAGGACAAGGTGGATATTTACGAGGATGCACTCGGCTCTTATCTGATCAAGCTCTCCTCCAAGAATATGTCGGAAAAGGACAGCGCTGACGTTACCAAAATTCTGCACATCATCGGCGATTTTGAGCGTCTTTCCGACCATGCCGTTAATCTGACGGAGTCCGCGGAAGAGATCCGTGAAAAGAACATTTCCTTCTCTTCCGCAGCTGTCTCCGAGATGGACGTGTTCAAACAGGCCGTCAACGAAATTCTGCTCATTTCCGAGCGCGCCTTCGTCCATACCGATTTCCACATGGCCACCACGGTCGAGCCGCTGGAGGAGTTGATCGATGATCTACGTGACCAAATCAAGCTGCGTCACACCATTCGCCTGCAAAAGAGCCTTTGCAGCATCGAGCTTGGCTTTATCCTTTCGGATATTCTGACTAACCTCGAGCGCGTGTCCGACCACTGCTCCAACATCGCGGGCTGTGTGCTGGATATGGCAAAGACTGATATGCACCTGCATGAGTCTATCCGTGCTATCCGCGCCGATGAGACCCACTTCAAGCAGAGATACGATGCCTACGCGCAAAGATATGCGCTTCCCGTTATGCCTGACTACGCGGGCAAGTGAAAAGCCGGCCGTCAAGATGAACAAGTCCGGTAAAAAAGCGGAAAAAAGATAAAAGGCACCGCTTATGGTAAAACCGCGTAACAAAACAAAAAAGGTATTGGAAAAACAAATGAATCCAGTACCTTTTTTCTTTATGTTTCATTTTGATCCGCCGGTATTTACCGTAGGTGGCCGAGTCCGCAACCTCAAGCCTTGTCCCTCCTAGACGAACGCCACGAAGAGGCGGCACCTTATGAACCCTTTTACTAGGCGTTTAGCACAGAAGACGGACGGCCGAAGACTTCCTAAGACCTCATATACATCGAAGGTTGTGTAGCAGAAGTGTGTAGCAATTTCGGGAGCCTTGTGTAGCAGTCCCCGAGGCAGTACCAAAAGTAGAGCCCTGATGTCAGGGCGGCGTAACACAACCATTGGGGAAGAGAACCGAGGACGCGCGGCAGTACTCCTTCGACGAGCCTTATTGCAGGCGCATATTCGAGCCAACACCCACGACGGTCTCCCGAGCCGAGATCGTCTGCAAGGATGTAATGGAGCAGATGGCACAAACGCTGTCCTCCAATCCCTTCATCCCTACGGTACACGAGCGCGGAAAATGGGATAGAAACGAATCGTTCACAGGCTTGGCATCAAATATAAAGGAGCAACAACCGAGTAATTGGTTGTTGCTCCTTTTGAAATAAACAAAAAGCAAAATTATTGATGGGATACCAATTTTGCATACAGGCTGGCATTGGTAAACTCCGCAAAACTATACTGTGCTATATATTCGCCATGATATAGTTTAGCAAGTTCTTCTTTTCCGTTCAGATAATCGTAGTAATCGCATTCTATCTCTGAGACGGATATGCCCAGCATACCGCGAGCCTGAACGATTACCGATTCGCAGCCTAAGGATTTTAGAGTATTTATCAGATCCAAGCGCAATTGGTTATAATATTTCTGGTGGGCATCATCTTCAAACAAAACGGCCATAAGCTCACTGCCGCTGCACATAGAACCTCTTCTGTCGATCAGATAAGCAAGCATTTCCATAGTTTTCTGATATTTGAATTTCACGTGTTCTTCGCCATACAGGACTTGAAAATTTCCAAAAGTAATCGCTTTTAGCTTCTTGGGTTTGCGTACGGGGCGGCGGAGATTATCAAGCTCACGCTTTACGGCTTCTGCAGTGATGGGCTTGATCAGATACCCGCTCGCATGAAGGTCAAATGCCTCATCGCGGTAAGAGCCGAACCCCGTTGCGAAAATAATATTGATGTCGGGATTAATTGCTTTCAGCATTTTTGCGGCTGTAACACCGTCTGTCCCTTTCATTTCAATATCCAAAAACGCAATGTCGCAAGATTCATTTTTCATGTGTTCGACCGCCTCGGATGCATAGCGAAAGCCATATATCTGCGCATCGGGAGCAGCTTTTTGTATAGATGAAATTAAGCCATGCAAAGCGATTTTTTCATCGTCTACTGCAATGATCTTCATACGCTTTCCTCCTCTGCTTTGGGGATTCTTATGATTGCCGTAGTGCCTTCTCCGATTCTGCTTTCGATCGAGAGCGTTCCATTGCACAGATGCTTAAGGCGTTGTCTTATATTGCTGATGCCGACGTGTTTATGCTCGTCAATGGGAAGCGTTGTATCAAATCCTGCACCCGTGTCACGAATTTCGATCTCATAACAGTTGTTTGTCTCCCTTGTTGAAATACAAAGTGTGGAGATTCCTTCTTTTTTTGAGGTTCCGTGCTTTACTGCATTTTCTACGATCGGCTGAACGGTAAGAACGGGGAGCTTAAAGTTGGTTACGGGCAGATCGAACGTTATTTGTAGCTCGTCGTCAAAGCGAACCTTTTCAATATCAAGATAGGATTTCACAAATGACATTTCTTTGTCAAAATGTATCAGCTCTCTGCGGTCTAAGTTGTCGATATTGTTGCGCAGATACGTAGAGAAGGAGTTGAGCGTATTTCTTGCAAGCTCCGGATCGATCTCGCACAGATGATAGATGGTGTTGAGCGTATTGAAAATGAAGTGAGGCTGCATTTGAGATAGCATGATGGAGATGCGGCTTTCTTGCAATTCGAGCTTGAGCGCCTGCTTTTCTATCTCCAGCTCGCGAGCTTTTTCGGCGGCGTTGATGTGAGAGGGAACAATACGCAGGACGATGACCAGCGCGATGATAAATATCGCGAGGAATACGATTTTAGAGGCATATCCGCCTTCCCACCAACCAAGTCCCGTTGACAGAACATCTAACATAAAGGTGAACAGCGCGGCAATCCCGACCAAATAGAGAAATTTTTTGGCAGTAGTAGATCTTTTAAAACCGATGCTTTGGCATATAATAAGAGTCAGAGCAACCGCCATTTCAATAACAGACCACCAAATCCACGTGTCATAGAATTTAATATCGCTAAAGAAGGAGACAGCTATACAAGTAAGTGCGGCAATTGCGGAGAGGGAGACGGCTACTATGCCGACCTAAGTCGGAGGCCAAGCGGTCTTAGGAAGACAAGTCCAAACAGCAACTCCTTGGCTCACAGAACGACATGGCTACGATCCGACTTGTCATAGAATTTAATATCGCTAAAGAAGGAGACAGCTATACAAGTAAGTGCGGCAATTGCGGAGAGGGAGACGGCTACTATGCCGACCT
>JAZQUX010000285.1:0-8701 GCA_045631585.1 Eubacteriales bacterium | reverse complement strand
ACCCAGACCATGGTTGCTAAGATCGACGACGACACCTACCAGGTACAGGTTGTTTCTTGGTACGACAACGAGAACTCCTACACCAGCCAGATGGTACGCACCATCAAGTACTTCGCAGAATTGGCATAATTTTGCTGAGCTGACGTAAGTTACAACCAAATGAATTACTTGAGGGGAACTTCTTGCGAGAAGTTCCCCTCAAACTCTTTTCAACGCGAGTGGGAAGGCAGTTGCCGCTATGGGCAGCAACACTTTTCCCTCTTTTTCTTTTGGCACAAGAGGCGCAAAAGAAAAAGTTATCAAAAAAGAAAACGCCGAAACATTTCGCTCGCTGCGATGAGCGAACAAAAGCGGCGCCTTTGGAATCCACAAGCTTTTTCAAAAGCTTGACCAAAACCTTTTACAAGAAAATCCCCATAAAGTTCTTGAAGAGGGAGTGGGGAAACCTTCTTGGAAGAAGTTTTCCCCACGCGTCCTTATTTCTTAATATCCGTCTTATACGTCAGATCATCAAACCGCGTCACGCCCATCTGACGCAGACGCTCTTTGCTGCGGGCGCGCTGCTCTTCGGTGTTAAAATTTGGGATCAGCGGCACGCGAACGAGCACGTTTTCCGTGCCAACGATCTCGATCAATCGGCGCAGATTGTCCAACACCTGCTCGTTTTCCCGCATGGTGTAGGCGCGGTAGATCTCGGGATCGGTGTCCTTGATATCCACAATGTAACCGTCGATGATATCTGTCGTTGCCTGCACGAGCGACCACGGCACGTTCAGGGATGTTTCTATGTACAAACGCCATGCTCTGCCGCATATCTCACGAAACTCGCGCACAAACGGCACCTGAAGAAGCGGCTCGCCGCCACCGAATGTAACTCCGCCATTCGTAGCAAGAAAATACAGGTTGTCGATCTTGACCTTGTCATAAAGCTGTGAGGGGGTCAACTCCTCGCATTTTGTCCCCTCCCGCAAGGAATGGGGATTCAAACAATACTGACACCGCAAGGGACAGCCCCAAAAGGCAGCCAGCGTCGTCACACCCTCGCCGTCCGTCGTCAGACAGTGGCGGCGAAAGCCGATAAATTTTGCTGCTTTTTCCATATCGTATATCGTTGCTCGTTATCCGGGAATATCACCCATCGTCTCCTCGGGTAGCGGTTCGCCGCCGAGCTCTACGTCCTCGTCCTCATCCTCGGAAGGCAGTGGGGCACCGCCGAGCTCTACGTCCTCGTCCTGCTCGGGAATCTCTCCCACTTCTACAATCTCACCATCCCAACCTTCTTCCACCGGAGCTTCTCCCCCCGGAACAGGAGGCTCCTCATATCCTTCAGGCGGCAGTGGGTCGCCTCCCGTAGGACGAATACCGTCAAATAATTCATCACATCCGACCGCGCTCGTCGTCAGCGCGATGGCCAAGCCTGCCACGGCGACCGCCTTACCCAACTTGGCACGCTTTTCCAGCTCGCGTTCAAGATAGCGCACCTCGGCCTCGCACTTGGGGCAAGTGCCAAGACAATCGCCCTGATGCTTGCACTCGGACGTGATAAATTCAATGTCGTTGTTCTCTGCGATCTGTCGACGAATCTCCTTTAAGATTTTACAGCGTTTTTTGCCTTTCATACGTTTTCTCCTTTCAAGCAATGAAATGGGTTTCTACTATATAAGACAGGAAAAATCCAAAAATCTTCCATATTTTTTGAAATTTTCTTCAAAAAATTTATTTTTCCTGCGACAATTTCGCATAAATGCTGCGCGCCGCACGATCAATGCGTTCCATTTCCTCGTCGGTGGCCGTTTCCAGGCGTTTGACGCTCGGCTTTCCCCAAATATCAAACAAGCGCGGGCCGATCCAGGTGCGGTAGTCGCTCGGCTTGAACAAGCCTTGCACAACGCTCAGCGAAGCCGCCCGCGGACGCATGAAAATCACTTTCATGGGATATTTGATCAAGGCAAAAATCAAAGGTGGATAGTGCGATGTAATATTGGTAAAGGTGATTCCCGGATGGGCAATGGCAAGGCTGGCGCTCGTTTCTTGCTTGAACAGTTCGTGCAATCCGTACATCAAGTATCGCTTGGCGTTGCCGTAAACACGACTTGCCTGTTTGCGCGTTCGAAAATCGACGTCTGTCTCGTCCGTCACCGAATAATTGTGAGCGATGCTCCCCACCGCAACGACTCGACCGCCTCGTTCACGCAAACGAGGCAACAAGCGGCATGTCATATAATAGGGCGACACAAAATTGATTTGGAATACGTTGTCGTATCCCGTATCGCAAATGCAACGCGGAATGCTGTACGCGCCTGCGTTGTGAATCAACACGTCGAAGGGGCGCGCTTCCAAAGCCGCACAAGCGGCGCGGACAGAAGCCATATCGGACAAATCCAACGGAATGCGCGACAAGCGAGCATCGGGATATTCCGTCAAAAGCTCCTCTTGCAGTGCGGTAGCCTTCGCTTGATTTCGGTCAAGCAAAATCAGCTCCGCGCCGAGCGATAGCAGGTGTCGGCACAACTCTCGGCCAAGACCGCCCGTGGTGCCTGTTACAGCCACAATTTTTCCATTCAGCGATAAGCCGTGTTTTTTCATCCAACGTTTGACATTCATTCTTTCCCCTCCGAAAACAAATGATTTTGCGCGTCAATCCATGCTATAACCCAGCTGACGTTCACATCAAAAGCGCTCCAAAAACGCGCTCAATTCATCGAAAGACCCGTTTGGCCAGATTGAAATGTCTTGATTTTGCTTGTTGATGATGCAATCGGTCAACAAAAACGTTTCCATTCCCAACCGCTGTGCGATCATATCCTCTTCCACGTCATTGCCGACCATGATGCACTCCTCCCCCGACACACCAAGAACACCGAGAATCTCCTCATAATACGCTGGATTCGGCTTGCAATAGCACGAATTCTCATACGTTGTGATCAGATCAAAATCTTCGGGTTGCAAGCCTGCCCAACGAATGCGGCTTTTCGTAGCGATGGCAGGAAACAGCGGATTGGTGGCGAGCACAACGCGAAAGCCCCGCGCTTTGAGATTCCTTACAATCTGGGCCGCCTTGGGTGCGTAGCCGCAAACCGCTTTCACTCCTTGAAATTCATCGCGGTAAAATTCTTGAAGATAGGGTTCTTCCTCCCTCACATTTTCACCCAGCATAGCCGCAAACACCCGCCAAAAAACATCTTCATTGGTGCATACGCCGGTATTCTTCATCATAGCTCCCGTTCCCGCCCAAATGGCTTTGATCAACGTGTCTTTGTCGTAACCGCGCTCCATCATCTTGGCGGTCAGGCGGGAAAAATAGGCGCCGATAAAGGTATCCTGATCCATGGGAAGCAGTGTTCCATCCAAATCAAACAAAACAGTAGTCACTCGGCTCATTCCCGGCCCTCCTTTCCTATTTTAGGTATTATAGCACAAATCCCGTCGGTATACAAGGCCGACGGGATTGTTTGTCAGCGGCAAAGCGCCGTTTGTATTTCTTTTTGCATTTCTGCCACAACGTTTGCCGAAGGCTCATCATAGCCTTCAAAGCGGAACGGCAGTCCCATCTGCTCGTACTTGGTCGTGCATATTTTTTTAAATGGCAGTAATTCGACGGTATCGACGCAGGAGTGAGCGGCAACAAGCTGACGCAAAAAAGCAAGATTTTGCTCGTTGTCATTGAGGGTCGGAATGACGACCTGCCGAAGCGTCGTCGCAATTCCCTTCTGATCAAGATAGGACAAGAACGACAGCGGCGTCTCTATTCCACAGCCAACGTACGCGCGATATTGCTCGTCTGTCGGGTATTTGATATCCAAGAGCACACGATCGGTTACCGATAGTAGCTCCTTGACTTCGTCCGTCAGTATACTGCCCGATGTGTCGAGGCACGTGTTCATTCCCCGCTCGCGGCAAGCCGCAAAGAAAGCCTTGACAAAAACGCTCTGCAACAAGGGTTCTCCGCCCGAAACAGTCACACCGCCGGCATGACCAAAATATTCGCGATAGCGCGCCGCGCGCTCAGCCAGTTCTTCAGCATCATACAGCGTGCCTCCCCGGCAATCCCATGTGTCCGGATTGTGGCAACAGCCGCAGCGAAGATTACACCCTTGGACGTATACCACAAAGCGAACGCCGGGACCATCCAGTGTACCCATCGTCTGAATGGAATGGACCCATCCCTGCATACTCATGTCACATAACCTCGTGGAAGGTGCGGCTAATTACCTCGCGTTGCTGTTCACGGGACAGCTTGTGGAAGTTGACCGCATAGCCCGACACACGGATGGTCAGATTGGGATACGCCTCGGGATCCTCGTAGGCTTTCATCAACGTTTCGCGATTGAGTACGTTGACGTTGATATGGTGTGCTTTTTTGGCAAAGTAGCCATCCAAAATCGACACCAAATTATTCACACGCTCCTCTTCGCTTCTGCCAAGAGCGTTGGGCGTAATGGAGAAGGTGTTTGAAATGCCGTCGCGGCAATCATCATAGCTGATCTTAGCCACCGAGTTGAGCGAAGCCAAGGCTCCGTTTTTCTCTCTGTTGTGCATGGGATTGGCGCCGGGAGCAAAGGCTGCCGTTGCCTTTCGGCCATCGGGAGTCGCGCCCGTATGTTTGCCATACATGACGTTAGATGTGATGGTCAGCACCGACAGCGTATGAATCGCCTGACGGTAGGTCGGCGTTTTGCGCAATTCGGTGATCATTTTATGGGTAATCTCTTTAGCAATCAGATCTACACGATCATCATCATTACCAAACGTGGGGAAGTCTCCTTCGGTGTTAAAATCGACAATAAAACCTCTCTCATCTTTGATCGGCTGTACGTTTGCGAATTGAATGGCACTAAATGAGTCGGCCACCACCGAAAGTCCCGCAATGCCAAAGGCCATAAAGCGCTCGACACAGGTATCATGCAATGCCATCTGCGTCTTTTCATACGCATATTTATCGTGCATATAGTGGATGATATTCATGGTGTTGACATACAACTTAGACAGCCAAGCAAGATAAATATCAAATCGTTCGACGACCGTATCATAGTCCAACCGGTCCCCTTCCAAGACGGGCATTTGAGGACCGATGTGAAGTCCGCTGGCGGCATCATAACCACCGTTGATGGCGATCAGGAGCAACTTAGCCAAGTTGCAACGCGCGCCAAAGAACTGCATCTGTCTCCCCACTTTCATAGCGGATACACAGCAAGCGATCGCATAATCGTCGCCATAGATGGGGCGCATGATATCGTCGTTTTCGTACTGAATGGAGTCAGTATCTACCGAAACCTTGGCGCAAAAGGCCTTAAAGGGAGCCGGCAAATCATTCGACCACAGGACAGTCAAGTTGGGTTCGGGGGACGATCCCAAGGTGTACAGGGTGTTGAGCATACGGAAACTGGACTTAGTAACAAGCGTTCTGCCATCCTCCCCCATGCCACCGACGACCTCGGTGATCCACATGGGGTCGCCGCCGAACAATTCATTATACTCCGGGGTACGGAGATGACGCGCCATGCGAAGCTTAATGACAAAATCATCGATCAATTCCTGCGCGCCGGCTTCGGTCAGTATACCCTTTGCCATATCACGTTCAATGTAAATATCAAAGAACGTACTCACGCGGCCAAGAGACATGGCAGCTCCATTCTGCTCCTTAATGGAAGCAAGATAGGCAAAATATGTCCACTGAATGGCCTCACATGTGCTTTGAGCCGGCTGGCTGATATCGTAGCCATACATTGCAGCCATTTCTTTCATGTAACCAAGGAACGCAATCTGCTTGGCGACTTCTTCGTCCAAACGGATGTGCTCTGCATCGAAGTCACCGTCGGCCAGCTTAGCCTTATCCTTCTTTTTCTGTTCGATCAAATAATCGACACCATACAGCGCGACGCGGCGATAGTCGCCAATGATGCGGCCGCGGCCATAGGCATCGGGAAGGCCGGTAATCACATGGCACTTACGCGCTTGGCGCATCTCATCGGTGTAAGCACGGAAGACACCGTCATTGTGTGTTGTACGGAAGCGGAATTCCTCCTCCACCTTGGGGCTGAGCTTATAGCCGTACGCCTCACAGGCATTGCGAACCATACGCATTCCTCCAAAGGGATTGACGCCGCGTTTGAGGGGACGGTTGGTCTGCAAGCCGACAATCAGCTCGTTCGCCTTGTCAATGTAGCCGGGAGTATAACTTGTCAGCGATGAAACGGTTGCCGTGTCGATATCCAACACGCCGCCATACTGATGCTCCAGCGCAAAGAGCGCCTGCACCTTTTTCATCAATTCATTGGTACGCGCGGTGGGGCCGGACAAAGAGCTGTCATCGCCCTCATACGCGCGGTAGTTGGTCTGGATAAAATCTCGGACGTTAATTTCCTCCTGCCAGACGCCCTCTTTGAAACCTTGCCAATTTGTGTGTTTCATACGTTTCTCCTTTTCATCAAAAGAATCGCCCAGACGGTCGGCATTGCTGCTTTGCACTCCCATGCGGTACTCCGCAAATCCGTCAGTCATACAAAGCCAATGATAGTATACATGAAAACGACAAAATTGTCAAGATGGTTTTGCTCTCTCTTTTCACTGATTTTTAAATTTACACCACTATTTCTTGTGGTGTGTTTCAACAATGGCGGAATATATTGATATTTTTTAGACAAAGTAAAAGGATCCCACGGCCAAAACGTCCGTGGGATCCTTTGATTAAGAAGCAAACAGAACAACGTCCGAACGCTCCTGTGCCGTATTGGTTATCGTGATCGCGTCGCCCTGCTTTGCTGTGAAAATGCAAGAGCCGCCGGCAGCCTCCACCTGAGTGCCGTTGACCGTCACCGTCAATCCGGTGCTGACATCGATGCTGACCGTCTTTTCCTCGCCCATCCAGGTCAGAGAAAGCGAAGCCGAGCCATCAATTCGCATAGAGGTATTACCGTAAAGTGGCAACGGATCGTTCACAGTATCCCCATGCAGATGCAAGGAGAATTCTACTGTGTTCACTTCAGCCGCTCCCTTAGAGGAAACCGTAATCGAAACCGTATCTCCTGCATTGACAGGCAGATACAGGCATCTAGCACCATCTGTATAGGATGTCACCACATAGGTCGTGGTATTGTACATCATAATATTGTTGTCTGCCGACGTGCTGGTCAAGACCAAATAGCCGGATTCCGTCGCGGTATAAGTGTAATAAACGGCGTCTTCTGCCGGCACTTGAATCGTTATCGTCTGATCAGCTTGAGCCTGATAGGGTTTGCCTTGAGTACCGGGCAAAGATTCAAAGTAAATCGTCACCCCGCCCTCAGTCGAACCGGTATTGGTCACCGTAAAGGGCATAGTAGAGTTGGTATCTTCCGCGCCCTTGACCAGCACACGAATGACTCCATTCTCAGGCAAATACTCATTGCCCTCGTAGACGATTTTTGCCATTGAGCCTTCCACTACCAGATATCGAGTACTGGTTCCGCGAGCAAAGCAATGATACGTCTCACCCGGTGCCATGGAAAGTTCCACAATCTCATCACCCACATAGTAGGGCTTCTCTTCCGAGCCGTCGGGATTATTATCGATGGCCGTAAAATCATGCGAAAGAACGTCAGATGAAAATTCAACTTCCGACATATTACCCTCGACGTACCAGCCATCGGCCAACCCTTCGAACCAAACCATGTATTTGCCGGGAAGCAACTCTGCCTTAACACAACCCTCGGCGTCCGTCGTTGTGTTCAAAACTTCCTCACCGTCAAACACCAGCGTCAACGAAATATCCTTCATCGCGCCCCCGTTTTCATCCTTGAGTGTAATGGTAACAGCGATAGGGTCCACGCAAACGGCGCCGCAGATTTCGCACAGATTATCGCCGTCGGTATCAATGTGATCGTCACAAACATCCAGTTCAACCTCCGCACTGCACGTGTCACATTTACCATCCTCGTTGGCATCCGTATGCGCTGTGCATGAAGGCTGCGGTACTTCCTCCGAGCAAGCAAACAGCGAAAGCATTGCGCCAATCATCAACAGGCACAACAGCGCTGCCCATATTCTATTCGTACTCTTTTTCATAGGATTCCTCTCATCTACATAGCGTTAACGTCTCATTTTATCACAAAATGTAACGTTTTGCAAGTCTTTATGCAAAAAACCACATGGATATCACACTTTTTTCACAACAAAGAGAGCGAGCCACATCTTTCGATGCGGCTCGCAAGTCAATATTAGTTGCAGTAATACGAAATAGAATCGATCATGGCTCTAAGTCCACCCTCGACCGTTGTAACAACAACCGTCTTGGTCTCCGCCGTATCCACGAGGATTTCAATATACTCGCCGTCGTTGGACTCGGCTTCAATGCTGTAATCTTCACCATTGACATTTAAAATGCAGGTGTTTGCCTTATATGCAGCGACACGAATCACTACCGTATTGACATCATCTGCCACTGTAAAGGTAAACGTACCAACCACCTTAGCGGTGCCAAGCTTGAGGCAAGAGGTGCCGGCAGCATCAAACGCGTTGCCGTAAACCTTGCTCATGTTGACCAGCGCCAACGTGTAATCGCCCTCGGTGTAAGTTGCCTCAGCACCCAGATCGGAACCGTCTTCGTGCGCAGCATCACCATTTTCACCAAAGGTAAAAGTGGCAAGATGCGGATCAGTAGGTTCGGAAGATGCCGTCTCTTCCACCGTTACCATCAGGCTGATGATATCAGCCAGCTTGCTGA
>JAZQUX010000284.1:0-9019 GCA_045631585.1 Eubacteriales bacterium | reverse complement strand
CTTAGCCTGGAACAGGGAAGGAATGTAGGGCTTGGTGGTGGAGAGAACCATATTAGCAGAGATATTAACCGTGATCTCCTTGGTAGCGGTAGCCTCACCGCAGGTAGCGGTAACGGTCAGCTTAACGGTAGCGGCAGCAGCGCCCAGCTTGAACTCAACCTTGCCATCCTCGCCGATGGTGTAGTTGGTGTCGTCGATGGTCCATGCAAACTTAACGTCAGCATAGGTTGCACCTGCCAAAGGCAGCTCTACAACCATATCCTTGGAGATGGAGGTAGGAACGTTCAGAGCAGCAAACTCATCCTCGATCATCTGCGCGGGGGTCTTCTCGATCTTGTTCAGATAGTTGAAGGCATCGGTAGAAACGGGAACGAGGTAGAATGCGTTGTTATAGATGGAGATGATACCGGTTACGTCTGCCAGCCAGCCCTTCTTCTCAGCGTGAGTAGCGATGAAAGCATCCTTATCAGCCGAGGGGAATGCCAGAGTAGAACCGGAGATACGCAAGTAAGCCTCCTTGTCGGCCAGCTTGAAGTACAGATAGCCCTGCTCCAGATTCTGGCCGGAGATCTCAACGCCCTTGATGGTAACCAGGCTGGACTGCTTGGTAACAAGAGCAGCGTCGGTCAGTGCGGAAGCATTGGTGAAGATCTCAGTGTAGTCAATAGGAGCTACGGGAGTCTTTTCAGCGGAAACGATGGTTACGGTTGCTTCCTTGATCTCGTGCGTACCGGAGTAGATATCCTTGATACCCGAAACAGCAACGGTCATACCGATCTCAATGTTAAGATCAGCGATGGGATCCTTTGCCATACCGTAGACGTAGTAAGCGCCGCCGGTAGCATCCTGCATGAAGATGCAGTTGTAGGAGGAGCCTGCGGACTTGGAAACCATACCCGTAACGACACCCTCAACGGAGGTAATGGTGTCGCCGGCAGCAGCAGCAATGTACTGCTCCCAGGTCATAAGCGAATATGCGGGAACAGAGAAAGTGAAGGTCTTGGTAGCGGTGGTACCGTCGCCGGCCTTGATCGTTGCGGTCAGCGTGTACTCATACGCCTCAGCGGTCTTTTCGTTGATATCAACGGTGTAGGTGTTTTCATCCTTCTTTACAAGGGTAACACCCTCGGTAGCGGTCCACTCAACGTCGTAGCTGACGCCGGAAACCTGAGCCTTGGCAGTAACCTCAAAGTCAGCCGGGGTAACGGGGCCCTTGTTCTTGTAAAGGTTGAATACGTAAGTTGCGGCAGCTTCGACGTTGTAGGTTACGTCGGGCGTCTCGGGTGTCTTTTCACCGCAAGCGATGAACAAAGACAGGCACAAAACGAGAGCCAGAGCAAGCAAAAGAAGCTTTTTCATGTTGTTTCTCCTTAAAGAAAATTTGTTTTAATTTATTTAATTTTGAAAAATTAAATCAATGGATAACGATGGCGCTCAGCTTGAACACCTTGATTTGAATCTGAGCGCTTTGTGCGCCCTCGGAGGTATAGGAGTCCACGATACCACAGATATCAATGGTCTTGCCCATAAAGCGATCTGCCGTCACAAGTCCGTCCGCATCGTAAAGCTTGATGGTACGGATGGTGATGCGAACGCCGTCCTTTTCGCAGGTCAGCGAAATGGCACCGGCATTGTCGCCGTTTTGCGTCGTCCAGGTATCCACCACCGTCAGGCCCTTCAGGGAAACGGAGGTGTACAGGGCGAGCTCATTGTTGGCGATAGAAATTGTTTCCTCGCCTACAACATAGTCCGTCTTGCCCGTGGTAAAGTCAACGAGATCGACGATCTCGGTGTAGGGAACGGGCTGGGAGGTTTCGATCAGGCAGGTGTTAGCAGGATTGTCCGGCTTCATGGGATCGTAAACGATACCGGCAATCTGATAAGCGTTGACAACCTCCGCATACTGGAAGGAGCCGACGATACGAACGCGGTTGCCCACCAGCAAGAAGTCGGAGGTGCCGACGGGAGGCGTGTGGCCAAGGTAGACCTGAACGCCATAGCTGCGTCCGTCTTCCTCGTCATACTGCTCCAGGTAAATGGTGGAACCACCCTGAACGATGACGCCCTCGATGGCAACCTTTTGACCTTCGTAGGCTTCACGGTTGATGCGCAGCTCCTTGATGGTGATCTCGGTGGCGGCGCCGTAGGGGAAGTTGGGATCCAGCTCATCCGAATGGACGTACAGCTTTTCAGCCTTTGCCTGATTGAGCGCGGCCATACAGGTCGTACCGTAGCGGTTCTGGCCCGAATTAGACGCAACGGCGTAGCCGTTTTGCAGGATCTCGATGTTCAGGTTACGCCATTCGCCGTTTTCCTCTGCCTTGTACCAAATCCAAAGCAGATGTCTTCCGTTGCTGTCCTTATTCCAGACATCGGTATCCGACTCCAGCATGATAGCAGTGGCATTCTTCAGCGTTTCCTTGGTAAAGGCGGCGGCCTTTTTACCCCATTCCTCGATGCGTCCCGTCGATTCCGGCGTATCAATGGCAAGGTATCTTGCTTTGACAACGCCCTCGGGGAAATCAGCAGAGGGATCGACATAAAAATGGGTGGTGTCGCCGTCGATGTACGACTTGATGGTGGCTTCGATCTTGCGGCTGGTGCTGGTCATGTCCAGCTTGGTGGCAGCCACATAATCGACGTGCTCGATCTGAGGGGTTCCGTCATTGGCGGGGGCCTCGGTTTTGGAGCCGCAAGCCACAAAGCTTGTCAGCAGCATCACGAGTGCCAGCAAAAAAGCCGACACTCGCGCACTGCGCCAAAAACAATGATTCATAAATTAACCTGCCTGGTAGATGCACTCAGCAACAGCCTTCTCAAATGCCTTCTTGATGGCAGCGGCAACGTCGCTTTCCGTGGTCGTGAAGCAAGCCTGCATCAGCTTACCGACCTCTTCACGAGCGGTGGAAGAACCGTTGAATGCGGGAGAGGTGTAATAAGCATCTGCCTGATCCAAGCAAACCTTGGTGGACAACAGAGCCAGGTTGGCGTAACCGTCAGCCTTTGCCAGTCTGTTAGCGTAA
The DNA here is from genome assembly GCA_045631585.1 of Eubacteriales bacterium. Lineage (GTDB taxonomy): Bacteria > Bacillota > Clostridia > Oscillospirales > CAG-272 > SIG644. The sequence continues at coordinate 5,996 of JAZQUX010000284.1, read as the reverse complement.
GCGGGAACATCAGTTACGTTCTCCAGTACGGGAACGTAGCCGGAGGCCATACCGAACGCAGCCTGGAATTCAACAGTGGTGGTCAGGTACTTCACAAACAGCCAAGAAGCCAGAACTTCCTGAGAATCTGCCTTCTTGAAGATACACAGAGAAGGACCCTGAGAGATGACCTTGGGAGCTTCTGCGTTGACCTGAGGAATGGAAGCGATGCCTACCTCGAAGTAGAATTCACCGGTATCGGAATCCTTGGGGATCTGGTGGTTTGCGCCTGCGGAAGAACCGATGCACATATAGCACTTACCGGCCTCGGAATCTCTCTTGGTGAACAGAGCGGAGGTGTAACCGCCGGAGATTTCCTGGGTGGTTACGTAGCCCTTCTGGTACCACTCACGGAACTTAGCCACGAAATTGCGGTTGGTCTCGTTGTCAAACAGGAAGTGGTCGCCGGTGGCGCTGGTGTAGGGAGAACCGTACTGCTCGCACATGGTGATGAACCAGTTGGCCTCGGAGTCATAACCCAGAGGGATGCAGTCGGGATCGATTTCCTTAATTCTCTTGCACAGAGCTTCCAGCTCGTCCCAGGTCTTAGGAGGAGTCAGGCCGTTGGCATCGAAGAAGGTCTTGTTGTAGTAGAAGACCTCGGTGGACTTGGACATAGGCAGCGTGTACATCTTGTCGTCACCGTACTGCTTACCTTCGTTGTAGTAGCCGTCGATGAAGTTATCGATCTGCTGCTGGGTCAGACCCAGTACCTCGGTGGTACCGTCTGCGCGGGTGATCACTTCGGTGGAAGCGATCAGGTTGTCCAGCGTCTGAACTGCGTCTGCTACGTTGTAAACGGCAACGTGGTCAGGATAGCAGTATGCGATGTTGGGCTGGTTGCCGACCGTGATCTCGGTCTCGATCTGGTTACGAACATCGTCGTAGCCACCAACCTGCTCGTGCTTGATGATGATGTTGGGGTACAGCTTGTTAAACTCTACGATGTACTGATCCAGTACGGCGCGCAGAGCCTCGCCCATGGTGTGATAGAAGGTAATGGTCACTTCTTTGCTGGTGTCGAAGCTAAACTCGGACAGATCCTGTGCAGGACCCTTGTTGTTGCCACAGGAGGCAAAGGTCAAAAGGCCCGTCAGGAGAAGTGCGAGAGCCAGCAAAAGCGATACGATTCTTCTTTTCATGGTAGTTTCCTCTCTTTCTCTTTTTCAAAACATTTTTTATTTATAATAATCAGTCGGGGGGACTGTTATTATCTTATCCCCGCCCGCGCTTGCGGGCGGAGGTAGAGAAGCGTCAAGGCATTAACCCTTGATACCGCTTCTGGAAACGCCCTTCATAATGTACTTACGAAGGAAGACGAAGACCAAGAACAGAGGAGCCGATACTAAGGCAACGGCGGCCATCTGCTGAGGAATATTAACGTCACCCGTCGATTCGGTAAAGGCGTTACGCAAACCGTTGGTGATCAGTCGGTGCGCGTCGTCGTTGGCGACCAAACGCGGCCAGACATAGGAGTTCCATGCACCCATCATTTTCAGGATGGTGATGGAAATCAGGGAAGGCAGAGCCAGAGGGATCATGACCTTCCACAGATACTTGAGGTCACTGGTTCCGTCCACCTTGGCGGCCAGATACAGCTCGTTGGGACTCTGCAAGAAATTCTGGCGAAGCAGGTAGATGTAGAACACGCTGACAAGGAAGGGGACGATCAAAACGGTGTAGGTGGAAATCCAACCAAAGTTGTTGACCGTAACGTAGTTGGTGATGGTAAACAGCTCACCGGGGATCATCATGGTTGCCAACAGTGCAGCAAACATGGCATTCTTGCCCTTGAACTCCAAGCGGGCAAAGGCAAACGCCGTCAGCACGGTGATGATCAAGGAAAGCACGGTGGAAACGATACCGACGTACATGGTGTTCAAGAACAGTCTGCCCAGGTTCGCGGTATTGAAAGCATCCCTATAGTTACTAAACAGGAAGAATCTGGGCCACAGCGTCTGAATGGGCTCTTTATACTCTACCAACGTTTTCACGGAGGAAATGAGCATGAAGTAGAAGGGGAAAATAATGATGATTGCCATGAGAACCAGGAAGGCATACAGCATGGTCTTGACCAGGATCTTAGTGATGCGCTGACGCTGGTTGACTTTCTCGATGTTGCGTTCCTGCATGATTTTGATGTTTTGTTCAGCCATATCTCGTTACCTCCTTAATAGTGCGTCTTCTTCTTGCTGATATAAAGATTCAGCATGGTAACGACAAAGATGATACCAAACAAGATCAAAGCGGCGGCACTGGCGCGTCCTTGGTGTCCATCCAGCGCGTCGTAGATAAATCCGACCATGGTGTTGAGTCGTCCCGCGTCACCCGTCGGTCCCATATCGTCGCCAAAGATACCGACAATGCTGGAATATTCCTTAAATCCGCCGATAAAGCCGGTGATAACGACGTAGGTGATCATGGGAGAGAGCAGCGGCACCGTGATACGGCCGAAGGTACGCAAACGGGAGGTTCCGTCCACCTTAGCGGCTTCGTAATACTGCTTGTTGACGCCCTGAAGACCGCCCAAAAGGACGAGAATCTTAAAGGGCAAGGCATTCCACACGATGTACACCACCATAACAACCATGTTGGCCATATAGGAAGAACCGGCGTTGATCCAGTTGATCTTGTCACCGCCAAAGAATTCAATGACGTTGTTGATGATACCCGCCGTAATAATCAGCTCGTTTTGACCGCCGAAGTTATTACCGATCATATTAAACATAGCGGCGAATACCATACCGATGGCGATGGAGTTGGTGACGTAGGGCAAGAAGAAAATGGTCTGCAGCAAGCGCTGGAATGGCTTGATGGCGTTCAGACAAACGGCGATGATCAGTGCCAAAAGGGTGGAAATCGGAACCGTCAGTACGCACAGCAGCATGGTGTTGACCAAGCAGTCAATAAAGTACTCATACTGAATGACCTGCTTGAAGTTGGCAAGACCAAACGAAAAGGTCGCACCTCTTACGGCTTCCATGGACTTGTAATTTTCCAGCAACGACATACGAATCGTGTTGAAAATGGGCCATACCGTAAAGATGAGAAGCAGGATGATGGCGGGAGACAGATAAATCCAAGCCTTCCACTTATCAAATTTGATGCGTTGAAGGAAGGGGCGTTTGTTCCCTTGCGAGATTGTTTTAATCGCTGTTCCGTTCATATCAGTTCTCCTTCGCTGCGGAAGCGACCTGATGGCCGAAATAAATTCTCTGCTCGTTTTCGTGATCGAACAGGAATACCTTATGAGGCTTGAGGTTGAACTTGACCGTCTCGGCCGCGGCATCGACCTTGAAATCGGCGTCGATGATGGAGCGGATGGAGGGAGAGAGCATCGCGGGGTTGGAGGAGACAACGCTGACGTCGCGGCCCATCACTTCCACGCCGGACAGCTTGCAGCTCATCGCGCCGTTCTCCGCGGGGATGAAGCCCTCGGGACGGATACCGACGAATACCGGCTTGTCCTCAACGTCGGCAACGTCAAGCACAGCCTCACCGCCGATGAACAGCTTGCCGCCCTTGATCTCGCCCTCGAACACGTTGATGGGGGGAGTTCCGAGGAACTTGGCAACGAACAGGTTGACGGGATTGTCATAGACCTCTTGGGGCTTGCCGATCTGCTGAACGACACCCAGCTTCATGACGACGATCATATCCGAAATACTCATGGCCTCTTCCTGGTCGTGGGTAACGAACACGGTCGTGATCTTGGTTTCTCTCTGAATTCTGCGGATTTCTTCACGGGTCTGCAGTCTCAGACGAGCGTCCAGGTTGGACAACGGCTCGTCCAACAGAAGCACGCGGGGCATTTTGACCAGCGCACGGGCGATGGCCACACGCTGCTGCTGACCGCCGGACAACTCGCTGGGTTTACGATCCATCAGCTCGTCGATTTGAACCAGGCGAGCAGCCTCGTAGGCTCTCTCCAGCATGGCCTCCTTGGTCATTTTGTCCGCGCCCTTGAGGTTCTGCAGGGGGAACATAATGTTTTGCTTGACCGTCATGTGAGGATACAGCGCATAGTTTTGGAAGACAAGGCCGATTCCTCTGTTTTCGGGGGTCAAATCGGTGACGTCGTCATCGCCGAAGAAGATCTTACCGCCCGAGGGCTTCTGCAGACCGCTGATCATATACAGCGTCGTACTTTTGCCACAACCCGAGGGGCCGAGCAAGCCGATGAGCTTACCGTCCGGGATTTCAAACGTGAAATCATTGACGGCAACAACCTCCTCGCCCGATTTTTTGTTGCGGCTGGGGAAGATCTTGGTTAAATTTTGCAAAACAACCTTCATACAAAATCCCTTTCTTACATAAGTGCATTGATATATTTTTTGTATTGCTTATCAAGATTAGTATTTCGCCGATTCGACCTGCTCGGCATGAATCTTCTTTTTGTATTCGATTTTGGCCTCTTCGGATTCGAAAATCATCTGGGAGGCGAGATCGACGGCAACGGTCACAGCCAGCACGTCGTGGATGGCTGAGTTGGTTTTGGTGATGATAATCAGACCGATCTGGAGCACCAAGATCAGGAAAAGAACGATGGTACCCGTCAATCCCATCGCGCCAACCGCGATCATCAGGATGATATACAAAGGAACCATGGTTTCTATGGTGTACTTACCCAAAATGGTACGGGCAAACAGGGCCACGCCTGACAGCTTGACGCCGTCGGTGCGCATCAGGGCGATACCAAAGATTTTTTTGCCGACGGTCTGGCCGTTTTTGAAGCAGATGGGAATGATCAGCTCCAAAATGATGTAGGCCGCGAGAATACTGATCGACGAGATGAGCAGGATGAGGTTGATCTGCATGTTATACAGGTAGATCACCTCGTCGTTTTGGGTGAAGGCTTTTTGCGCTTCGTCGAATTGTTGTTTTTGTGTTTCATCCAGCTTGGCGTAGTCTTGCTCGGAGATATCGAAGGAGACGCCGTACTGTTGCTCGTACTGGGTTTGCAGGGCATCCATGCGGTCGCTGTAGGTGTCGTAGCCGGTCAGGGCGGAGATGCCGAAGGCGGCGCCGGCGGTGAGGATGCACAAAAGGATGAGGTCTAAAAGAAAAGCGGAGGCGCGTTTGAGCAAGCTCGCTTTTTGCAAATCACATATCATTGATTGAGTCCTTTTTTTGCACGAAAATGCAAAATATTACATATATTTAATACACGCATAGCGCATAGCATATTGTATCATATTTTTCGGATAAAATCAACGGTATTTTCGATGTTTTTCAACATTTTTAAAAAACGGCGAAAGCGACAAAAAGGGGGAGGGATTTTTGTGGATTTTGCGGGGTTGTTTTTTTACGACTGCGTAGCCGGATGTGTGGTGAGATCTAATTTTTTACAACTTCGTAGCCGGATAGGCGCGCCACAACGCGGCGCGCTGTGCGTTTATGTTACTTCTTGTCGCTCGACAAGAAGTAACCAAGAAACGAGCCAAAGGCTGCCGCCTTTGGAATCTGCTCCTTTGCCGCTCTGCAAAGAGGAAAAGGAGAAAAACATATACGTTTTAAGTGCATCGCTCGCCGCGTGGTCAACACGAGCGGCAGGCGTAAAAAGCAGAAAATTTTGCTAAAATAGGGCGCGTATAACAAGGGCAAAAAGTTTTTACAAAAGCGTGTTGCGTGCCACTCAAGTGAGCGCGGCTTTCTTTAAGCCGTGCTCGCAAAAGCTGAAGATGCTTGCCTTCGCGAAAAAATGAGTGGAGCGATAGCGGAACTGTTTTCGCGCTCGGGGGGTTCTAAGGGGTATTAGACCCCTTAGTCCGTTTTCTTGGTTCGTTCTTTCTTGAATGAGAAAGAATGAACACAAAGGCAGCACACCGAGCGCGCGCAGCTGTGCGAGGCTGTAGAGGAAGATGCAGAAAATTTAGTTTTCCTTTTCTCTCCCCGCCTTGCCACCACGCGCGGCAGATATGGGGAGCAAAATGTGTTGCTTTCTTGGTAGGGGAGGG
>JAZQUX010000283.1:0-6068 GCA_045631585.1 Eubacteriales bacterium | reverse complement strand
ATCCGTCTCATTCAGAAACTCCATAACCGACTTCTCTACGCCATTTTTGTCGGGACATTTTATTCCTGTCAGCAAAGTTTCAGACAGCCGCCCCCAATCACTGTACTTTAGACGGCAGATACTTTTAATATCTTCATCAGTCAGGTCATGAGTGTTGTTTTTCAGCCAACGCCGCAGCATTGCCTTGTCGTTTCCGAATACGATGATACTGCGGATGATACTCTCCACCATCGTCACATCTCCGGTACGATCCAGAATGCTTCGAAAATCATGGTAAGACTTCAAAGAAGTTTTAACCGTGTTATCAATGCCGCTGATCTCATCCGTTTCGGTAATATGTCCCTCCGCCAGCAGATAGCTTCGGATCCTCTTTTTTGTTACTCTGCCTTGCATATCATAGAAGAAATGCTGCAGCATATTCCGCTTGATTTGAGGAGGGATCGGCTTGCCATTGACCCGCAGCATGTTCATTTCATTGAGCAGCATATACTCGCTGTACAGCAGTGAATCTTTAGGGAGTACTTTTTCACCCGTGTAGGTGCACAATCCGATCAGATCCTCAATGAATTTTCCGGCAGACCCTTCTGTATCCACTACGGTCTCAAAATTCCAAGGATATACCTTTTCGTTTTCTTTCCCCGCAAAACGAACCGCCCAATTGCGGGGAGATGCACTATTCAACGGACCGACATAGTACGGAACACGGAACTCGAAGGTCTTGATTCAACTCCTTAAAAGCAGACTCTACCGTAATCATCTCCCCGCTGTCTGCGGTTTCATAGAGAAAATGTCCTCTGTTCTTAAAAATGTGATGCAGCGCAAGAAACACAAGTCGAACATCCTGCACCTCGGTTGTGTTCATCAGTTCGCGGCGAAGATGATAAACTGTCGGATACCGTCTGTGATATTCTCTGTCTGTAAATCGGTCATCCGCGAACACCGAGAATACGCTACCGGTTTTATCCTCCGGAAGCAATCCGCTTTCCTGCATACGGGCAAAGAACCCGGGATCTACTTTTGCGATCTCCTCTGCAAACAGCATTTGAAGAATCAGTAATCGCTGTTTCTGTCGCGCCAATCTGCGGCGCGCGGTACGGTTGGAACGACGTCCCGCTGCATCCGATCCATTTTGATCTATTCACATGATTTAATTCAGCAAGAAATCAAAAAACAATCGCAATTCACACTTTTTATGCTATAATGTTTATTGTCAAAAGTAGAAGACATAAACCATTTGGAATGGCTAATCAATACTCGCCGTCGTATGGATCACATGGAAAACGCAGCGGGCGAATGGAAGTCTGATTTAATTTATGTATCAAACTATAGAATTGATCGTCAAAGATCGATCTGGGCGAAGACTTTCATTCCAAAGTAGCTATCAACTTCGACATTGTTTATCAGAAACTTCGCACAGAAAAAACACCCCGTACTACATGGCACATACCAAGCAGTACAGGGTGTTTTTCAGGCCGGTTCGTTAAGTAAAATTTGATTTGTTTTAAGATGGCGTGGGTACATCAAGGTCGTTTGCTGCCTCCATCTTGAACTTGTCCATAGCCTCACGTGCCTCGGGAACGTTGATGCGGTTGTTCTTCTTAGACATATTGAATTTCTCCTTCTCCAATGATAATGCGTTTGGGATCACGGATCTGTCATCCCTTGTCGCAACCATAGCTTGTGCATTGTCGAAAAAAATATTCGATTGCTGCTTTCGGAAATTTTTTGCAGACGGATGTTGATGTTATAACGCATTTGAACACAAATTGTTGTTCTACATTATCCTATATAAGGGATTAAACCCACACAGCACCGTCTGGCATTGCGTCAGACGGTGCTGTGTGGGGTTTTAGTAAAATCTGTACCGCCCCGTACCGCTTGTGCTGCAAGCGATACGGGGCGGGATTGTGTTTATTGTTGTGTTTTATTAGGGGACGTACTTATCGTACAGCTCAGCGTCACCTTCCATCAGATCCTTGATGGGCTTGAACTCGGATGCAGGCAGATACATGGTGGTGTTGGAGCGGTCGGAGTCGCGGGACTCCACCTTCAGCCAAAGAACAAACGTCCCCTCAACTCCGCTGACCCAAACACGGTCGCCGATGGCATGACACACGCCGACGAACATATCTTTGATAATTTCGTTGGGCACGAGGAAGTAGGCATCGCCATCCCAGTCCCAATCGGTGCACTGATACCAACCGATCTTATCTGCGGACAGGCTGCGATAGGCCACCAGCAGAGCCTGCTCGATGGTACACTTGCCGTCGGGGTTCAGTACGGTGCTGCTTGTTCCCTTAATAAGCCCCAGGGCGTTCATGAACCCGAAAGCATCCCAATACCAGCTGTCGATCTGCTTGTAATCGCTGTAACTTTCCAGCGAAGGCTCATAGATGGTGAAGCGAACATCAGAGTTGTCGCGAACGTACATCAGCGCGCGGTAGACGAAGGTAGCCATCTGCTCACGGGTCAAGGTGCCGTTGGGATCAAACCTTCCGTCGCCCACACCCTTGGTGATGCCGGCCGCAACTGCCTTCAGTGCATAGAGATTGTCGGTGTCGGTGAAAGAATTTGCAGCAGCAGGGGCAATTTCCTCACCCAAGAGCTTCTCCGCCATTCTAACGACCACGGAGCAGAACTGCAGGCGAGTGATCTCCTTGGTATAGTCATTGCCCAGCAGAGCAAAGTCGATAAGATCACTCTGCGCAGCCCACTTTACCTCGTTGGCAGCCCAGGTGGACGTCGTGGCGGTAACTGTTTTTTCGCTCTCAACCACGAAGTAGCCGACCGGGGGCTCTGCGCTGGTGCTGGACAGATAGCGAGGCAGCACATTCTTCTCCCAGCCCTTTCTGGCTACCTCCTGATAGCTCTTGAGATCAGTTTCCGGCTTATAGCTCGTTTCATACAGATAACGCTCCTCAGTCAAATCCAGACAGAGCTCTATATCCTTCGAGCTGGCTCCGCACCAACGGCAGGATTGGGCGTAGAGCTTATCACCGTCAGCATTGTAGCCGATGAAGTACTTTTCGTCGATAACATTGATTCGGCTGTGCTCGATGATACCGGTAACGTCGGTGGCCGAAACATCCCACCCGGCAGTATAATAATCGGTATAAGTAAAGATCGTTTTGAAAACGTGGTTGTCGTTTCGCTCAGGCTTGCCGCAATGCTGGCAGGAGTACCAGAACCATGTGGCATTCTGGCAGGTGGCATACTTGCAGATGCGGTCGGGTGTCATGATCTTCTTGGTGTACTCATGCTTGGTGCACCAATCGTGACCGGCCACGTCGCCGCCCTGCTCAAAAGCCTCGTACACATCGCCGTAGTAAAGGCGAACACGGAAGAACGCCGACACGTCATTGTATCCCTCGGGATACTTATCGCCGGAGATATAGAGAACGAAGTCCCAGCTGTTGGGGCCACGGTCAGTGTATTCATAGGCAAAAGCAGTGTGACCGACTATACCATCGACCCATTTACTCACATCCATATCAGGGCTAAGCCAGACTTCCGTCAGGTTGGGATAATAATCCAATACGGCGCCGCCGCTTCTCTCACCCTGATTATCAAGGGGAACATCCACCAGCAGTCGGGTAGCATAACCGATATTGGGAATTTCACCATGGTATGTAGCCACCAGACCGTTCTCGATGTAATATTTCACATTCGACGGATGCTCCAACGCGAGGAACTCATCGATAACGGCAGGTGTGATGATAACATCGCAGGCATTTATTTCATTACCAACCGCGTCGGCCTGTTCCTGAGTGTAGACCTCCTCCATATCCACCACGCCGGGAGGGAGGGGAACCTCTACATTTGTGCTGAACTTCATGCTGGGCTTGTTGCCGCTGTCGAAGGTAACAGTCAGCCGTTCACCGTTGATAAAATAGTCCCGGTAGTTGACAGCGGAACCGCCGGGGATGGTCATGTTGACACCATCCCGTACGTTGACAGTGAATTGCAGAGTATAACCCGTCTTAGCCTTAAAGCATCCGTTCTCATCAAAGACGCCGCTCCACTCCACATCGGTGATATACAGCGCATCACTCTGCGCCACAGAGATGTCGTAAACAGGCTTCTCGCCAACCTTGGCAGGAACATAATAGAAGTCAGCCTTGCACAGCACGCCATCTTCATCGGGCACAGCAGCCACCTTCTCCGCCACGGGAGCGAAGCGGAACTGGAACGTCACAGATGTGGAGTTGCTCGCGATCAGTTCCGTTGCGTGACCGTTGACGATGATTCTCTCACCGGACACGTAGTTCAGCTGAGTGGTGGAGGGATCCTTCACAGTGAGGGTTATGCGAGAGGTATAGATCTCGCCGACCTTGAAGGAGCCATCAGCATTGAAGATACCCAGCCACTCCTGCTTGCGAATCAGTCGATCGTTGTCCCCCAGATAGGTGGGCATCTCGCCGGCCACGGGGGCAGCAATGGTGTAGCTGGAGGCACCCAGCTTCTTGACAGGCTCGGCCTTCTCAAACGTATAGCTGAGAACCACCTTCATGCGACTGTGGGACACTATGGTCGCAGTTTTGCTGTTGATGGTGTAGTTACCGGGGTCGTTGCTCTTTAGGAAGTACTTCTCCACGTCCTCCTTCATGCCGATGGTGACGATGACAGTGTACTTCTCGCCGCTCTTGAAGCGACCGTCGGCATCCAGCTCGCCCTCCCATTGGGTGTCAACAACCTCATAACTGACATTGGAAGATGAGGGTCTTGCTTTGGCGGGCGCATCACCCACGTAGGGTTTTGTAACGCTGATGGTAAGTTTATTGACATAGCTGGCCGTCGAGGCTTGCATAGTCGTCAGAGAAACGACCATACACAGGCACAGAAACAGGCAGACAAAGCGCTTCATTTTTCTCATTTTCGTTCCTCCTTAAGAGTTGCAGACTCCCATCATTTGGTATTGACAGGGGTACCGATGGCACGCTGCAGGAAGGTAACGATCTGCCCACGGTTGCAGATCGCGCCGGGGGAAAATGTGGTGTCGGAGGTGCCGGTGGTGACACCCTTGCTGACCGCCCACGCCACAGCCTGCGCGCAGGCAGCATCGGCAGGCACATCGGTGAACTTGTTGGTCACCTCGGTCGCAGGCGAGCCCACGTACTGCCACAGGTAGATAACGGTGGCCTCACGGGTACAGGGGGTGTTGCCTTCAAACTTGTCGCCGGTAACCATTCCCTTACTGTATGCCCATAGAGCAGCTTTATAGAACCAGTCGGTGGTCGTTACATCGGTGAACGGGTTTGCAATGGTGGGATTAGGCGCTCCCACAGCACGCCACAGGAAGGTAAGAATCTGGGCACGGGTACAGTCCTGACCGGGATGGAAGGTTGTGGCAGAGGTGCCGGTGGTAATAGCCTGACTGACCGCCCACTCCACAGGCTTGAAGAACCAGTCAGTAGTCTGCACATCAACGAACTTTGACGTAGACGCCAGGGGCTCGCCGTCAGTAACAGTCACCTTGCCGGTGCCCTTGCTGTTCTTGATGGTGGTTTCGTCCATACCTGCGGTTTTATTCACCAGCGCGTCGGTCTGGAACTCAAGGATATTACTCTCCGTAAGATTCTTGCGGACGTTGATGGTGGTGGTGCTGGAACAATTCTCAAACGTGGCGTCGCGGGACAGACCCACCAGACCGGCCACATGAATGGAAGTGGTTGCAAAGTCGTCCTTACCGGTAAGCTTCTGAACCTGAATGTTAATCTTGCCGCCCTCCGACTTACAGTTGATAATCTTGCTGTCGGTAGACAGAGCCGCGATGCCGCCTGCATAAATCTTAGCAGACCGGGCAAGGTCACGGTAGGTGACATCAATCGTGAAGTCCTTCACGGTAAGATTTTTGATGACGCCATAGTCATCACGCAGAAGCTGACCATTCTCCACGCCTGCATACTTGCTGAAGCCGGCCGTGGCAGCAAAGAGACCAAAGAAAATCTCGGTGTTATCTGTGTGGAGGATTGCATCGTCGGCATCGATCTTGATGGTCATACCGGAGATGGTGTGGCCGTTGCCGTCCAACACACCGCCGAAGCAGAAGGTGTTGTAGTGAAGTCGGA
>JAZQUX010000282.1:0-3752 GCA_045631585.1 Eubacteriales bacterium | reverse complement strand
CTGTGGGGGAAACCGACGTGTGTGGCGTTAGCCCAGCTGGATAGAGTGTTTGGCTACGAACCAAAAGGTGGGGGGTCCGAATCCCTTACGCCGCGCCAAAACAAAAGGACAATCACGCAAGTGATTCTCCTTTTGTTTTGGATCAGTAGGGGCATGAAAACCCCACGAAAGAATATTGTCCGCGCGGTCGGCTACAAAATCGCAAAAAATTAGCTAAATTTCACACATCTTCTTCTTTTGACGCGCGTACAGCTTCGCGCCGCGCTGATGAGGATTATGGCTATTCTTTGCCTTGCCGCAAAGAATAGGCGAAGAAAAGGCACTAAGGGGCAAGCCCCTTAGAACCCCCCCCCGAGCGCGAAAACCGTTCCGCTATCGCTTCTCTCATTTTTTCGCGAAGACGAGCAGTTTCAGCCTTTGCGTTTGCAAGTTAAAGAAACTTGCAAACACGGAAGTGTCACGCAACGCACCTTTGTAAAACTTTTTGCTCTTGTTTTACGCACCCTATTTTAGCAAAATATTTTGCTTTTTTACGCCTGCCGCTCGTGGTAACTTCGCGGCGAGCGATGCACGAAAAATTTTTATGTTTTTCTCCTCTGTATTCTTTGCAGAGCGGCAAAGGGAGGGAGATCCAAGAGGGAACGTCTTGGCGTCTTTTCTTTCGCCATTTCTTTGCGACGAGGCAAAGAAATGGCATCCATGCCGCACAGATCAGCGCGAGCCGAAGGCTCGCAGTATGATCGTCCGTAGAAGTAGTTGTAAAAAAAATTAGATCTCACCGCGCGTCCGTCTACGCAGTTGTAAAAACTTTAGCCACACCAAAACCCTACCCCCGGAGGACAAAATGTACCATTTAATCAACAACCTCCTTCTATACACCACCCCGAATAAAGATTCTATCCTTGAAAATTTAGCCTTCGTCATGGAGCGCGCAGACGAGGAAGATTTTGATCCCGATTACGCCCGTCGCGGCGTCCACGATATCGTCAAAAAACTCCTTGACCTCTCCACCGCCTATGGCTTTGACCAAAACCTCTGGCAGTGCTATCTGACCTACCATCTCGTCATGAACGAAAACAGCTTTTCGCTCACCTGCGAGCGTGTCGGCGCCTCGACCGGCGGTAGCATCAATTTGCTGGCCAAACAAGACTTGGCGATTTTCCACGAGCTGTTCCACTACGATTTTTCCGCGTGGGAACAAAAGCTCGGAACCAACGTCTTTTCCATCTTGACCGACTATACCGCCATCCCCAAGCGCGACTGCCTGTATAACGCCGACGTCAGCTTACATATCCGCCGCCTGCGCGACCGCCTGGCCGCGGCGAGCAACGCCGACGAAATGTTTGACAGCCTGACCGCCTACTACCGCGAGCGCGGCGTGGGTATGTTCGGTATGAATCGCGCGTTCCGTATTTCGGAAGGCGACGGCGGATGCGAATTTTTGCCCGTGCAGAACGCGGATAAGATTCTTCTGTCCGATCTTGTCGGTTACGAGCATCAAAAGGGGCAGCTCAAACAGAACACCCATGCGTTTGTGCTGGGGCGGCGCGCCAATAACGTGCTCCTGTACGGCGACAGCGGCACGGGAAAATCATCCAGCATCAAGGCAGTTCTCAACGAATATTTTGAGGACGGCTTGCGCATGATCGAGATCTACAAGCACCAGTTTGGGTTGTTGTCCTCTGTGATTTCTGTCATCAAGAAACGAAATTATCGTTTCATTATATATATAGACGACCTCTCCTTTGAGGAGCATGAGATCGAGTACAAATATCTCAAGGCCGTCATCGAGGGCGGCGTTGAAACTCGTCCCGAGAACATCCTCATTTATGCCACCTCCAACCGCCGCCACCTCATCCGCGAGACGTGGAAGGATCGCGGGGATATGGAGCACGACGGCGATATCCACCGCTCGGACACCATGGAAGAAAAGCTGTCCTTGGCGGAGAGATTTGGTCTGTCCATCAACTATTCCGACCCCACCCATAACGAATACCTAACCATCGTTCGCGCACTGGCTGAGCGTGAGGGACTGGCGGTGGACGATGACACCTTGTGCCGCGAGGCCAATCGATTCGAATTGCGCCATGGCGGCGTGTCGGGACGCGTAGCAAGACAATTTATCGATGATATGAAAACAAAGGAGAAGTAATATGCTTACGTTGGATAAAATTTATCAAGCCGCTTATGTTCTCAAGCAAGTGGCACGAAAGACCGACCTCATTTATGCGCAGAAATTATCCGGCGATAATGAAATTTACTTAAAAACAGAAAATTTGCAGGTAACGGGCAGCTTTAAGCTGCGCGGTGCCTACTATAAGATCAGCCAGTTGACCGAGGAGCAACGCGCCGCCGGCATCATTGCCTGCAGTGCGGGCAACCACGCGCAGGGTGTCGCTTTGGCATCCTCCCGCATGGGAATCAAGAGCGTGATCTGTATGCCCGATGGCGCTCCCATCTCCAAGGTCGAGGCCACCCGCGCGCTGGGTGCCGAGGTTTGCTTGGTTCCGGGCGCCTATGACGATGCCTATGCTCACGCGTGCGAGCTGGAAAAAGAGACGCACGCGACCTTCATCCACCCGTTTGACGACGAGGAAGTCATCGCGGGGCAGGGAACGATTGGTCTTGAGATTTTGGAGCAGCTGGAGGGCGTTGATGCCGTTGTTGTTCCGATTGGCGGCGGCGGATTGATCTCCGGTGTGGCTTATGCCATCAAGCAGCTTCGTCCCGAGGTCAAGGTCTTTGGCGTGCAAGCCGAAAACGCGGCGGGAATGCTCAAGAGCCATTTGGAGGGCAAGCCCATCACGCTGGACAAGGTTGCCACCTTTGCCGACGGTATCGCCGTGCGGCATCCGGGAGATTTGACCTTCTCCTTGATTGAACAGTATGTCGATGAGATTGTGACCGTCACCGAGGACGAGATTGCGACGGCCATTCTTGCATTGATTGAAAAGCAAAAGCTGATTGCCGAGGGCGCGGGCGCGGTGAGCGTGGCCGCGGCGATGTTCGGCAAGCTGTCCATCCACGGCAAGCGTGTGGTTTGCCTGGTTTCGGGCGGTAATATTGACGTTAATATTTTGTCTCGCGTGATTACCCGCGGTCTGGTCAAGAGCGGCCGCAACTCCACCTTGCAGATTGCCTTGGAGGATAAGCCCGGTCAGCTCGAGGGCGTCAGCCGCATTATTTCGCAGTGCGGCGGTAACGTGGTCAGCGTTCACCACGAACGCTCCGATGCCAATATGCCTATCTCCAGTTGCTACTTAAAAATCGGTCTGGAAACCCGCGACTTCGCTCAGATCGAAGAGATCCGTCGCGCCCTCGTCGCCGCCGGCTTTACGCTGGTGTCGTAAGGGGAGGAGGAGCGGCGAAAGGGGAACTTTTTGAAAAAAGCACCCCGGCACCTCGAAAAAGTTTGAAGGATTGTTTTACATCTTCTCCTTCCTACGCTCACACGATGTCTGCGGCGAGAGATGAAGAGAAACTAAATTTCACACGTCTTTTCCTACGGACGCGCGTACTGCTTCGCGCCGCGCTGTGCGATGTTTATGTTCATTCTTTGCCTCGTGGCAAAGAACGAACCAAGAAAACACGCCAAAGGGTCTAATACCCTTTGGAAACCCGTGTCGCGAAAACCGTTCCGCTATCGCTCCACTCATTTTTTCGCGAAAGCAAGCAACTTCAGCTTTTGCGAGCACGGCTTAAAGAAAGCCGCGCTCACTGAAGTGTCACGCAACGCGCTTTTGCAAAAAAAT
>JAZQUX010000281.1:0-5080 GCA_045631585.1 Eubacteriales bacterium | reverse complement strand
TTCTTTCAGTGAAGATGTACTCCTGCATCTTGGGGTTCCATCTTCTGGTGTGGTGTCCGAAATGAACACCTGCTTCAAGCAGCTGCTTGATGGTAATGATAGACATTTCAATGTCCTCCTTCGGTTTTTTCCACCACATAATTTTCGTGCTCATCACCCTTACGGGCACCGAACGCACGCCGTTATGTGTGTGTATTTTTTTGCATTGCACAGTAATTTGCGCAATTACAAGAAATTATAGCACATCCCGTTCCAATTTTCAACAGAATGTGCTATAATTTACAAATTGTTAACAATTTCATTGCAACTTTATTTGCACCGCTTGCTCTCGCACTCATCTCGACAAACAGAAGACGTCAAAGACCCCTCTTCATTTGGCGTCAATCGCACAAGGATGGTATCCTCCCCGATGCATTCGATTTTGCACCAAGGGATAAACAAATACTCCGTTTTACCGAGGCCAAGAAAGCCCGTACTGCCTCGTGGCACCATCAAAGAGGTCAGCGTTGCACACTTGAGATCAAACTCAAAATCGGTCGCAAAGCCCAAACGTGAGCCATCGCACAAATTGATAATTTCTTTTTTTCTGAGCGAAAGCGTAGTACAGCGCGACACTTCCCTACCTCCCAAAACCGAACGTTCATCTTACGATGTTATTTCAGTTTATTCATCGGCGGAAGGATTCTTTCCTGTTGCGGAAGAATTTTTCCCAAACATTCGTCGCAAGGTACGCATCAATTTAGGACGGTACGATTGAGAGATAAAATAACTGCCCAAAAGGTAGAGGGGCGATAACAACGCAATGATCAAAAGAAGAAGCGACAAGCCGTTTGCGCCGAACCAAGCGGCCACCGGTGAAATAAAGATCACACCGCTCAACATAACCATCAAAATTCCAATGACGATCAGCGAAGACAGATGTGTTCTCCAACGCTTGGTTGCCGATCCCGTGGTGCGCAAAAGGCACCACAGCAGACAGCTTTGCGATACCAACAGCGCAAGGAAAGTGTACAAATACAAGCCTGAGCCTAGGGGAGCCGCGCCGGTTCCCTTCAAAATCCAGGCTGAAAGCGCGGTGAATGCACCGCAGATCACCGTTGCGCATATCCAGTCGGGACGCATCCTTAAAGGCGCCTTGAAAAATTTGCTGTGATCCGGCACAGCACGCAGGACATCGTCTCCGCAAGGATGCAAAGCGCAAACAAGAATGTAGGCGAGATCTACCCAAACACCGCTGATCAGCAGCAAGGCAGGCGAGATGGTCAACCATCCAAACAAAAGCGGGAGGATAACCAATGTAACGCGAAGCATCTGCGCGACAAGCAGATATTGCATGGCCAACATCATACGGAAGCTGATCGCCCGTGCGGTATGGACGGCGCACGAGATGCCGGAAAGGCCGCCGCCATCGGGGCCTGCTCGGCGTATCAAAACGTCGGAATTGCGTCTAACAGACTGATCACACTCTTCCGAAGAGACGGACGCCATCTCAATATTTGCTTCGTTTTGCGCATTTGTGTGATATTCGCGAGGCTCACAGCTAAAGCATACGTCAGCAGGATTCATCAAAGGTGCATCGTCATGACGAAGCCCCAAGCTCGCTGTTATCTTGCCTTGTGCTCGGCAGTGTTCAATCAACGCAGCTATTTCCTCATCGGAGAAACCCAAGAATACCCGCCGTTTGTCAAACACATCTGCAAGACGCTTGCCTAAACGGGCAATCTGAGAAGCGCTGACTGTTTCTTTTTCCGAGTCAATCCACCCTGCAGACATCAAATAATTCAAGCACGAGTCATCTTCCGTAGGCAAAAACAGCGAAATACGGACATGGCTCTCTTCCAATCGGCGACGGGTTTGTCTGAGCGAAGGATCAAACGCTTCGCGGCAAGACAGAATGCCCTCGAAAATAACGTAACCGCGTTCCTCTCTGACGTAAGCGCACACCTCTGTCCCTTGATTTCTCAAGTGAGTAAACATATCGTACAACGTTTGACGACCGGCATTGTCCAGAGCAATTGTTTTTCCGCCCTTGTTTGCGGCGTTGCAACGCAACAGAGGTTCCGGATGTGTACATTTGTGGATACGGAAACGGCGTTCTGCGCCATCCGAAGGACGTCGCATCACGACCTCGGCCCATTCGGGCGCGGAAGGCATCGGACGCAGACCGACCGTTCGAATATCTGCAGAGGCGCGGTCAAAGTCGAGCAAATCGCCAAGCTCTTTGATCGCTTCCGGCCATTCGCGCAAAGCCGCAGCGCCGATATCCTCTGAGGAGGTATCGGGGGCGCACTTTTCATATCGGTAGACCGTTTCGTACATTTGAGCTACCGCAGCATTTTTCATTTGGCGGCCAATAAACAAACCGTCCGCGGTATAAACGGCATACGGGTGCATGTGACCATCGGACAGCGCGGTTTTTCCCAGCAGGAATAGCTCGTCCACGCGGCACAGATGATCCAAAACGTTGTAATTCTTGATGATGGCTGTATCATTCTGCTGATTGACTCCGTAAGAAGCACGAACCACCGCGCAGGCGCAAACGATACGCCCCATCGACAGTAACTGCTCGCTGGTCGAAGAAACAAGCAGGGACAGCGTCAGCATCAGCACATCCAAAATATCAAAGGTTCCGCTCGCTGTAAAAATACCAATGATGGTCACGGGCAAAATAAGGGCGCACATGATAATGCTGTATCTGTTCATGTACTTTCGCATGGGCTTCAGGTAAGGAAGATCTCCTACCTGCATGGCCAGCGGATGCGCGCCGCGATACGAAGCCAGATAAGTCGCCTCTCCCGTTTCTGTGACGATGGCACGAGCCTCCCCCTGATGTACGACCGATCCGGCATATACCATATTCGCTCTCGTTAACACGGGAATGTCCTCGTCCTCACCGTACGTCATATTCCCATCCTTAAAGGAGCGGAAATACGCAACCTTGCCCTGCTCGTCACACTGATACGTCAGCACGCAAAAGCGGGGAGAGGTATCGGTTAAGCGTGCATCACAGGGAACCACGTCACCTGCATGAAGCAAAATAACGTCTCCGGTCACAAGATTGGCGGCATCGCACAAAAATTCCTTTCCGCCTCTGAGCACTCGAACGCGAGGCGCCGAATAACTGCTCA
Source organism: Eubacteriales bacterium (assembly GCA_045631585.1). Taxonomy (GTDB): domain Bacteria; phylum Bacillota; class Clostridia; order Oscillospirales; family CAG-272; genus SIG644. The sequence continues at coordinate 1,952 of JAZQUX010000281.1, read as the reverse complement.
TGGTTTCCTTGATCCGATTGGTTTTAACGTAAGCCGCGATACTAACCGCACAGCTCACAGACAAAACGAACAGCACGGTCAGCGCCGTTTCTATTCGTCCGAAGCAAAATGCAATGACGCAGATAAACGCCAACACCCACAAAGAAACGTCAGACAGAATACGGGTGGCGCACAGCTTCAGGCTTCGGGGTTCGGGAACAAACAATTCATTTCGGCCGATACGTTCCAGACGTGTACGGCTGATTTTGGGAGTAAGACCCTGTTCGCTATTTGTTTTCAAGCGATTTTCCACATCGGAAACAGGCATAGCGTGCCATTTGGGGTGCTTTGTTCTCATATCTGTCCTCCTTTCTTTGTCATGTTGGAAAACATCTGAAAATTACATACAGTCAAGTGTCAGGCGTCCGCCGCTGACCGACAGACGGATTTGTGTGATCGCGTGTTTCTGATCTGCCAGTAGTTTTTCTGCCAGCATATCCTCAACCTCGCGTTGGATATAGCGTCTCATATTACGGGCACCGAACTTGACCGAGAACGATTTTTCCGCAATCAGGGCGGCGGCGGCCGGCGTATAGGTAAAGGTCATATCCTTCTCTGCCAACGCCTTGGCCAAATCTCCCAGCATAATGCCTGCAATATGAGAAAAATCCTTTTGGCTCAACGAGCGGAAGGTGATGATCTCATCGATACGATTGATAAACTCCGGGCGCAAGAAGGAAGACAGAGCCTTCTCCGTCTTGCTTTCGGACAAGGTCTTGCTGTCTTCAAAGAAGCCGACGGAGGAAGAGGTGCGATCCGATCCTGCGTTGGTCGTCATAATCAGAATAGCGTTTTCAAAATTGACCGTTTTTCCACCTGCATCCGTGATGCGGCCGTCATCCAAAATCTGCAACAAGATGTTGAGGACGTCGGGGTGAGCTTTTTCAATTTCATCAAACAAAACCACGGAATACGGATGACGGCGAATCTTCTCCGTCAACTGTCCTGCCTCGTCATATCCGACGTATCCGGGAGGCGCTCCGATGATTCTGGATACCGAGTGCTTCTCCATAAACTCAGACATATCCAAGCGGATCAGCGTCTCGGGCGTATGGAACAGTTCTGCAGCAATGGTTTTGACAAGCTCGGTTTTACCGACACCCGTCGGTCCTGCGAAAATAAAGGACACCGGTTTTCTCTTGTAGGAAATGCCTGCGCGGTTGCGCTTAATCGCGCGAACGACGGCGCTGACCGCTTCGTCCTGACCAACAATACGGGACTTTAAGTTGTCCTCCAGCTTCGAGAGTTTCTCAAATTCATTTTCGCTGATGGTGCTGGCGGGAACGCCGGTCCACACCTCAATGACAGACGCCAACTGTTCCACGGTCAATTCCACCTTGGCACACTCGGGTTCAATCTCATTCAAACGTCCGGACAGCTTGAGCTCCTTGGCGCGCACTTGGGCAATCTGCTCGTAATTGCGCTGCGCATCTGCACCTTCCAGCGATCCCGTTTGTGCCTCCAATGCCTCACGCTCGGCTTTGAGCTTCAGCAAGCGGTCACGGATGTCGTATGATTCGTTGATCACCGCCGAATTGAGCGAAAGATACGAAGCCGCCTCGTCCAGAAGGTCGATGGCCTTATCGGGCAAATAACGGTCGGTGATGTAGCGCTCAGACAGTACAACCGTACGACGCAACAAATCATCGGGAATGATAATGCCATGGAATTGCTCATAGTAATGCTTGATACCGCGCAACATATCGACCGATTCGTCCACGGAGGGCTCGTCGACGATGATGGGCTGGAATCTGCGTTCCAGAGCGGCATCCTTTTCAATAAACTTGCGGTATTCGTTCAGCGTCGTTGCTCCGACCACCTGGATCTCACCGCGGGAAAGCGCGGGCTTCAGAATATTGGCGGCGCTGACGCTTCCGTCGGCATCGCCCGTACCGACGATGTTGTGCACCTCG
>JAZQUX010000280.1:0-7474 GCA_045631585.1 Eubacteriales bacterium | reverse complement strand
ATCTCTTCATGCTTGCTCATCTGCTCATCCGACAACACTTTATATACTTCCGCAACTTGCTCAGAAGCATAAGGAAGTTGACGCCCCTCACGCTGACGCCCACTTTGAACTATATCAAAAGCATAAGCTCTGTGCTGAATTGAACGGATACTTCTCGGCTCATAACCCGCCTCCTGCAATAGATGAGCCAAATGCTCAGCATAGCCTTTCTTACTATAAGCTCCTGGATACTTAATACACTCTTGACAAATAATTATATCTTCATTTATAGACCATCTTTGTGCCACAATACACCTCCAACAAAATTGGTATAACCATAGTATAGCATACTTTTGGTACTAAATCAATACAAAAACATGAACAAACTAGTATTGAAAGAAACATTTGCAAACATTGTACTAATTTTCGTCAAAAACCGCTTACAAAAGGCTCAAAACACGACATAATATAAGTACCGAAAGAAACTACAGTTTGTTTTAATACTGGAAAAGGAAGGTTATATTATGATCTATGCTTATTGCCGCGTCAGCACCCAACACCAGAAGATTGCCCGACAGATTACCAACATCACCGCAATCTATCCCAACGCCACCATCATTAGAGAGTTCTTCACTGGTACTACTCAAAACCGACCTCAGTGGGAAAAGTTTATTCCCCAAGTAAAGAAAGATGATACTATCGTTTTTGACAGCGTCTCTCGTATGAGCCGTAATGCCGAAGAAGGTTTTAAAGATTACAAGATGCTCTATGAACGTGGGGTTCACCTCGTCTTCCTAAACGAACCTCTAATTAATACTTCAGTCTTCGACTCTACTAGGAACAACTTGCTTAATATTGATATCACAACCGGCAATGCCGCAGTCGATACGTTCTTCAAGGGCAACATAGAACTCATCAACAACTTTATGATGGCACTTGCAGAAGAACAAATCAAAGCAGCCTTCGACCAAGCTGAAAAAGAAGTTACCGACCTACATAGCCGCATCAGCCAAGGTATTAGAGAAGCCAAGAAAAGCGGAGTTCATGTAGGTCTCACTAAAGGCACTACTCTCACCACTAAAAAATCTCTAGAGTGCATCGCTATCATCAAGAAGCACTCAAAAGATTTTGGTGGTACTCTAGAGGATCCTGACGTAATGAAACTCTGTGGTTGCTCTAGAAACTCATACTATAAATATAAAAAGGAAGCAAAGTCAAATTAAGGAGGATAATATGGACAAGGTTAAAATCGGCGACACCATCAAAATCATCAAAATGGAAGGCGAACCACAGTACACTAACCGAGAGGGCGTTATTACCCACATCGACGACGCCGGTCAAATTCATGGAACATGGGGAGGTTGCGCCATTATTCCAGAAGTTGATACGTATATCATAGTTAAAAGAGCTTGACCATCACGGTCAAGCTCTTTTGCTTCAATAATACACTTGTTGTAGTCGTTTTAAGAATCCTCTTCATCCTCTGTCCAGTCAACAAATCTGGAACCTATATCTAAACAACAGCCACTTACTTCTATAGCGCGGGCTTTAAACGATTCGTTTTTCCAAATGCACTCTGGCTCGTCATAAAAAACTAAAAAACGGAGGACATAACAATGAAAAAGTTAAAAATGGCAAGGGCTGTAACGTTCACCTTTGAGGAGGGCTGTAACAAGCATTTAGAGAATTGCAGACAGAGAAATTTGAGAGAAGGCGCTAGGGATGTCCTGTTCGTATTTCCATTGTGCGTCGTAAAATTCTCACCGCTCCGTGCCGCCGATTATTCCCACACGGTGATCCGATTTTCACCGACAGCAAGCATTGAAAACGGCCCCGGGATCACATCTTGCGTACGGATATTACCGAGATAATCAACAGTAAAATCGATCGGTGTTCCGTCCGCGTTTTCATACGGCTCCTCGGTAACGCGCGGACTTCCCAAACGCTCGGTCGTAACGGGTGTGCAGGATGCGCTTGCAACCTCTGTGGGAACGTTGATTGTCAACACCCACTCGCCATTAATCTTCTCAACGTCTGCCGTCATTCCGCTGACCACGCAAGCATATTTCTCGGCACGGTGAGGAAACGCGTATCCCGAATATGCGTTTCCTTCGATATATACGGGCTGTGCCTCCTTCACATACTGCCAGTTTGCAAGAGAATAAGGCTGCTCGCCCTCCTTGAGAGGATATTCCTCGGGCGTATAGTAAGCGTTATAAATGGAGCCCAAATTTCCGACAGGCTTCGCTCCGCCGCGCCCGGAGTCTTTTCCAAGCATCAGATTGTTATAAAGGCGGTCGTCACCTCCGTACACGGGAAGATATCCCGCAACAGCGGTGGTATGCGGAAAATGATACGGGGTAGCGCGATCCAAAACCTTCCACAAGCGAGCCGCACCCGCAAAGACGTTGTGAACGTACGCGGTTCCCTGCGCGTGATTGTCGAGCGCAAAATCCGAAAGGAAGAGGTTATTGTCAACCGTGCACGGCCCGTGCGTCACCTCGATCATCAGATCGCGGTCATTGTGATGGTATAAATTTTTGGTCAGGCGCAGCCCCTGTGACTGCCAATCCAGCCAGGTTCCGAGCATACAGTGATGGATATTGTTATTTACGATGAGCGTGTCGATAGGAGCATGGAATTTGATACCGCCGATCTCGTGTCCCCAAAACTCGCGCTTCATTGCGATATTATAGATCTCGTTGTGCTCGATGGTACAAAACGCACAGCCCATATGTCCGACGATACCGTTCTGACCGCAGTCGTAGATCACGTTGTTACGAATGATATGGGAGCCGACCGTCTCGCGATTCCAACCCATACGAAGTCCCAAGAACACCGCCTCCGACTGATATCTGTGCCCCGACTTGCGGCCGAAGCGACAGCTGAGGTTATCCCCCGTCGCTCCGTCCTTGCCTATACTGATGGCAGAGCATTTTGCATCGTGCAAGCGGTTGTTTTCAATGATCCAGCCGCGTGACCAATGCGCGCCGACCATACCGACCTGATCGGAGGTGGGAGGCGTGAAGGGACATGCCGCCTGTGCAATTTCAAAGCCGCGCAGGGTAATGTAATTGACGCCTGCCCGCGAAGGGTAAAAGCAGCTTTTGCGAACGTTGATCTCGATCGTTTCACGGTTCGGATCAAGCTCTTGGAAATTACACCAGATCGTCGTGTGTTCGCCATCCACCTCGGCATACCACTGATAGACGGTGTTTTCGGGATTCATAACGTACTCCGTCTTGTATTTCCAGGCGTTTTGCATCCATGTTTTGCGCATTTCGGCACGGCAAACGTCCGCATACGTATGCGCCTCGTACATAGATACCCCATTGATATACACGTCGCCCGCGTGCACCTTTTGAACAGGAGCGCAAAGCCAGTCCCCCTCAATGAAGGTTTTATAGGGATTGAAATCGCCAAAGAAGCCGTTGGGGATCACCTTTTTCCAAACCGTTCCCTCGACGTGCACCCAATTGGTAACAATCTCCGAGCCCTTGATCACGGGATACTCGCCCTCGACCGCCTCATATGTAATACGAGCGTTTTCCTCCCCGCTGTTCTGGGGATCCACGCATTCGCGATAAACTCCGCCAAACACACGGACAACGTCACCTGCCACCGCGATCTGCGCGGCATGATTGATCGTTCCAAACGGTGCCTCCTTAGTACCCGCGTTTCGGTCATTCCCGCTTGTTGAAACGTAATAGATCATCGTCAATCCTCCTATTTAGTGAAACAGAGTTCTGTTTACAATGCTTTCAAGATACTCCTGTCTGCCGCTTGCAGGCGAGGGGCAAACGCCCATGCTCTCCGCACGCTGCGCAAGCTCCGCAAGCGATGTCTCGCCGTTTCGGATTCTTTGCCCAAGCGCCCCGCCAAAGCTCTCGTATTTCTTTTGTACAAAGGCATCCAGCTCGCCGTTCTCGATCAGCTCAGCCGCCTTGATCAATCCGAGCGCAAAGGTATCCATGCCGAGAATGTATGCGTGGAACATATCCTCATAGGTGTTGCTCGGTCTGCGGTTCTTTGCGTCGAAGTTAAAGCCGCCCGTCAGCCCACCTGCCTTCAATACCTCGTACATGCAAAGCGTGCTTTCGTATACGTTGCAGGGGAACTCATCGGTATCCCAACCAAGCAAACAGTCACCTTGATTGGCATCGATCGAGCCGAGCATACCGTTGATCGCGGAGATCCTGAGCTCATGCTGGAACGTATGTCCCGCAAGAGTGGCATGATTCGCTTCAATATTCATTTTGAAATCCTTGTCAAGTCCGTACTGACGGAGAAAGCCGATCGCAGTCGCCGCATCGAAATCATACTGATGCTTCATGGGCTCCTTGGGCTTGGGCTCGATGTAGAAGTCACCCGTAAAACCGATGCTGCGCCCGTACTCGACAGCCATTCGCATCAGATTTGCGATATTCTCCTGCTCAAGCTGAACGTCGGTGTTCAGAAGCGTTTCATAGCCCTCACGTCCGCCCCAAAAAACGTAACCGCGACCGCCGAGCTTAACGGTGAGCTCCAAGGCTTTCTTGATCTGTGCCGCCGCAAAGCAGTAAACGTCAACCGAGTTGGTGCTGCCCGCGCCATTCATAAAACGCGGATTGGAGAACATATTTGCCGTTCCCCAAAGACATTTAATGTCGGTTCCTTGCATTTTTTCGAGAATGTAGTCGGTGATTTCGTCAAGGCGGCGATTCGTCTCGTTGATATCCTCCGCCTCGGGAACGAGGTCCACGTCGTGAAAGCAGAAATACCGAATGCCAAGCTTTTGCATAAATTCAAAGCCCGCATCGACCTTTGCTTTTGCATGCTCCATCGTTCCTTTTTCTGTGTAAAAGCTCTTGTCGGCAGAATCTCTTCCGAACATATCGCTTCCGGCCGCGCAAAGATTGTGCCACCAAGCCATGGCAAAGGGCAAATGCTCGCTCATCTTCTTTCCCATGATCATGCGATCTGCATCGTAGTATCTGAACGTCAAAGGGTTCTTGGTGTCTCTCCCCTCATACTTTATTTTGGGAATGCTCTTAAAAATTTCCTTCATCGTGTTTTTCCTTTTCGTTTTATTCTTTTATTTCTCTGTATAAGCTCTTTACCGCAGGATAGATCTTGCGGTATTTTTCATATTTTTGTGCGTAAAGCGCAGCAAGCGCTTCGTTCGGCCTGACCTTCTCCTTTACGTGAAAGAATTCTTCCGCACCGTGCTGCACGTTATCGAATCTGCCTGCGCCAACCATCGAAAGAATAACCGCACCGTATCCGGGACCCTGCTCGGAAACGGGTACCTTAAGCTCTATATCGAGAACATTCGCAAGGATCTCTCTCCAGATCTTCGATTTTGCACCGCCTCCGCAAAGACAGCTTGAGCCTATATCAATTCCCAAGCCCCTTATGATCTCAAAATTGTCCTTGATAGCAAAGGCTACACCTTCGAGAACCGCTTGATACATTTGCGCTCTGCTTGTGTTCGGACGGAGTCCTATAAACATTCCGCTTGCGTTCGTATCGTTGATAGGACTTCTTTCCCCCATCAGATAGGGAAGGAAGAAAACGTCGTTTTTCCCGAGCATTTCAAGAAGCACCGCATCTTCCTCGGTCTTGTAATTCCTTGTGTTCAGTATCTCCTCGCAGAACCACTTGTTACAGGATGCTGCTGAAAGGATACAACCCATCAGATGATATCCTCCGTCCGCGTGGCAGAAGGAGTGGATCGCCTGCTTCTCATCTCCGAAAAAGTGCTCACTTGAAACAAATATTGTTCCCGAGGTGCCGAGCGAAATATTACACTTGCCCTCTCCGACAGTCGCCGTACCGATCGCCGCCGCGGCATTGTCACCCGCGCCCGCGACAACGATCGCGTTTTCGCCAATCCCCAACCGTGTCGCAAGACTTTCCTTGAGCTTCCCCACCACCTCATAGCTTTCAAGCAGGCGGGGCATTTGTGCTTCTTTGAGACCGCAAATCTCCAGCATTTCCTGCGCCCAGCATCGGTTCTTCACATCCAGAAGAAGCGTCCCCGCCGCATCAGAGTAATCCGTGCAATGGATTCCCGTGAGGAGATAATTGATATAATCCTTGGGAAGCATGATTTTGTCGATCTTAGCGAAATTATCAGGCTCATTCTCGCGCATCCACAAAAGCTTCGGCGCCGTAAATCCCGCAAAGGCAATATTTCCCGTGTACGCAAAGAGCTTGTCCGTACCGATTTTCCCATTGAGGTCATCGGTTTGCTTTTGGCTTCTGCCGTCGTTCCAAAGGATGGCGGGACGAATCACCCTGTCATTCTCGTCCAACGCCACCAATCCATGCATCTGCCCTGCGACACCAATGCCCTTGACCGACTCCCCGTCAAAACCGTTCAGCAATTCGGGCATCGCATCACAAACGGCGTCCCACCAATCCGTCGGGTTTTGCTCGCTCCATCCCGAATGCGGATAAAACAGAGGGTATTCCCTTGTCGCCGTGTTTTTCACGCTGCCTTCTACGTCGACAAGCATCAGCTTTACGGACGACGTACCAAGATCGATCCCTACGTAATATTCCATCCTCGCCCCTCCTTTTTGTATCTTACCTTTATTTTATCAAAAAACGCGTTGACAAATCTCGCCAAATGTTATATAATAAATAGACAAATAATAACTTTTTGGCGGTGAAACAGAACTATGCTTTACGAATCGAAAAATTCTCTTCACAGCGACCTTTTCAAAATTGAACGCGGACGTGATTTCAGCTTCCCGATGCACTTGCACGCAAGCTTCGAGCTGATTACGGTAAGCGACGGGGAAATGACCGTAACAGTCGATCAAACCAAATATCTTTTAAAGCCGGGCAAAGCACTTCTTGTTTTTCCAAACCAGCTTCACTCTCTCCACACAAATACCCACAGCGAGCATCTTCTCTGCATCTTCTCCCCACAGCTTGTAAAGGCATACCAAAACAGTCTTCTCAATAAGTTGCCAAAAAACAACCTATTTTCCCCCGCTCCGTTTTATCTTGACACACTCTTTTTCCACGACGGAGACAGCAGCACCTTGAGGATCAAGGGGCTTTTATACTCGATCTGTGCAGAATTCGATGCCACAGCGGAATACATAGAGCGCAAAAGCGACAAGGAAAATCTTTTGATGAGGACGTTCCAATTTATCGAGAGCAATTATACAAAGGAGTGTACCCTGCGAAAGCTTGCCGCCAAGATCTCCTATCACGAGGTTTATCTGTCGCGCTATTTCAAAAAATGCACAGGGCTGACCTTTTCGGATTACGTCAACCGTTACCGTGTCAACGAGGGTGCCTATCTTTTGAAAAATACGCAAAAAAAGATCCTTGATATCGCCTTTGAATGCGGCTTCGACTCCCTGCGAAGCTTTAACAGAAACTTTAAAGCCATTATGGGAGAGACACCGAACGAGCACCGAACCGATCGGAAGAAAGTCGGATAAGCAATGAAACGTAGGGCACATCAATTGGGATCCAGGGTTCGCGTGGTGGGTCC
>JAZQUX010000279.1:0-5060 GCA_045631585.1 Eubacteriales bacterium | reverse complement strand
GGTGGCCACGGACAGGTCGGCAATGGTCGTATCTTCTGTTTCTCCCGAGCGGTGGGAGAGAATCGTACCGTATCCGGCGCTTTTTGCAAGCGCAATGACGGATAGCGTTTCGCTGAGCGTGCCAATCTGGTTGGGCTTGATTAAAATTGTGTTGGCCGCTCCGTTTTCAATTCCTTCGCGAAGCCGCTTGGTGTTGGTGACAAATAAATCATCCCCCACCAGCATCATTTTCTGACCCAGGCGATCGGTTAAGGTGCGCCAATGATCAAAATCTCGCTGATCCAGTCCATCTTCCAAGGAAATCAAGGGATAGCGCTCGGCAAGACGCTCCCAATATGCGATCAACTCCTCGGGGGCCATGGTTTCATTTCTTTTCGGAAGATGATACCGGGTCAGATGAGAGCCTTCGGGCATCCATTCGGAGGCGGCGGCATCCAACGCCAACTTGACTTGCTCAGTCGTATAACCGGCTTCCATGATGGCCTCGCACAGAAGATCCAACGCCTGCTCATCGGACGCCAAATTGGGGGCAAATCCGCCCTCGTCGCCGACTCCTGTGGAAAAGCCGCGCTTCTTCAGGATGCGGCCAAGCGTATGATAAATTTCTGCTCCCATGCGGAGAGCCTCCGCAAAGCTAGCCGCCCCGACGGGAACGATCATAAACTCTTGAATTTCGATGTTGTTAGATGCGTGCGCTCCGCCGTTGAGTACGTTCATCATGGGAATGGGGAGCTGTGTTGCACCATCTTTACCTAAATAACGATACAACGGCAGATGATGATAGGCGGCTGCCGCGTGGGCGGCGGCAAGAGAAACGGCCAGCGTTGCGTTGGCTCCCAAATTGCTTTTGTTGGGTGTTCCGTCCAATTGACAAAGAGTGTCGTCAATGGCCGTTTGATCGTCTGCCCGCATTCCAGCCAAAGCCGGTTCTATGCGCTGACAAATATCCTCAGCGACCCTTTGCACGCCTTTTCCGCCATAGCGGCTGTTGTCATTGTCCCGTCGCTCATGAGCCTCATAAATACCGGTGGAGGCACCGCTGGGAACAGAGGCACTGGCCGTAGTGCCATCCTGCAGTGTGACAGTGGCAAGGATGGTCGGGTTACCTCGAGAATCTAAAATTTCACGTCCGCGACAGTAGCGGATGGTTGGCATATCATTCATAAGATACTCCTTCTTTTTTTCTTATTATTCGTAGTCTCATTTTTTTTATACAAAGGGCGGGACATATCGATGGATATTGACGTATACTGGCATGACAGAAGTCGTGTCGTATTTTGACGAAGCAAGGAGGGTGTGATAGATGGATCAGAAAATGATCGCTTGTGCGATGGCAGACGCTCGTAGCGCGGCGATGGCGCAACGCTTGTCTGCGTTCGGTTTTGATGTAGTTGTATGGGGAAATCAAGAATGGTGCGAGGCGAGTAAATGCCGCTCGCTTCCTTCGTTTGCAGCTTTGGCGGACTGTCATGCGGTCGTGCTACCCACACCGTCATTTGACGGGCAGGGAAGACTTCATTTGGGAGGTGGGCATACCGGTGAAGCTGCGGAAGATATATTCGGATTGGTTGGGTCGAACATTCCCATTTTTGCCGGGCTTGTCGGAGATCACGTACAACGGTTGTCGCATCAAACACATACAAAATTGATTGACTATATGCAAGAACAGGAACTGCAGTGGCGCAATGCCATTCCCACGGCCGAGGGAGCCATCTTCCTTGCCATGCAGCGCCTGAATATCACTCTTCATGGCTCTCATGTTGCTGTTTTGGGCTATGGTCGGATTGCGACGGTGCTCAGCGAGCGACTTGCTGCTCTGGGGGCCAAGGTAACCGTTGCCGCACGGAATCCCAAGGATCTTGTCCGCGTTGAGCTGGCGGGATATCGTCCCTTACCAATCAAAGACGAGCATTCATTGCTTCCGCTGACGACAGGATATGACGTTATATTCAATACCATACCGTATCGTATCTTGACGCCGACGGTTCTTTCGCGATTGCACGCTAAAACACTGCTTGTGGAGCTTGCGTCAGCGCCTGGCGGATGGGATGCATCGCAGGTCGATGCGGAGCGCGCGATTTATGCACCCGGCATTCCCGGCAAATACGCCCCCAAAACGGCAGGGGATATCGTTGCCCGTACCATTTATTCTTTATTGAAGGAGGCGAAGAATCCGTGATTGGATATGCTATGTGCGGATCTTTTTGTACCCATGCGCAAGCTGTGTTGCAACTCGAACGATTGGTTGAGCAGGGGTACGACATTCAACCCATCATGAGCGATACGGTGTACACAACCGATACTCGCTTTGGCTGCGCCAAGGATTTGATAGAGCATGTCGAGCAAATTTGCGGCCGAGAAGTTATTCATACCATCGTAAGGGCGGAACCGCTGGGGCCCAAAGATCCCTTGGATGCTTTGATTATCAGCCCTTGTACAGGGAACACGCTGGCGAAATTGTCCTGCGGTATTACCGATACGGCGGTTTGCATGGCGGCCAAGGCGCACTTGCGTACGGACCGCCCGTTGGTGTTGGCGCTTGCTTCTAACGATGCCATGTCAGCAAATCTTAGAAATATCGCTACATTGCTGTCGCGCAAAAGTGTTTACTTTGTTCCTATGATTCAAGATGACCCGTGCGGTAAGCCGCACTCTCTTGTGGCCGATTTTTCTCGTGTCTGTGAAACACTTTCCAACGCACTTTCTGGCGTTCAGGTAAGAAAATTGATTTGGTGAGTAAAAAAATTCAAAAAACCTCTTCCATTTTTCATCAAGTTGTGGTATGATAATAAAAGGTGAGCACAAAATGTTGTTTTCGCCAACATCGTTTTCATTTGAAAGGAAACAACCAATATGAAATGTCCATGTTGCGGATATGTAGAAAGTAAGGTAGTTGATTCGCGCTCTGCTCAAGATGGAGCTACCATTCGCCGTCGCAGAGAGTGTCTTTCTTGCAAAAAACGTTTTACGACTTTTGAAATGATTGAGTCCGTTCCCGTATTTGTTATTAAGAAGAATGGCGCGCGGGAACTGTTTGACCGCGCAAAATTGCTGGCAGGTATCATGAAAGCAACCGAAAAGCGTCCGGTCAATGCAGAGCATATCACCGAGGAGATCGAAGCTGAGATCCAAAATGCGTTGCGCCAGGATATTCCTACCCGTGATATCGGAGAGATGGTAATGAACAAGCTCAAGAAGCAGGATGTCGTGGCGTACGTGCGTTTTGCCTCTGTTTATCGCGAATTTACTGACGTAGATACGTTTATGAAGGAGCTTCATGAGCTCAAGGGTGAATAAATGAAAACAAAGCAGGGAAGTTATGCTCCCTGCTTTGTTTTATGATTCCTTCATCAAACGGATTCCAAAACGAAGACAACATCCGGCTTTTGCGAGATTTGTTGGATCAATTCTTCCTCGGTGATTTTAAGAATGCCGAGATAAATGGTAGCCTCAAATCCAACGTGATTCTGAATGCCGGAGCGGGGAGGAGTCACCTGAAGATCGATGGCGTGATATTCCTTGGCCAGCATAGCCGAGGTTGCATTGACTGCGGTCACCGTGGACAGTTCGATATAAATACTGGCGCGGGCATTTCTGCGGTATATTTTCGCCTCAAAGTGAGACAGAATGGTAATCGTTACAACGGTAAGGAGCGTGGCAAACAATGCGCCTTCAAAAAATCCGTAGCCAAGCGCCAAACCGATGGAGGCTGTGGCCCAAAGTCCTGCTGCGGTTGTCAGACCGGAAACGCGGAAGCGCCCCTTGATTACGATGGTACCGGCACCCAAAAAACCGATGCCGGAAATTACCTGTGCCGCAATACGCGAGGAGTCAGCAGACAATTTCAATTCCGCAACCGCGAAAACGCCCAACAGGGAAGCCATGGCGGCTCCGAGGCATACGAGAATGTGCGTGCGAAGGCCTGCCGCACGTCCGCGACGCCCTCGCTCCATACCGATCAATCCGCCCAAAATAACGGAAAAAATGAGTCGAAGCCCGACAGAGACAATATTGAAATCGCGTAAGTATGTAATCACTTGCTCGGATACTGCCATAATAACCTCCTTGGGCGGTAGTCGTGTCTAATAAACATTTGATGGTATTACATTATATCACCCGGATGTGTTTTTGTCAACAAAAATATCATTTTGAATGGATATGGGTTATAAATGTCTTTTTGTTTCAAAAGGGGTCTTTTAGACTTGCATCATAAAGTGAAGGCGATATGGGTTTTTATCTATTCAAATAACCGTTTGGTCGCGCTCGGCGGTTTCGTTATAGACTAATTCACAATTTTATGATATAATTATTCCAAACCACACAACCTTTTCATTCTAATTTGTGTCTATAAGACAAGCGCTTAAAAACGGGAAATCCCCAAAAATAAGAAAGGAGAGTGCATATGTACTATCAAAACGAGTCGGACGAAACTTTGGTAATGCTTACACTTGCAGGCGAGCAATATGCATATGAGGTTTTAGTAACACGTTATCAAAAAGCAGTAATAGCTGCTGCGATAACAGTTACGAAAAATCATTTTATGGCAGAAGACGCAGCACAGGATGCCTTTGTTACGGCTTGGATGAAACTCAACACTTTGCAAGAGCCTAAAAAATATGCTTCTTGGGTATGTCGCATTGCTAAGAACTGTGCTTTGAATATGATAAGCAGATACCGCAGTTTCCTTCCACTTGATGTGGTGGATAACCTAAACATTACCGACGACGGAGCCGAGAATCCCGCAGAGCTTTATGCACTGTCCGAGGAACGAAACGAAGTAAACAAAAGCATCGAGATGTTGCCCGAAAAAGTACGGCGGATTATAAGGCTGCACTATTTTGACGATCTTTCTATTGCGGAAATAGCAGATCGAATGCGTATTTCGGAAGGAACGGTCAAAAGGCAACTTCACGATGGACGAAAACGAATCAGAAAGGAACTTTGCGCTATGAATGAAAAGTATAGTGATACTCTTGTGCAGCGTGTTATGAAGAAGGTTGAAGAACTGAAATTGTGGCAGGTTAAAAATGATAAGAGTGGTTTTGAAAAGGAATATTCGC
>JAZQUX010000278.1:0-4702 GCA_045631585.1 Eubacteriales bacterium | reverse complement strand
GCAAATCGGGGATTGCTTACGGGTGAAGGCACTACTTGTACGATACGTCTTGTGATTCCCTTGCAGTAAACGTAATTTAGCATAAAGGCATATACATGTATTGTTGCAAGAGGAAAATCTCGGCAACATTGTTGAGTGTTGTTGTTATCGTACTGGCTTTCGGTGCGATTGCGGAAGTGTCTCCGTTCGTAATCGCAAAACGTGGGAGAGCGGCAGATTGTTCCATTGTAGTGAAGGATGTGGATGATGAGGCTGTTCGCTATGCTGCGCGGGAACTTCAGAACTTTACGAGGAGGATGACGGGAGTTGAACTCCCGATTGTCAATAATCCGTCAAAGGCGTTCAACAAGTCGGTTGTACTCGAGTATTACGGTAATGCAGTAGATACTGCAGGCATTAAGCTCAAGGCTGACGGTTTTAGGCTGAAAGTTGAAGGCTCGAAGCTTCGGGTATGCGGTGGGGGCAGGCGTGGAGTTCTATATGGAGTGTATGAACTCCTTGAACGTTTTGGAGGATGCAGGTGGTATGCTCCGTGGTGTGAAGATATTCCCAGTTGCGAAACTTTTTCCGTCTCGGGAGCATTGGATATTGCTGAACGCCCTGTATTTGAGTCCCGTGATGCAAGTTGGAGGCATGTTCATCCTCTGCGTGACAGGGCTTCAAGGGATTTTGCCGCCAAGATGCGGTTTAATTCAAGAAGCATAGAGCCTGTTTATGGTGGTCCAGGTGTAAAGTACGCCAAAGGGCTGGCGTATGATAATGGCGTGAGCCGACTGGTACCTCCAAAAGAACACTTTATGGCACATCCGGAGTGGTATTGTGAGATAGGTGGCAAGCGCCGCGCGGAATGGCCATGGCAGGTATGCCTTTCCAATACGAATTTAATGAAGTTTGTTGCGTTGCGCGTCAAAGAGATATTGCGTAAAGAGCCTGATGCAAACGCAATCAGCATTGCGCAGAACGATTGCGGGAATTATTGCCGATGTGCAGAGTGTTCGGCCTGTTTTCAGGCAGAGGGTTCCATGGCAGGTCCGAATATCAAATTTGCAAATGCCGTTGCCGAAGAGGTCGGCAAGGAGTTTCCAAATGTCATGATTACGACCTTTGCGTATCAGTGGTCGCGCAAGCCACCGAAGAATGTGCGTCCTCGCAATAATGTAATGGTAGTGCTCTGTTCGTTTGAATGTTCTTTTGGACTGCCATTTGAAGTTACGAAGCATGAGAATACGGTTAAATTCCTGGAATATTTGCGTGGTTGGGGAAAGATTTGCCGCAATGTCCGTATCTACGACTATTGCACAAATTTCAGGAATTACCTGTTTCCTTTCCCCAATGTGTATTCAATGGCTCCAAACTATCGGCTTTTCAAAGAATGCGGTACCCGTTGGCTGTATTCGCAAGGTGGAGGCGATGGTTTTCACGCGGAATTTGCAGAGTTGAAATGCTACCTGCAGTCGAAACTCATGTGGAATCCCGAGCAGAGTGTCGAACCCATCATTGACGGCTTTATGGAAGGGTATTATGGTGCTGCGGCCCGTTTGGTGAAAAGGTATTTTGACGAACTCTACTCCGAGTTCGGAATAAAGAAGGCGGAGTATGACATATGTGACTCCTATCCGTTGGGAGTTGGGATTTACAGCGAGAATCAACCGCAGCTTACAGACGAAAAACTCAAGCACTGGACGGAACTTTGGCGCGAAGCAGAAGAATTGGTAAAATATGATCCGATCCGCAGCTACAATGTCCGCATGAGTGCGTTGTCTGTCTTGTACTCAAGGCTAAAGCGTGCATATGAAAGAAAGTACAAGACTGTTTGGGCGGCAGAAAATCTCACTCCGCACATTGCCGGAATGGAATCATTGCGGTCACTCGCTGCGGAAATTGTTGCACGACGCGCAGAAGCTCGTAAATTGGGGCGCGGCATATCGTTTGCCGAGAATTACAAGACCCGTCATCTTGTTTTGGTCAATCACTTCGAAGGTCTGTCAAAATGGGTGCCGCCGGCACAGCCTTCCGTTCGGGCGGAAATATCCACCAATGTCATGACATATTTCTCTTCAGACAGGTTGTGGCAATTCCCGATTCGTGAGATAGCCGTGGATGAAGGGGCAAAGTATCGTGTCAGAGTGCGTTTGCGTCCAAAGGCTAAGGTAGAGAAACGTTTTTGCGCCGAAGATAAATATGGATTCGCAGCCGGATTGCAGGTGCGTTGGTTGCCTCAGTCGAAGGGGCGTAAACGCATGGAAGTGCCTCGAGAAAAGGTGTCAGTCGATTGGGCATGGTATGATATCGGGGAATATGACTTCTCGGAACTTCAGAAGATACCGTTGTCAACAATGGATGGATTGTGTTTGTTTGTGCAGGGAGATGTGGATCTTGATAGATTTGAGATTGCACGATGTGATTGATGATGGACGGTAAGACACTTCCTTTTAAGCTTGAAAGGGGGCGGCGCGGTTGTCTGGCAGAACAGATTGCCGCATTGCTCCGTGAGGCGATAGTTACCGGATACTACAAGCCTGGGGATGTTTTGCCGCCCATACGTGAGCTCGCGCATATGCTGGAGGTCGGGCGCGTGAACGTGGAGCGGGCGATAGCCAAGCTTACTGATGAAGGGCTGATAAATCCACGTCCGAAAATCGGGAGCGTCGTATGCGGAACGGATACACCGCTTTGGAAAGGACAGGTGTTGATTGTTGTTCCGCCGGGAAGCGCAAACCATTACATAAATGTCATCGGAGCTGCGTTGCGCGATGCTCTGGCGGAGGCGGGATATCTTTTTCTCATGGCTTCTGTGCCGAGAAAGACAGACGGGTTGTTTGATTTCTCGTTTCTGCAGACCATGCTGCGTCAGCGTGTTGACCTTGTGGTTCAGCTTCATGACAAGGATGAGATATCCCTCTGGCTGTCGAAGCATAGTGTCCCGTTTGTCAGGATTACTATGGGAAATGGATGCGATATCGAAAATTGCGCAGGAACGATACTTAATCGTTCAAGCGATGCGTTTTCGGCTTTTGCCGAACATTGCTGCCGTTCAGGGGTAAAGGATGTTCTTCAGGTATTCGTGTGGGAAAGCATGTCGGCTGTTCCGGCCTTGCGCTTGAGAGGTATATCGGTTAAGGAGTGGCTTCTTAATTTTCAGGAATCCAGACTGGTTGATGGGTTGACTGTTGCACAGAAGGCGGCAGATGAGATATGGAGACGATTAAACGAGGAAGGACGGGATTGGCTTCCGGATGTCCTTTATCTTGGTGACGACTATCTTGCATCTGGAGCTGTAACTGCGCTTCTTGCGGCAGGAGTGCGTATTCCTGAAGATGTACGTGTTGTGACCTGGGCAAATAAGGGAAGTGGATGTGGCCCAGTGTTCGTAAAGCCTTTTACAAGGATTGAGATTGATACTGTGGCTCATGGCGGCAAAGTGGCTGAATGTGTATTGTCCTATCTCCGTATGGGAAAGTTTCCTGATGGCATTGTGATAGGACCTCAATACATTCATGGTGAAACGTTCTGATATTTGGAATCCTGCATTCATAAGCGTTTGCATCATTTCAAGAATTTCTGTGTCATTTGTCCCAATTGTATTCATAGCATCCTTTTCATCTTCTTCCTCCTAGAAAGCAATTTACAGAAACAATAATAATTCACTCGAGAAGTTAGAATTCAGAGGAATATATATTGGAACGCAGATGCGCAGAATATGGTATAATTCGCAAATCAATTAAACATAAATCTAACAGGAACAAATGAAAAAGGTGTTGTCGTTTGTTGTTGCTTTTGCGGCGGCAGTTGCGTTTGCCTCTAAGATAGAGATAGGCCAGGATCATGCCGATGCGTTGTACCGTGCTGGCGAGGAAACGGTGTTCACCGTTTCCGTAAAGGACGATTCCGGCATTCTGCTTAAGAGCGGAAAAGCCAAGTGGATTCTCGACAATTTCGGGTCCATTAAATATTCTTCCGGTGTCGCTGATTTGGCTAAAGGCAATCCGTTCACCGTGAAGGGGAAAATGAACGATGAGGGGTTTCTTCGACTTCGGGTAAGTTCCGGAACTAATTCGCTCATATGGGCGGTGGGTTACGATGTGGCAAAGATTCGCCAAAGCGAACCATGTCCTGCGGATTTCGACGCATATTGGACTTATGAAAAGGCAAGACTCGAGCGTGAGGTGCCTTTGGATCCCAAGATGACGCGTGACGCAAAGCTTTCCACCAAGGCTTACGATTGCTTTCGCGTGAATTTCGCGACCTTCAATGGAAAGCGTGTTTACGGATTCCTTTCCGTCCCGACGGATAAGTCCAAGGCGCCGTTTCGGGTGCGTGTTACCGTTCCCGGTGCCGGACCGGGTGTTATCGCATACGGCTCGGAGGCGAACGAAATCACTCTCGCCATGAACGTTCATACGTTCGAACCCGAGTCCACGCGCTCGGCTCAACAGGAGAGAATGCGCAAGCAGAACCGTGAACTTGCCGAGAAGTTCGGTCTTGCCAACAAGTCGTCCTACTGCGCTCTTGCCGGAATCTCCTCTTCCCGAGAGGACTATTGGTACCATGACGTGATGCTCGGCATCAACCGTGCGGTGGACTGGGTGTGCGCACGTCCAGACGTCGATCTCACGCAGATTACGTACACCGGTTCCAGCCAGGGTGGCGGATTCGGTCTCTTCTTGAATTATCTCAATTCGCATTTCACCAAGGCGTTTGT
>JAZQUX010000277.1:0-2209 GCA_045631585.1 Eubacteriales bacterium | reverse complement strand
TATCCACCGACTACACGACGGCAGACAAGCTCTACTTCGAGCCGCTGACGCCCGAAGACGTGATGAACATCATTGAGTTTGAGCAGCCCGAGGGCGTGGTTGCCTCGCTCGGCGGACAGACGGCCATCAATCTGGCACAGCCTCTGACGGATCGCGGCGTCAAGATCATCGGCACCGATTGTGCCGCCATTGACCGCGCCGAGGACCGCAACGCCTTTGAAAACCTGCTCAATGAGCTCAACATCCCGCGTGCCAAGGGTCGCGCTGTGACCAACATAGAGGACGGTGTTGCCGCCGCCGCCGAGATCGGTTATCCCGTATTGGTACGTCCCAGCTTCGTTTTGGGCGGTCGCGCCATGCAGATCGTTGCCAAGGAGGAGCAGCTGCGCCACTATCTGAGAACGGCTGTTGAGATCGACGAGGACAAGCCCGTTCTGGTTGACAAGTATATTCAGGGCAAGGAGGTCGAGGTAGACGCGATCTGCGATGGCCGCGACGTCTTCATTCCCGGCATCATGGAGCTGGTCGAACGCACGGGTATTCACTCGGGTGACTCCATCAGCGTTTATCCCACCTTCAGCATTTCCAACCGCGTCAAGGGCATCATTTTGCAGTATGCCAAGGCGCTGGGCTTGGGCATTGGCATTGTGGGTCTGTTCAACATTCAGTTTATCGTTGACAAGGACGACAACGTCTTTATCATTGAGGTTAACCCCCGTTCGTCCCGTACCGTTCCCTTCTTGTCCAAGGCGACCGGCTACTCTTTGGCAGACATTGCCACCGAGGTCATTCTCGGCAAGTCGCTCAAGGAGCTGGGTATCTTTGACATTTATCCCGAGGAAAAGAAGCGCTGGTACGTCAAGGTTCCCGTCTTCTCGTTCAGCAAGATTCGCGGATTGGACGCGTATCTGTCTCCCGAGATGAAGTCCACGGGCGAGGCCATCGGCTACGACGACACTCTGCCCCGTGCGATGCAGAAGGCGTTGATTGCGGGCGGTATGTCCCTGCAAAACTACGGCACCGTTCTTGTGACCATTGCCGACGAGGACAAGCAGGAGGCGCTTCCTTTGGTTCGCCGCTTCTACGACATGGGCTTCAACATTGAAGCGACCGTCGGCACCGCTAACTTCCTCAAGGAACATGGCATCCGCACCCGCGTTCGCAAAAAGCTGCTGGAGGGAAGCGAGGAAATCTTCGAGTCTATCCGTGCCGGCTACGTTAGTTATATTATCAACACTCGCGCGGTGCTCTCCGGCGTCCATTATGAGGACGGCGTTGAGATCCGCCGCTGTGCCGTTGAAAACGGCGTTACTCTGTTCTCCAATTTGGATACCGTCCGCATTGTGCTGGACGTTTTGGAGGCAACCACCAACCGCGTATCGACCATTGATGCGAAGTAAGGTAGGAAGACGGCGGTGATCAGGGGAACTTTTTGAAAAAAGTTCCCCTATACCCCGAAAAAGTTTGAAGGATTGTTTTACATCTTCTCCTTCCTACGCTCACGCTATGTCTGCGGCGAGAGATGTAAAACTAAATTTCACACATCTTCTCCTACAGCCTCGCACAGCTTCGCGCGCTCGGTGATGGTTATGCCTATTCTTTGCCTTGCCGCAAAGAATAGGCGAAGAAAAGGCACTAAGGGGTCTAATACCCCTTAGAACCCCGCGGCGCGAAAACCGTTCCGCTATCGCTCCACTCATTTTTTCGCGAAAGCAGACATCTTCAGCTTTTGCGAGCGCGGCTTAAAGAAAGCCACGCTCACTTGAGTGGCACGCAAATAGCTTTTGCAAAAGTCTTTGCTCTCGTTTTCCGCACCCTATTTCAGCAAAAGCTTTTGCTTTTCACGCCTGCCGCTCGTGTTAGCTTTGCGGCGAGCGATGCACGAAAAACCTTTATGTTTTTCTCCTAAACGCTCTTTGCAGAGCGGCAAAGCCAGGGGGTTCCCAGGGGGAACGCCTGGGCGTGCTTTCTTGGTTCGTTCTTTGCCACGCGGCAAAGAATGAACATCAACGCCAAACAGATCAGCGCGAGCCGAAGGCTCGCAGTATGATCGTCCGGCTACGAAGTTGTAAAAAAATTAGTTATCCCCCCCATCCCCCCTCATCTCCCCAACAAAGGAGCCCACATGAAACAATCTATCTTCACCATCCTCACCAACGAACCCCTGACCTCCACCGTCTACAAAATGACCCTCGCGGGCGACACCTCC
>JAZQUX010000276.1:0-2576 GCA_045631585.1 Eubacteriales bacterium | reverse complement strand
AGACCGCTTGCCTCCGACTTCCCCACCTCTACTAACACATAGGAGTGAAACACCTCCCCGACAATCCGATAATCGGGAACGGTTACCGCCGGTTCGCACGCTTGATCCGGCGTGTCGGTGGCAGGCGCAGCTCCGCAATCTTCTGCAGGGATATTGGCCACCGGCACACACACTTCCTTGACGGGAGGCGCATCCTCATCACTCGGCATGGGGATGTCCGGGGGCATATCCGGCATTTGAGGAACCTCCGGTACCATCTCAACCACAGGCGGTACCACCTTCGGCGCGACGACCGGTTCCGCAGGTTTAGGCGTCGGTGTCAAAGGGATCGGCGTCGAAGGGGATTTATTCTCATTCAAATACTCGCGCACGTATTCTTCTGCCGTCAAGCGCACAAACGCATCCTTTTTTGGCGGCTGTTCCGCAGATTGCTTTGTGGGAGTCGGCACAGAAATCCCAATCTGACGGCGAGCCACCGATTCTTCTCTGCGATCCTGTACAGGAGCAAAAGCATCAGACACACGGCGGGGCGCCGATACAGAAGGCGCTTCTTTCTTAGGCTCTGCTATTTTCAATTCGGGGCGAACTTCGTTTTGTTCAAGCGCATGGCGCACAGTGTAATAGATCGCCTCGAAGATCATTTTCTCGTTGCTGAACTTCACCTCCAGCTTCGCGGGATGCACATTTACATCTACGCGAGCGGGGTTGAGGGTCAGATTCATCACGCAAGTCGGATATTTTTCGGGAGACAGGTAGGAACAAAAGGCTTGTTCCAGCGCCGCCATGGCAGTTTTGCTCTTAATCCAACGTCCGTTGATAAAAAAGTTCTGATAATTTCGGTTGCCCTTGACATTGTCGGGGCGGCCGATAAAACCGCTGATACCAATTCCTTCGTATTCGCCCGAGATCGGAATCAGTCGATTGGAAAAATCGCGGCCAAACACCGCATACGTAGCACTTTGTAGCTTACCGTCACCCGCTGTGTTGAGCTTGATATCGCCGTCAACGATCAGCTTGAAGGAAATTTCCGGATGGGACAGTGCCACGCGTTCGACCGCTTGGGTCACGGCCTGTGCCTCTGTCACATCGCGTTTGAGAAATTTACGGCGAGCGGGAACGTTGGCAAACAAGGCCTCGACAATCACAGTTGTGCCGTTAGGGCATCCCGTTTCGGTCAAGCCGATGATATTGCCGCCTCTCGCTTCCAGCATCGCTCCCATTTGGGCATCGTGCTGTTTAGACAGAATGCGGATATTGGAGACCGATGCAATCGCGGCGAGCGCTTCTCCTCGGAATCCCAAGGTCAAGATGGCCTCCAGATCGCTCGCATCCTTGATTTTGCTGGTTGCGTGCCGACGAATGGCCACCGGCAGATCGTCCGGCTCCATGCCGCAACCGTCATCGGATACGCGCATGAACGTCACGCCGCCATTCTGAATTTCGACCGTGATTTGACGCGCTTTGGCATCAATGGCGTTTTCCATCAGCTCTTTGATGACGGACGCAGGACGGTCAACAACCTCTCCCGCCGCGATCAGATTCGCAACAGAAAAGTCAAGTACGTTTATTTTGCCCATGTCGGCACCTCCTTTCGGGGAATCATAATCTTCGGCGACTTAAGGAACTTTTTTGAAAAAAGTTCCTTAAGAATCCTCAAAAACTTGAATAAAAACATCAATAGTTGGGTTCACAGTGATGTGCGCTCGTTGATGCAATAGCTACCGCAAGCTCGCGCTCGCTCTGCCGCAAAAGAAAGATGTTCCGCGAACGCTCACGTAGCACCGAGCGCGTCCGTAGAAACGGTCGTGGAAGGCTTGGCTCTTCCCTTACCCGTTCTTCAATCTTCTCTGCAATCCAAACAGCAAATTCATTGCCTCCAAGGGAGAGAGCGTATTCAAATCCGCTGCTTTTAGCTCCTCGATCACCTGATCGTTGATGCAATCCTGCAAGGACAGCGCCATATCATCCTCGGATTTGGCAGGAGCCTTCACATGGTCCCCGCTCGTTCTGAGATTGACCGCGGATGCTTCCACCGTCGCCAGCACTTCGCGGGCGCGCTTAATAACTTCTTTGGGAAGTCCGGACAGCTTCGCGACCTCGATGCCGTAGCTGTCATCCGTCGATCCGCGCACGATTTTGCGCAGGAAAACGATGCCGTCACCGCGCTTTTTGGCTGCGATGTTATAGTTGACAATCCCCTCAAATTCCTCTTCCATCACGGTCAATTCGTGATAGTGAGTCGCAAACAGCGTCTTAGCACCGATCTTTTTACTGTTGGTATATTCCACAATAGCACGGGCAATGCTCATACCGTCAAACGTAGAAGTGCCTCGTCCGACCTCGTCATAAATAATCAAGCTTTGCTTGGTCGCATTGCGCAAAATATAGGCAACCTCGTTCATTTCCAACATAAAAGTCGACTGCCCGCTGGCCAAATCGTCCGACGCTCCCACGCGGGTGAACACCTTGTCAACCAAGCCCATCGAGGCTTCCCGCGCCGGCACGAACGAACCAATCTGCGCCATGACGGTGATCAAGGCCACCTGGCGCATATACGTCGATTTACCTGCCATATT
>JAZQUX010000275.1:0-19119 GCA_045631585.1 Eubacteriales bacterium | reverse complement strand
TAAAGCAGAAACACTAAATCGAAACGGAGGTAATATCAATGACGTTGACTTACAGGACACAGAACGGAGTACAGATCCCGAACTTGGAGCTGCCCGAGCAGACGAATCACACAATCGGGAAGTACGGTCAGATGAGATTGACTTTCTTGAAACAACACAGAAAGGGAACGTACACGACGATTCTGACCGAGGGCAGGTTGAACAGCTATCTTCACGAGATCGACGAGACAGCGAGAGCGCAGATCGAGACGAGTATATCCCGGATGGCACAGAGCCTTGGGGTATCGGAGAAGCTGAAAGCAGAGAACCCGATGCAGTGGGTGCAGATGATGAACTCGATCAAGCAATCAGCCGAGGAAGAAGTGTTGACGTCCCTAATCTACGCATAAGCGACAGCACCCTACCTCAGATCAGCGATCCCGAAAGTCTCATCCAAATTTTAAGACACGGTGATCACTTGCGACAGAGCAAGGAAAACATCGTGTCTTTTTTAACTTCTGATGCAAGTGAAACCGAAAAGGCGGAGTATGTAAAGAAAGCATACCCGCCTTTGCTTTTTGCAGAGTTTTACAAACAGGGAACGGAAAATCATCTAGGATATAGGGCAGACGATAAGGGCTTGTTGCTATATGCGGGAAATTATCCCTCCAGGACAGCAGAAACCCTGATGGAGTGGGATTTTGTCACCAAGTTGATCGAAGCACTTATTTCAGATGGCAACTATTTAGATACCCCGCCGGTCAAGCAGGAACAGCAAATGTCTCTCTTCGATATGGATATGCCTGTAGTACAGACAGTACAAGAAACGAAGCAGACCTTTGATACCTCGAAGCAAATGCGTATTTCCAAGGAGGTGATTGATGAATTTCTCCGCCTGGGTGGTTGTATGAGAAATAGCGCTCAACGTATCTATGGCTTTTATCGCAGAGCGAACAATCAGGCTGAGAATGTTGCTTTCTTAAAAAGTGAGTATCAAAAAGACAGCGTTGGCATCGTCGTCAATAATAAAAATTACGCCTTTAAGTGGGATGATGACGGCGTTCGTATTTCAACGGGGGATCGTGTTTCGGAGATCAGTGCAGTCTATTTGCCGTGGGAGGCGATTGACAAACGTATCCGAGAGCTGTTGGAGATGGGGCAATATTTGCCGCAGGCTGAAGCGCAAAAGGCGGATGAAATTTGGGAAAAGCACGTGGCAGATCAAATTGCGTTTTTATATCGTGAGGATTTTGAAAATATCCCTGCGGAATATAAAACAGTATATCGTTTTACTTGGCCGGAGGTGCAGGAGTTTTATCGAAACATCTTCAAGGATCAAGAGCAGCTACCGAGATTTATTGAGGAAATGCTTGCGAACGAAGAGCGTGTCAAGGATTATCCGGGAAGATTTCGTCGCTTTCACGATGGCAACAAAATTGCCGCACTGGCGGCGACTTTTTTAAGAGAGCCGGTAGAATTTCCCGAAGCTGATCCGTATATTCTCCCTCCCAAGCAGTTTGTCACACAAGATAAAATTGACAGCTATCTGATCGACCGAGGAACGCCATTCTCGGATGGAAAACTAGCCACTTACTCTTTCTTTCTTCTGAACTCGGATTTGAAGGCAAGGGCAGCATTCCTATCCAAATCCTATGGTACGGGTGGAACAGGCGGCATGAGAACTGACAGCGATTATAACGGCAAGGGATTAGCGCTATACGGGGGACTCCAGCGAAGAACCGACGGTGTGCTACTCAAGTGGCCACAGGTCGCAAACCGAATTGATCATTTGATCAAGAAGGGAAAGTATCTTACCGAACGCGAGAAAACCGAGTTAGATCGTTATGAGAGAAAAATTGTTGGAGAGAAAATTCGGTTATTCTATTCCAAGAAACCGCCGGAGATTCCACTTCCCTATAAGGATCATGGTGCCTCCGGTTATTGGGAAGACATTAAAGACCTTGAGAGTCAAATCACGGAGCGGGAGCGCTTGGCTGAGATTGTTGAAGGAATGCAAAGCGTGTTTGAAGCATTGACGCCGGAGAGCGAACATTACGATCGAGATAAGAAAAATTTGGAGGATGTTCGCAACTATCTTACAGGGAAGTTTAATATCTTTCCGCACTCTCCCTATCGATCAAAAACGCCGTTTGCGCCCGATAAGCTCTTGCCCAAGCAAGAACCCGACATTCGCGAGGAAGTGGCAGAGAACGGGCCAGTGCCCGTCACAGAATATGATCTGAAGCTGGGGGCGACCGTGTATATAGGAAAGGACGAGATGGAAATCATCTCACTTTCTAAAGACATGGTGGAGCTGTTCGATGGAACGATCATTCCGCTTGAAATGGATTTTGAAACCTTTATGTCTCGCTTGAGGGAAAACAAGCTTAACGATGGCTTGAAAAAGATTGAGAATACCATTGATGCGGAGAACACGGAGTTGGATGATGTTGCGCGACTTCTGAAGGAACTGCACATCGACGATATACAGCTCAGTTATGATGAAAACGGTATTATAGGTAAAGATACGATCAACGAATGGCGAGGCAAAGACCTATACGGATTTCTTCTCAACGAAGCTGTTGCGCTGGATGAAGAAGGTAAGGTTGTTGATGGCTTTGCGATTTCTCAAAGCGTAGTGGATGCAGTTATCGGGCACTCAAAGAAATATGGCGCAAAGATTAAGAAAGATGCTCCCCAAGAAAACTCTGCCCGGGAGTTCATTGAAATGCCCGTGATAATGGAAGAGCCCAAACGGACCAATTCCGTCCCCGTGTATGACGCACATCCTGATATCCCGGATAGTGAGAAGCACAATTACCGTATTACGAATGACGAGATCGGTATGGGCGGAGCGAAAGAAAAGTTCAGAAAAAACATGGATGCCATACGCCTTTTGCATGATCTTGAAACGCAAAACCGCTTAGCAACGCCTCAAGAGCAAGAGATCCTTGCACAGTATTCAGGGTGGGGTGGCCTTGCCGATGCCTTTGATGAGAACAAGGATCATTGGCACTTGGAATATAACGAACTGAAAAATCTGCTCACTCATGAAGAATATGAAGCCGCCAGGGAATCAACCTTGACGGCTTTTTATACGCCCCCCGTTGTTATCAAGGCAATGTATCAGGCGCTTGACAACATGGGCTTTAAGCGTGGCAATATTCTTGAACCCTCTTGTGGCGTTGGTAACTTTATGGGGCTTATCCCCGAAAGTATGGACGCAAAGATGTACGGAGTTGAGCTTGACAGTCTGTCGGGAAGAATTGCGCGACAGCTTTATCAAAAGAACGGTATCACGATTGATGGTTATGAGAATACCAACTTTCCCGATAGCTTTTTTGATGTAGCAATCGGCAACATTCCTTTTGAGCAGTTCAAGGTGCTTGATAAAAAATATGATAAGTACAACTTCCTCATACACGACTATTTCTTCGCAAAAACCTTGGATAAGGTTCGCCCAGGTGGTGTGATCGCTTTCGTTACAAGCAGCGGAACGCTCGATAAAGAGAATCTGAGTGTGCGTAAATATATTGCGCAGAGAGCAGATTTTCTTGGCGCAATACGCCTTCCTGATAACGCCTTTAGTGGTGCAGGAACAAGAGTTATGACAGATATTATTTTCCTCCAAAAGCGTGACCGTCTAATTGAAGCTGAAGCGGATTGGATTCACCTTGGTAAAGATGAAAATGGTATCGTGATGAATCAGTACTTTGTTGATAATCCGGATATGATCATGGGTGAAATGGTGATGCGTAGTGGCCCGTTTGGTCCGGAACCGACCTGTAAAGCCTATGGAGGGGAAGACCTTGGAGAACTACTTTCGGAAGCGGTCAGCAATATCCATGCGGAGATCAGCGAGCTTGAAGTGGAAGAACTGACGGGAGAAAAGGAAGGCGCGGATGTTCTGCCCGCTGATCCCAACGTAAAAAATTACTCCTTTACCCTCGTTGACGGAAAGGTTTATTACCGTCAGAACAGCATTATGATACCGGTTGAGACCTCTCTTACGGGAGAAAACCGCATTAAGGGACTCATTGGTATTCGTGATGCGGTAAGAGCTTTGATCGATGCGCAGGTGTTGGATTACCCTGCTTATGAGATAGAGAGGCTGCAGTACAAGCTCAATCAGCGCTACGATGACTTTACAAAGAAGTACGGTCTGATCAACAGCCGGGGCAATGCAAGTGTGTTCAGCGATGATAATTCCTACTTTCTTTTGTGCTCTTTGGAGATTCTTGACGAGAATAAGGAACTGAAGGCAAAAGCCGATATGTTCACCAAGCGTACTATCAAGCCGCAGGTGACCATAGAAAAGGTGGATACGGCAAGTGAAGCATTGGCTGTGTCTATCGGTGAGCGAGCTTGCGTGGACATGGCATATATGGAGAAACTGACCGGCAAAAGCGAGGAAGATTTGTACGCCGATCTCAAAGGTGTGGTCTTTCTAAATCCTCTATATGAGGGGGAGGGAAGGTATGAACCCAAGTATTTACCTGCCGACGAATATCTTTCTGGTAATGTACGAGAGAAGCTCCGTATCGCGCAAAGCAGCGCAAAGATCAATCCCGAAGAGTTTTCCATCAACGTAGAAGCACTTGAAAAAGTACAGCCGATTGATTTGACGCAGGCTGAGATCAGCGTTCAACTTGGCACGACTTGGATACCGCAAGAGGATATTGAGGAGTTTATGTATGATCTGCTGGGTACGTCAGATTATTACAAGAGGTATATCCGTGTCAAGTTCATTCCGCAGCTTGCAGAGTGGATCGTGACCGAGAAGTCATATGACCGAAATAATGTCAAGGTAAATAACGTATTTGGCACAACGCGCATCAATGCCTATGAGATCATAGAGCAGACCTTGAATCTAAAGAACGTACAGATCAATGACTATGTGGAGGATGGGCACGGAAATGCAAAGCCGGTTCTCAATAAAAAAGAAACGGCGATTGCGCAGGGAAAGCAGGAGCAGATCCGACGGGCGTTTGAGGATTGGGTCTGGAAGGATCCCGAGCGTCGAGAACGATTGTGTCGGCTTTATAACGAGAAATTCAATTCAGTCCGTCCTCGTGAGTTTGATGGTAGTCATATCAAGTTCTACGGTATGAACCCAGAGATTACGCTTCGTAAGCATCAAAGAGATGCCGTTGCGCGAATTATGTATGGAGGAAACAGCCTACTCGCACATGTCGTTGGTGCGGGTAAAACCTTCACGATGGTTGCGGCGGCGCAGGAAAGTAAGCGGCTTGGGCTTTGTAATAAGAGTATGTTTGTCGTACCAAACCACCTTATTGAGCAGTGGGCAAGCGAATATCTCCAACTCTATCCGAGCGCCAACATCCTTGTTGCTACAAAGAAAGACTTTGAGACCAAGAATCGTAAGAAGTTCTGCGCGAGAATTGCAACGGGGGATTATGATGCGGTGATCATCGGACACTCGCAGTTTGAGAAGATTCCCGTGTCGGTGGCGCGGCAAATCAGAACGCTTGAGAAAGAACGAGACGGCATTTTGCAGAGTATCTCCAGGCTCAAAGCAGAGCGCGGAGAGTATATCACCATCAAGCGCTTTGAGAAGACCAAGAAACAGATCGAAGCCAAGCTTAAAAAGTTGAACGACCAAACCCGAAAGGATGATGTAGTAACCTTTGAAGAGCTTGGCGTTGATCGACTTTTTGTGGATGAAGCGCATTACTATAAAAACCTCGCCGCCCATTCCAAGATGAGAAATGTGGCCGGCATTGCGCAGACGGAAGCGCAGAAATCCTCTGACCTGTATATGAAGTGTCGATACCTCGATGAGATTACGGGCAATAAGGGAAGTGTATTTGCTACGGGAACACCGATCTCCAACACGATGGTTGAGTTCTATACGATGCAGAAATACCTGCAATATGATGTGCTCCACCATAACGACTTACTCCATTTTGATGCATGGGCATCCACTTACGGGGAAACGGTAACGGCAATCGAACTTGCTCCAGAAGGATCGGGATATCGAGCCAAGACCCGTTTTGCAAGATTCAATAACATTCCCGAATTGATTTCTATGTTCAAACAAGTGGCGGACATTCAGACATCGGACATGTTAAACCTTCCTGTTCCTAAAGCAAACTACCACATTGTCAAGGTTCAGCCGAGCGACATTCAAAAGGAAATGGTCAAGTCGTTTGGTGAACGAGCAGAAAAGATCCACAGCGGAATTGTAAAATCTGATGAGGATAATATGTTGCTTGTCACCAACGATGGTCGCAAAGCAGCGCTGGATCAGCGACTTCTCAATCCGATGCTGCCCGATTTTGAAGGAAGTAAGGTGAACAAGTGTGTTCAAAATATCTTTGACATTTGGGAGAGAACCGCTGAGAACCGATCGGCGCAGCTGGTGTTCTGCGACCTTTCCACGCCCAAAAACGATGGTAGCTTCAACGTATACGATGATATTCGCAACAAATTGATTGCCCATGGCATTCCTCCCGAGGAGATTGCTTTCATCCACACGGCGGATACTGACGTGAGAAAGAAGGAATTGTTTGCTAAGGTTCGTAGCGGACAGGTGAGAGTTCTCATGGGTTCGACTTTTAAGATGGGCGCGGGAACCAACGTTCAAGAAAGATTGGTGGCGCTTCACGATCTTGATGTGCCTTGGCGACCTTCAGATCTTGAGCAACGCGCCGGAAGAATTGTCCGACAAGGCAATACCAATCCCGAGGTTGATCTTTATCGATACGTGACAGAGGGCACGTTTGATGCGTATTCTTATCAGCTTTTGGAATCCAAACAGAAGTTTATCTCTCAAATTATGACCTCAAAATCTCCTGTGCGAAGCGCGGAGGACGTGGATGAAACGGCCCTATCTTATGCAGAGATCAAGGCATTGGCAAGTGGAAATCCTAAAATCATGGAGAAGATGCAGCTCGATGCGGACGTGGCAAAGCTGAAATTGCAAAAGGCATCTCATTTGAGCCAGCGCTATTCGCTTGAAAATGCTCTTGTCCGCAAGTATCCCAAAGAAATTGCCGACACCAAACTGCGAATCAAAGGGCTTGAAGCGGATATAGAAACTGCGAAGAACAACTCGCATCCCGGTGAAAACGGCTTCTGTCCCATGGTCATTATGGGCGTAACCTACACGGAAAAAGCAGATGCGGGTAACGCTATTCTTGATATTTGCGGTCGCATTACCAACCAAGAACCGAGAAAGCTTGGGCACTACCGTGGATTTGATACTGAGATTGGCTTTGATGGCTTTGATCGAGAGTTCTATATTAATCTACGAGGTGAGTTGATTCACACAGTCAAACTTGGTAAAGATGCAAGCGGTATTATTACCCGACTTGATAATGCGATTGATAAATTTGCCACAAGAAGGACAACGCTTGAAGCAGAACTTGCTGAACTTCACAAGCAAGTAGAGAATGCCAAAGCGGAGAGTGCCAAGCCTTTTCCCGATGAGGCGATCCTTGAAGAGAAGTGTAGACGCCTTGATGAACTCAATGCTGAACTTAATATGGATAAGAGAGAAAATGAGATTGTGGATGATGTGGAGGAGCAAAGCAGCGGGGAAAGGGATGAAAAGAATAAATCCAAAGAAGAACGGGACGAAAGATAACATAGAGTGAAAATTTGATATGAGGGGCGGCGAACTTTTAGCGCCGCCTTACATAGAAAAACTGCATAGTGCAGTTGGAAAACATTTTTTCTTCTAAATAAACCTCAGTAACGAAAATATGTGGTATAATATATTATGGAATGGTTATTCGACAAAAAAGTTTTCAAAAATGGCGAAAAAAAGGCGTTATTACAGTACTAATTACCAGATAGATATATCATTAATATTGTTTTATAGAAAGGAGGGAATTTTATGGCTAAAACTGAAAGAACCAAAAAGGAGAAACGCATCAACAGAAATAAAGATATTGCATATTCTGGGATATATGGTATTGCAAGTTTCATAGCGTCGCTTGCGTATCTACTGGCAGATGTTGTTTTTGAAGATTCGGTATTTGTTGTCAGTGTGCTTGTAATTTTGTTAGTAACTTTTTTTGCTAGCAAAGTTTATATAAACAAACTCGGAAAGGCGATAGAGGCTGACGATAAACGTGCTAAAAAAGTATGTGGCACAATAACTGAGTATTCATCGCTGATCGGATACTTGTCTTATATACTATTTGCGGTAACGATAGTTGTAACCATGTACATCTAAGACTAAACAATGTGCGGTAATCCCTGAGATTATCGCACATAA
The DNA here is from genome assembly GCA_045631585.1 of Eubacteriales bacterium. Taxonomy (GTDB): domain Bacteria; phylum Bacillota; class Clostridia; order Oscillospirales; family CAG-272; genus SIG644. The sequence continues at coordinate 10,895 of JAZQUX010000275.1, read as the reverse complement.
ATAATTTATTGTATTGGACCAAATTGATTAATCGCAAGCCAAGGTCATATTAAACTTAAAACAAATTTGTTTCATTTTTTAGGTAAAATTGAAACAAATCTCTTGATATTTTTTTGGATACGAGTTATACTGTATATGAAATTTAATCAAAATAAAAAAAGTTTGAGGTGACATGCATGATTAAAAGAGATTTTTATTTGAATCGCATTATTCACAATATGTGGAATGGCGATGTAAAGGTAATTACCGGAATTCGTAGGTGCGGCAAATCAACACTATTGTTTGATTTGTTCTATGGATATCTTACAGAAACTGTGGGAGTTTCTGAAGAACAAGTGATAAAAATTGAACTTGATCAACGAAAATACTATAAGTACAGAAATCCAATCACTTTATGTGAATATATAGAATCAATTGTGAAAAAGGATAAAAACAAGAAATATTATTTGTTTATTGATGAGGTCCAATTTACAAAAAAGATTGTTGATGAAGAAAATGGCGGCATAGAGATTACTATCTACGATATGCTGAACGAAATAAAAAGTTATAAAAATCTTGATGTTTATGTGACAGGGAGCAACTCACACGCGCTTTCGGAGGATATTGCTACCGAGTTCCGCGGAAGGGCGACACAGATTCATATATATCCCCTGTCCTTTGAAGAATATTTTTCTTTTGTGGGGGGGGATGAACGAAAAGCCCTAGATAGGTATATGCTGTTTGGCGGGCTTCCTAAAGTTGCACTTATGGATGATGAGAAAGATATCAAGCCGTATTTATCAAGACTCTACAAGGAGTTGTATATCAAAGATATTGTGGAGCGTTATGCTATTGAAAGAATAGACATCCTCAATGAAATATTGGATTTTCTCTCATCACAGATAAGTTCTTTAACCAATCCTTTGAATATTGCGAACGCTATTGCAAGTGCAAAAAGCGAAAAGGTTAATCAACCACTGGTAGCAAATTATGTAGATTATATCACAGAGTCGTTCCTCATTGCTAAAGCGCAAAGATATGATGTAAAGGGGAAAACCTATTTTAATTATCCTAATAAATACTACTACACGGACCTGGGTTTACGCAATGCTCGACTGAACTTTAGGCAATTTGATGTAGGACATATTATGGAAAATATGCTATACAACGAATTAATCAAACGAGGGTATTCGGTAGATGTTGGCGTCGTTTATGATCGAACTGGTGGGAATACAGTACAAAAAGAAATAGACTTTGTTGTAAATGACGGAGATCGCCGGATATATATTCAATCAGCCTTTCAAATGAACACAGAACAAAAAAACTTGTCCGAACTTGAATCTCTAAAATTGGCTAAGGATTTTTTTAAGAAGTTAGTAGTTAGAATGGACATTTCTCACAATTACTACGATGATGAGGGTATATTCCATTGCAACTTTATAGACCTTTTGTTGGGAAGAGTCGAACTATTTTAATTGATCGATACTCTATACAACAAGTTCAATGAATAGAAAGATTAATATGTACAAAAACGCAGATAGGAGAGAAATCGTGAATCATAATAACACATTTATTGAAGAACGTCTTAAGCAGATTTCAATAGACCAGCCTGAATATGCTGAACTGTGGTCAACATGGAATCTTAACAAGCAAGCATTAGAGCCAATTCTGAATGCAATAATTAAGGATTATCCTCATTTTAGTTTCCATGATGCAAGTCATTCTGAAAGCATTTTGTTAAATGTTGAAAGATTGTTAGGTAACGAAAACATAAAAAAATTATCCCCTACCGATCTCTGGTTATTATTGCATGTTTCATATTTGCATGATTTTGGGATGGTTATTTTAGACACAAGGTTATATGAAATATGGAGGAGCACGGACTTTCAAGAATTTTTACAAGAAAAATGCGAAAGCTCCAGTGAAGACCTAAAAAAAGCAGCGAACACGGTTGTAAAACTTCATGAAGAATATGAAAAATACGATATTTCGTGGCCATTGGATATAAAAAAGGCGGTAACTTTGTTGATTTCTGGCTATTGTCGCTCCAAGCATGCCGAATACTCGAAAGAGTATATTTTGGATGTGGAGAATCTTTGGGGCATTGATTTAGGTCATAATGGATTAATAAAACACAGATTGATTACTTTAATAGGTGAGATAAGCACAATACACACCAAAGCATTTACTGATGTATTGTCACTCCACAAAGAATCTAATGGCTATAAGAATGATTATGTTCATCCAAGGCTTGTTGCATGCTTACTTAGGTTGGGCGATGTATTGGATTTGGATAATGGCCGGTTTAACACATATGGAGAGGAAATTTTCGGTGAAATGCCTTCGGAATCGAAGCATCATCTGGAAAAGCATGAAGCGACTCAACACATTCTAGTCACAACAGATGTAATAGAACTTGAAGCTAATTGTAAAACAGATGCAGTATACAGAGAAACGAGAAAATGGTTCGATTTAGTGGAGAATGAAATCAATAATCTTAGATTGCTTTGGAACGATATTGCACCTGTAGAGTTTGGTCGCCCCCCTAAACTTGCTTCTAAAAAAATATTGAGAAATGGTGTAGAAGATCAAAATGGTTTATCAAATTTGAGATTTTCTATTTCACAGCAGAAAGCATTTGAATTGTTGGAGGGAGGATCTATATATAAGGACAAATTCTCTTGTTTAAGAGAAATCATTCAAAACGCTGAAGATGCTTCTAAAATTCAACTGTGGAGAGATATAAATCGCGGCATATTCTATTATGATGGAGGAATTTCAAAAGAAAAAGTTGAAAATGGAACACTATTGCCGGACGATATTAATCCGAGCATATATAAAATGTATAGTATCACTGTTAGAGTGGAGAAAACCGAAAACAATGATGCTGTAGTAAGGATTTCAGATCATGGAACAGGAATTACCATTCCAACCTTGAAGTCCATGTGTAATGTTGGAGAAAGTGGCAGTACACAAAAAGAACTAAAGAAAGAAATTGAAAAAATGCCGGCATGGCTGCGCCCCACGGCAAATTTTGGAGTAGGGTTGCAGTCGTGCTTCATGGCAACTAATAGATTCTGTATAATTACACATTCAGACGATGATGGTGTTCTAAAAATAGTTTTTGAATCAGGAAAGGAACAAGGTTACGTAAATGTGGAAAAAATTTCAGAATCAATTCCACGTGGGAGCGAAGTGTCTTTGGTTTTCAAAAACAAAACAGATTTCTCTTTTGATATGATGGGTTTTACGGCGAGAAATCTTGCTTTGGTAGAGCCTTTTGAATCTAATTGTGTAATTATTTATCGAATAATTGAAGCAATATTTAAAGAATGTGAATGTGGTTTGTTTGATATTATTGTGCACTCGGATGAGATAAGTTTCGAGCAAAAAATACAATCATATTTTACTAATATTGAGAACAATTTGCAGGAATACACCTCCAAACCAGCTTGTAAATATCGTTTCGATAAAAATGATGCGAAGTTAAACTGTTGGTACAATAATACATTTTTCGAGCTGGAATTTTCCTATGGGGCACCCAAACCAATAAAAACTCTTTTTAAAGGGAAAACAGTAAAAGCTAATATCCATCGTAATATACACACTGGATTCAATGTTTTTGCGGACATGTATGGTATGCCTACTAAGGACGGCTTACCGTTGAATCGCGAAAAATTGACGAAAAAAGCGAACCAACAATTATATGAGGACTTGGTAGAAGTAATTAAGATATTTTATGATCTGTTGGCATTGGAGTCCCCAAAAATCAAAAACAAAAGAAATATAGTTGATGCTTACTACCTTGGGTCTTGGTTATATGAAAAAGAATTTCCTCACACTCTTAAGAGAAATCTATCAACAGACAAAAAGTATAGAGTGTTGAAGTATTCGGCGGGGGCATATAGGGAAGATAAAGTATCCCTGAAAGAAATTAGTTCAAAATATCCATATCTTTATTATTTGGAACAAGAAACGAGTGAGACGAGAATTTTTGCTGACGAAATATATTCCATCGATAAATTAATTACACTTGTAAATGCAAATAAAAATGTTCTTAATAGGGAATTGGTCGTATTGGATGAGCCTTTAAAGGAATATATGAAAGCTTCTTTTTGTAATAAATTTTTCTTAAAAACAGAAGTCCCCGGCAAAGAAGATGTGTCTGTATGCAAAGTGAATACGGAAGAGGAACTATATTCTCCAGACTTATATACCAAAGAAGTGTTGTTGATGAAATCGGTTTCCAACTCTCTTAATCAAAAGTTTAGGGCATCAATTTACAATATGCGCCTTGCTATTCCTGCATTCAAGGAATATGAAGTGCTTGCAACAAAGTTAAACGATTTGTATTTTGTTGGTGTGGAAATCAATGCAAAGTGGTACATAATCTCCCCGATTGCCAGTTCAGATTATGGAAAGCTATTTGAGATGAGTGAGGACACTTTTGTCGAATATATTATTTCTAAAAATATATTTAATAATATAGTCGAGTATGTTCAAAAAAACAACAAAAACAGCATAGTTACGAAAAGTGAAATAATAGAAGGATATAAAAGATTTACGCGTGAATACTATCAAGTGATTAGGAACAGAGGCGATGTTTCGGGTTAATTTGTTTATCCTATGGTTTTTCTTAACTTTAACACAATATATGCAATGTGATAATTAGTAAGTCGTTATCTAGAAATTTATCTTTTGGTTCAAGGCTTAAGTGATCCCCCAAACGACTCTTATTAATATCCAATATTACATAGCCGAGAGGATTAGCACCTTAATCCCCTCGGCTTTTTCTATTTCAAGAGAGGAGGTGGACGATGAAATATGGTGTAGCGGTAACGATCGAGCAGACCGGATATATCGAGGTTGAGGCGGATTGTGAAGCGGAAGCAAGGGACAAAGCACGTGAAGCAGTATTAGAAGAACGTGTTTGGTACGATGAAACCGAGGTGAAAGAATGCAAGATTGAAGAATATTTACGATGAAAGGGGCAACGAAATCATGAAGAACACAAGAAAAGAAAGGAGAAACGAGAGGTGAAAAAGTGTCTATCAATCTTAACAAGCACTGAATTATGGGGACATAATTCGCTTGTAAGAGGGGACACCCCCTAACACCCCCGAGAGCTACCAATGCAAAGAATGAAAGAAATCAAAGTCAGGTTTACTGACGATGAGCTTGACCGCCTCAATTCTTTGGTCGTTGCTTCCAATGCAAAATCGCGCGAAGATTTTGTTCGCTTGGCTCTTACCGGGGCGGTCATTCGCGAGAGACCTCCCGCGGAGTATGGTCAGATCGTAAGAGAACTACGAAGGATCGGAAGTAATATCGATCAAATACTTGTCAAGGCAAGAACGCTTGGGTTTGTGGATGAGCCTATGCTTGTTTCTGCCTCCCGAGATATACGGAGAATGGACGCGGTATTTACCGATGCGTTCTCAAGGTGATATAGATGGCAGTAACGGCAATATGGAGTGTCAAGGGTAAGGTTGAGAACGTAGTCAGATACACCTCCAACCCAGAAAAGACTTGGGGCGGTAACTACGGGCAGGCGGTGCAATTTCATGCGCTTGAAAATGTTATGCAGTACACAGCGGACGAAATGAAAACTGAGGAGCAACTCTATGTATCAGGGGTGAACTGTTCATCAAATCCCGACGAAGCAACGAAGCAGTTCTACAAGACCAAAAAGGTTTGGAACAAGGAGGGAGGCATTGTCTGCTTTCACGGGTATCAATCCTTCATGAAAGGGGAGGTCTCACCTGAAGTTGCACACAAGGTCGGGATCGAGCTTGCCAAGAGAATGTGGGGAGATCGCTTTGAGGTTCTTGTCAGTACCCATCTGAATACGGGCACGCTTCATAATCATTTTTGTCTTAATAGCGTTTCCTTTGCAGACGGTCTTCGGTACTACGATCAAAAAGCAACCTATGCAAAAATGAGACGGATTTCAGATGCCATCTGTCAAGAATATGGGCTATCGGTAATTGATGAGCCTCGAGGTAAGCGGCGACATATCAGTGAGATCATTGCAGAGAAGGAAGGGAAGCCAACCGAGCGCGGTAACATCCGCAGGGATATCGATATAGCTATCGAATGTAATACAAGCACGAAATACTTTTATCGGACGATGGAAAGCCTTGGATACGTTTTTGAACGCCGAGGAAGTTTTCTGCGTATTCGTCCTGACAACGGAAAGAAGTGGTTTCGTCTTGAAAAACTCGGAGAAGGATATACCGAAACGGATATTGCAGAGCGGCTTGAAGAAAATTTCTACGCAAATCGACGTAAGTTCTTTCAGCCGTACAGGCCACAAGCACTTGAAAAGCCAAAAGGACTACGCGCCCTATATCTCTACTACTGCTATCTCCTTGGTGCGCTTCCCAAAACCAAACCACAGAGCAAAGCTGCTTATGACGTGATGCGGGAGGATAGAAAGAAACTCCAAAAGTATAGCGCACAAGCTGACCTTATGGGGAAGCATGGTATAGATACCGTAGAGGATCTTCACGCCTTTACTGAAAGTATCAATGCAAAGCATAAAGCACTTGCAATCGAACGAGCTAAGCTACGAAACAAGCTACGTCGAATGCACAATTCTGAAGAGATGCGACCCATCAAAACGCAGATCAGCAAGCTGACGGATGAGATGTCAAAGATTCGCAGGGATATGAGAACTTGCCTGGATATTGCCGAGCGGCATGGCGTTGTGGAATTTGTGGTCAATACGATTTTCACCCCGGAGCAAAGAGAAAACGAAAATAGCATGAGAAGAAAGGAACGAGTAAAAGAATGAGTGCAAATGGTGAAGCTGCTGAACAGGTAACGCGGATATTATTGGAAGGTACAGAGGTTCTTCTTCGACTCACCGGCAAGGGAGCGGAGAGAGCCGCTGTTCTTGTTTATGCCACCCTGCGTCAGCAAGAGAAAACTAAAGGAGCGGCAAGACTGTCGAGTATGCTGCGATCAGGCAAGCCCCTTAAGGTCTATACCTTTGAGGACAAGGATCTATCTAAATTCAAGGATGTGGCCAAGCAGTATGGTGTTCTCTACAGCATCCTTAAAGAGAAGGATAAGACGGGCGGCGTGTTTGACGTGCTTGTCCGAGCCGATGATGAGAACAAGATCAATCGTATCAATGAGCGGTTCAGCCTGACAAAGCTTGATACAACCTCTCTCAAGGTTGAACTGGAGAAGGAACGACAGGAGCGGGAGCAAGCCAAGAAAGAGGGCGACGGGATGAACGGGATCGAGCAAGAGAAACCCGAGAAGAGCAGGAGCGATCGAATGGCAGATGAGTTGATGGGAGTACCTGTGAAAAAGGAAGTGACGGTGCAGGGAAACCCCGATATGGCTCGGGCAGAAAAAAGGGAGACAGTGGCCAGCGAAACGATCAGTTACGTGGAAACAAACCCTCTGTTCGAGCCTTTCTTGAAGGATTCAAGAGACCCTACGGCCCGTGACGAAGGGCGCCAAGACAAATCGGGAAAGAAGAAGCCTTCTGTGCGTGCCGAGTTGAATGAGCTAAAAAAGGAGAGGGCGGAAAAGATCAAGAATGACGCAAAGCATAAGGACAGAACGCCCGCCAAGAATGACAAATCAAAAGCAAGATAAGGAAAGGAAAAATGAACATGAGTAATTTTGATACAATCTTGAATCAAGGCAAGAAGAAGGAAGAAGCAAAGACTCAGCAAGAGCCCAAGGAACTAATCATCGAGAACCCGGCAAGTAAGGATAAATCAGAGTGGGCGGAAGAGCAGAAAAAGAAACGTGAGAGCCTGTATGAAATGATAGAAGCAGTCTGTCCTACTATTGTTTCCTCTGTGCAGGAAATGAGCGAGTTCCTTACGGTTCAAAGCCGCTTTGAAAAGTACTCCCTCAACAACAATATCCTCATCTACGCACAAAAATCCGATGCCACCAAAATCAAGGATTTCAAAGGATGGCGAGAAGAAGGCGGCACGGTGAAAAAAGGAAGCAAGGGCTTTATGATCTTGGAGCCTTCTCCGTATACGAAGGATGGGGAGGAACGTATCGCGTTTAACCCCAAAACAATGTTCGACGCAACCGATGTGGCGGGCATCACGTCCGGTCAAAAGGTTGATTACGACAAGGCAATATTGATCCGGTCCCTGGTCCATGAAAGCCCGGTGGACATCAAGACAGTTCAGAGCTATCCCGCAGATAAACCCGAGGGCGCATACTTTGATGTAAAAGATAACTGCATCTATGCCAAAGCGGGTATGAGCATGAACGATATCTTTACGTCTGTATCGCAGGCTCTTGCATGTGCTGAGATGGCCAAAAACACAAGTGAGCCGTTCCGTGTGTCCGATCACGAATTCCAAGCAAGATGTGTGGCTTACGTGCTTGCGCAGAAATACGGTGTTCCATCGGACAAGGTGAACCTTTACAGCATGCCGACAAGATATGCCGGCTACGACAATGAGCAGATCAAAAAGGAATTGTCGGAAATTCACCATTCTGTTAAGGCAATTACAAGCCGTATGAACGAAGTTTTGCTTGAACGCCCCAAGGCACAGAACAGAAATCGTAACGACAGGGAGGCGAGATGATGAGAAATGAGAGCCGTGTGATCGAAGTCTCGGATTATGAGCACCGGGTGATGATGGAGGCGCTTGCTGACCGTCGCAATGACTTTATATCCGAAAACAAACCGACAGAGGATGTAAGCGACCTGTTGCTCAAGGTTATTGACGCACCGAGTAAACGAAAGAAGGATAGAAACAGAGATGCAAGATGAAAGCAAGAAGTGGTGGATTCTCGCTGGAGTCTTCGGCTTGCTTGCGGTCATTTGGTTGTCGGTCTTGATTTCGCCGTGCATCGGCGGAGGGCTTCCCCAAATGATGCCAAAGTTGACGGAAGCCTTTTCTCATCCGTTCCGGTTCTCGTGGTGCGAAGCCACACTTCCGTGTATACTGATTCTCGCGGGGATATATGCACTTATTCTCTTGATCTATCATTATACCAAGCCTAACTATCGACGCCGCCAAGAGCATGGCTCGGCAAGTTGGGGATCGATCAAAGAGTTAAGAAAAAAGTATCACCAAGAACCGTATGAGAATAACAAGATACTCACGCAGAACGTTAGTATCGGTTATAACATGAGAGAACATCGCCGTAATATGAACACTCTCATTGTCGGTGGTAGTGGTTCGGGTAAGACCTATCACTATGCAAAGCCTAATGCCATTCAAGCCAACACGTCGATGGTCATCCTTGATCCCAAGGGAGAAATTCTGCGCGACACAGGCAAGCTGTTCAAGAAAAAGAAGTACGAGGTGAAGGTGCTTGATCTCATCAATATGGATAAGAGCCATTGCTATAATCCGTTTGTTTATCTTGAGAATGACAACGATGTACAGAGACTGGTTACAAACCTTTTCAAAAGTACAACACCGAAGGGAAGTCAATCCAACGATCCGTTTTGGGACACGGCCGCAAGCATGTTGCTGTTGGCCCTTGTTTTTTATCTCAAGTATGAGGCACCGCCCGAGGAACAGAACTTTCCGATGGTGATGGAAATGCTTCGAGCGGGAGATGTAGATGAGGAGAGCGAGAACATCCCCAGTGCCCTTGATGAGCTGTTTGCACGCTTGGAGGCAAGAGAACCGGGACACATTGCAAACAAGTATTATGGCTCATATCGTTCGGGTTCAGCAAAAACTTTGAAATCGATTCAGATTACCCTTGCGGCAAGGCTTGAGAAGTTCAACCTTGATAGCCTTGCTTCTCTTACATCTACCGATGAGCTTGATCTGAAAACGATGGGAGAAAAAAAGACGGTTCTGTTTGCGCTGATACCGGATAACGATACGAGCTTTAACTTCCTTGTATCCATGCTCTACACACAGCTCTTTCAGCAATTGTTCTACGTGGCGGATCATAAATACAGCGGAACGCTCCCCGTGCACGTTCATTTCTTGATGGATGAGTTTGCAAACGTGTCTCTTCCCGATGACTTCGATAAGATACTGTCAGTTATGCGTTCACGCGGAGTTAGTGTTTCGATTATCTTGCAGAACCTTGCACAGCTCAAAGCTTTGTTTGAAAAGCAATGGGAGAGTATTGTAGGTAACTGTGATGAGTTTCTATACCTCGGTGGTAATGAGCAAAGTACGCACAAGTATGTTAGTGAACTGCTCGGCAAGGAAACGATTGATACGAATTCTTACGGGCGTAGTGATGGTATGCGCGGGAACTTTTCAACCAATTACCAAGTTGCCGGTAGAGAACTGATGACCGCTGATGAGGTGCGTATGCTCGATAATAAATACGCGATCGTTTTTATTCGAGGGGAACGGCCGGTGCTGGATTATAAATACGATATTCACACACATCCCAATGTGAAACTTGGAGCGGATGGTGGAGCAGGGGTGTACAAGCATGGGGTAATCAAATACCCCGCAGATGGCCTTCAAATTGTCAGCATCGAAGATTTCCCCGAAAAGAAGATGAAAGACTTTCCTTTGCTCAATGAAGTTGTGAAGGGGGAGTATTTTGCTTATGCTGACGAGGAAGTGGAGGCGCTATCCCAATTTATTACGAAGAAAGAAGGAGAACAGAAAAATGAAAATTAAGAAAGAAACCACGCCATTGCCGACAATGGTTCAAAAGATCCTCAAGGGTTGGACGGGGATTGTCTTGGTCTGCCTGTTGACCTCGGTGATGGTATTGACCTGTTTTGCCGCAGATGATCCTATTGAGGTTGTCAACAACCTCTCCGACTTTATGTTCGGACTTGTGAGAGCCGTTGGTATGATTATGCTCGGCTTCGCTGTCGTGCAGATCGGTCTGTCTCTCAAGAGCCATGACCCTTCGCAGAGAGCTAACGGCTTCTTGACCCTTGCAGGCGGTGTAGTCATTACCTTCGCAAAAGAGATTCTGACCCTTAT
>JAZQUX010000274.1:0-12424 GCA_045631585.1 Eubacteriales bacterium | reverse complement strand
TTCCTCGATGAATCTTTTTGTCGGTTTTGAAAAATGGGTAAAAACTTTACCTATAAAATTTGAAAGTTGTGCTTTCGCTTTTGACGCAATTTTAGTATCATTCATTGTGCGACATTCCTTTTGGTTGTTTTTTTGTGCAATGGTATTCTACCGAAAACTGTCAAAAGGATGTCGCATTTTTTTTTAGTCGTTTTAGGCTGAGTGACGCCAGAGTTCAAAAAATGGGTAAACTCCAGGGTTGGGAGTCGTGACCAAGAAGCATAAATTTGGTATAATATTCGCATATAGACGAGGCGGTGAGACGTCTTAGTTTATGCGTTTAGGCGCCTAGAGCAAACGGGTATTATGAGCGAAAAAGAGAACCAAATCGTCGTTTATCAGCCGAACGAAACCGTTCGGCTGGATGTGCGCCTTGAAAACGAGACGGCGGGCGGGATTGTGTGACTTATGCGGATAATGGCGACATCAGATTTGCACGGCAATCTTGAAGGCATCGACCCGAGCGGTGCTGATGTTGTTGTGCTTGCCGGTGATATTGCGCCGCTAAAAGGGCGCGGCGTTTGGCATATCAACGAGCAGAAGAAATGGATCAACAAGAAGTTCCGCGAATGGACTTCGTCCTATCCTGACACCCGCTTTGTGGTGATTCCGGGCAATCATGACTTTTACCCGATTGCGCATATTCTCTTCAAGGGGCGCGACATTAATTGGGAGTTCGGTTTTTCGCCAAATGTCCATTTCCTCGGCGATGAGGGCGCGGAGATTGATGGTCTAAAGTTTTATGGTACGCCATGGGTCCCGATCATATCGTACTCTTGGGCGTTCGAAGGGGAACATGATACGCTCGTCGATTGGTTCTCGAAAATACCTTCCGGTCTGGATGTTCTTGTGACCCACACGCCGCCGCGCATACCCGGCAGCGATGTTGACCGTTCGATACAGACCAATTCGGAACATTTTGGTTCGCATGAATTGGCCGAAGCTATATTCGAGAAACAGCCGCGTTTTGTTTTCTGCGGCCATATTCATACGGGATTGCACGGCGGCGTCGATTTTGGGCCTACCCGAATATACAACGTCTCGCGCCTCGACGAAAATTACGAAATCGCCTACGAGCCGACCTGGATTGAGGTGTAGTATGTACTTCACATATTGCAATATGTGAAGAAAGTGGTTGCGAGTCGTGGCCAAGAAGCATAAATTTGGTATAATATTCGCATATAGACGAGGCGGTTGAACCGTCTTGTTGCCGCGTGTCTGGAGCACGCGTAGAGAACTAAAAAGCGCATTAACGCTCCGGTTACTGAAATCTGGAAAATTTTACGGAAGCAGCGGCAATGCGATAGGGTTGTTTTGTCAATTTTGGGCTAACCCTGTCGTGCGGCTTCCAGGCCTCCAGAGCCTCAGTAACCCGCACGGCAGGGCGACGCCCGGTAACTGCAAAGAAGGGCTGCGTCTTTTTAATTGAAGAAAGATCGAACAAGCACGGTTGAGAGAGTTGCTTTGATGCCTAAGGCTGGGCATCTGCTTTCGTCTATGCGTGATATCGGCTACTCGTTCGAGACGGCCGTTGCCGATCTTGTCGACAATTCGATTTCGGCAAAGGCCGGTTCTGTCTGGATTGACGCAGAATGGAACAAAGGCGAAAAATTTGTCGCCATTTCCGATGACGGGAAAGGACTTTCGCGCGAGGAGCTCATAGAGGCCATGCGTCTTGGCTCTGCAGATCCCACAATCGACAGAAAAGGCGATGATCTTGGCAGATTCGGGCTTGGCTTGAAGACAGCGTCGCTTTCCCAATGCCGTCGTTTTACCATCGCCAGCAAAACATCCGCCGGGATATTTGCCGCGACATGGGATATAGATGGCGCCAAGACTGCAAAGGATGATGACGGATGGAGCGTCGATGTTCAGGATTGTTCGCAGCTTGGCTCTGATTCCCGGCTCGGAAAGATAGTGCATGGACGTCTTCAAGACGTTGGATCCGGGTCTGTGGTTCTTTGGGAAAAGATCGACCGGCCGGATCCTGAAACGACGCGGAAAATCGGCGGGGAAAACGCTTTTACGGCGCAACTGGCCGAATTGATGGAGCATCTCTCGCTGACGTTCCATCGTTTCCTCAATGCCGAGCGCAAGAGCGAGAGGGTCGCTCTTTTTGTGAACAATCGGCAGGTTGAGGGTTTCGATCCGTATAACAGCGGTCAGATCGCCACGAAACAGCCGGCTCCCGAGACGCTTGTCATCCGCAATGTCAAAGTTCAGGTGACGCCGTATGTTCTCCCCCATCCGAGCAAGGTCAGCGCCGAAGAATACCGCAAGTACGAGGGCAAGGACGGCTACCTTGAAAATGCCGGTTTTTATATCTACCGCAACAAGCGACTTATCAGCAAGGGTACGTGGTATCGCCTGATCCGCAGATCCAATCTTTCCAAGCTGCTGCGCATTCAGATCGATATTCCGACCTCATTGGATTTCCTCTGGAAAATCGACGTGCGCAAATCCCAATCCGAGGTTCCAGCCGACATCAAAAAAGAGCTTCAGGGTTTCATAAAACGCTGGGAGGCGGACGCCAAGATCGTCTACCATCATCGCGGCAGAGTGCTGGTGGACCGCACAATCGATCCTCTTTGGAACCGGGTGGCCAACAATGGGACGGTATGCTATCAGGTCAACCGGGAAAATCCATTCCTTGAAAATCTTGTCGCATCGCTAGATGCGGGGCAGGCAAAGGCGCTCAAGCTTTATTTGGACATGGTCGATGCGGCGTTTCCCCACAATTCTCTGATGTGCGATCTGGATCGGGACAAGCAAAATGTCGTCAGTGCGAAGATTCCGGATCAGGACGTGATCGAAATGCTTCGGCAGTACGTTGCGCTGTCGCAGCGGATATGGACCGAGAGCGAGCTTTTGAGAGTCGGCGTTTTCAATGCGTACCCGGATGCCGTCCGGCAGTTTGTCGAAGGAGGTTGCCGGTGACGCGCGCCGAAGAGATAAAAGTCGTTTGCGATTCGCTTCGTCCCACGTTGACAAATGGAGATGTTTCGGCGGAGCGCATTCGCACCGTGATAAATCTGATGGCCGACCAGATAGCAAGCCTGAACAATTTCGCTCCGTTGACCGAAGCCGAGAAGGCATCAGCCGAAAGCGAGTTCGCATTCCAGTTCTTGCATATCAGGAACCTGAAGGCCATTTCGTTTTCGGTGCCGTATGAAAAGTGGCTTTCCGGGCGAAAAGGCGAAGTCGAACTGCGATTTTGGAAAGACTATTACGGTCATTTGCTGAAAATGGGTTTCGACAAGGATGCGGTGGAGGCCATCGACGAAACTTCCGACAAGGTGCTTGATTTTTGCGGAGATCCCCTGGAAAAGGGGCTCGGCCTTCGCAAGGGGCTGGTGGTCGGCAATGTCCAAAGCGGCAAAACCGCCGATTATGTCGGAGTCATTTCCAAAGCGGCCGATTGCGGATACAAGGTCATCATAGTTTTGGCCGGAATGTTGAATTCCCTTCGTTCCCAGACCCAAGGACGAATAGATGCCGGCTTTGTCGGCGTTTCCAAGATCGAGGTTCCCGGCGAAAAGCACGGGTCCAAGAACCTTGTCGACAAGGCCGTCGGCGTCGGCGAGGGCGGTCTCGCTCACACCCGGCCGTATCCAGTGCTGAGCCTGACTACGCTGCAGTCAGATTTTACGGGACGAACCGCTCAAGCTATCACCGCGATGCATGGCGTCGAGGACAATACGGTTTATGTGGCGGTGGCGAAAAAGAACATTTCCACGCTCAACGCCTTGATAAAATGGTTCAGTCCGGCGATGTGCATGCGCCCGATGCTGCTGATCGACGATGAAGCGGACAATGCGAGCATCAACTATCGGGACGATGAATCTCCCACGACGATAAACAAGCTTATCCGCGACTTGCTTCGCAAGTTCCCCCGTTCGGCCTATGTCGGATACACGGCGACTCCGTTCGCCAACATATTTGTCGATCCCGACATTGTGACCGAGGATCATGGTGAGGACCTGTTCCCTCGCGATTTCGTCACCGTCCTGGATGCGCCCGACCATTATGTGGGGCCATCGCGGATATTCGGCGAGAATGTCGCGCAAGAGGATGATATTCTGCGGGAAATAAAGGACGCATCTTCGTTCTGCGAATGCATTCGCTGGAAGGAACCTATTGTGGAGTTGCCGTCTTCGTGCATCGATGCCCTTTATCTGTATGTGCTTGCGACCGCCATCCGCATTGCCCGAGGCGATGCCGTCTGCCATTCGTCGGCGCTTTTCAACATGGGGATACGCATTGGTGTGCATCAAGAGATTGCCGCGATTGTCCGGTCCGAGATAGGCGATATCAAAAACGCCGTAAGCATCTACGGTGCGCTTCCGTATGACCGGAATGCGGTGATGACGAAGCTCCATGGGCTTTATGAGCGCGAGTATTCGCGAAGCGGCGCGGATTGGGAGGCCGTCCAGAAATGTCTGTATGACGCCGTCATGCCGGTCGAGGTCGTCGAAGTCCACATGGAGGGGGATGTCAAGGAACTCGATTATTCACGGGATAATTACCCCAACGGACGCAAGCTGATTGCAATTGGCGGGTTCAGCCTTTCTCGAGGCCTGACGTTGGAGGGGTTGTGTTCGTCGTATGTGATACGCAATTCCCGGATGTACGATACCCTTATGCAGATGGGGCGCTGGTTCGGTTATCGGCGCGGGTACGGCGATTTGTGCCGCATTCATTTGACGGGAGAGGCCATCGGCTGGTATCGTCACATAACCTTGGCTTTGAACGAGCTTTGGGACGAGTTTCGCGAAATGGAGAAAGAGCGGCTCATACCCGCGCAGTTTGGCTTGCGTGTCCGTGCGCATCCGTTGAATCTGATCGTCACCGCTAAAAACAAGATGCGCTCTGCCATCGAACAGACGGTTCAAGTCGATCTTGCCGGTCGCCATGTCGAGCCGAACCATTTCAACGTTCGGGATCTGGAACACAACCGCAGAGCGCTTGAGAGCCTTGTTGCCGATATTGGTGACCCAAATGCGGATGCGGCACCGTGCACCGGATATTATTGGACAAACGTGTCTTTGCGGAGAGTACAGGCGTTTCTGCGCGATTCAAGACGTCTGGACGTCAACATGGATACCGCAACGACTCCGATTGTTAATTATCTGTCCAAGCTCGGTGCCGAAGGCATGGATACGTGCGATGTCTATCTGGTTTCGGAGGTAAAGGAAAAACCTGATCACATAGTTTCCGGACTGCCCTTGACGAAGGAATCCTTTGAAATCGAAGTCGATAAAGACGGTATTTTGGCCATCGGCGGAGCGCGGCAGCACATAACGTCGAAATTCCAGGAAAGAGCCGGTCTTGCCGATGTTCTTGCGATGGATTCGACAAAGCTGGAAATGGAGGCGTATCTTGAAGACAAAACCTCCAAGTCCATCCCCGGCCGGTTCTACCGACGTTACCGAAAGCGTCCGTTGCTTGTGCTGCATATCGTGAAGGGGGTGCTGTCGGAAGACTCGGCGGTCCCTGCCGACGATTGTTCCGCAATCGCCGTATGGCGAATGGTTTTCCCGGGAGATGCTACGCAATACAGGGCGGATCGGCTCGTTTCGTACGTCTTGAATCCCGTAGCAGTGCGGCAGTATTTTGCGTCTTCGACCGAGCTTGTTGACGAAGGAGAGTGACATGGAGAAAGAAGATTTAAAATTGAGCGTCTACCGTGACATGCTTGATCAGATTGGAGCAGGTGCCGCCGCCGGAGGTGTGGTCGCCCAGACTGCATTCACGGAATTTTTCGGCGAGTTTCTTTCGGAGAAGGTGAATTACATCGATACCTTGACGGGAGCGTATTTCCACAAGAAATGGAAGTCGGCCAATGTCGGGGTCGATGCGTATTATCTCGATGAACAGACTCACGACCTGACGCTTGCCATAAGCGATTTTTCGCCAGAAACCAGTCCGGAATCAATAGGTCTTAACGATGTGAAAGGGCGCCTCGAGCAGGTTCGCCGGTTCTTCAGGGCCTGTGGAACTTCCGAGTTCCGCATGGGCATAGAGGAAAGCGAAGACGTCGTTCCGCTTGTTCACCTCATCCGCGACAATCTCAAGCTCATCTCCCGTGTCCGCTACATACTGATGACCAACAAGACGTTGGGCAAGCGGGTCAAAGACACCGTTTTCGACGAATTGCGCAAGAGCGACGGAACGGTCGAGAGCGAATTCACGGTTTGGGATTTCTCCCGGTATTATGATGCGGTCACGTCGATGAACCCCGAGTCGGAGATCGAGGTCGAATGTGCAGAGAATTCCGAGACCGGTAAAGGCTTGCCGTTTCTCACGTCGGAGACCGCTGGTTTCAAGGCCGGTTCGGACACCGAGCGGGAATACAAGGCATATCTCCTGATGGTTCCCGGCAAGTGCCTTTACGGATGGTATGCGCGCTACGCCGACCGGCTTTTGGAGCAGAACGTGCGCACGTTTCTGCAGTTTCGAGGCAAAGTGAACCGGGGAATCCGCGAAACGCTCAATGTTGAGCCTAATCGTTTTCTTGCCTACAACAACGGCCTGACCGCAACTGCCGAAACGGTCGTGTTCGACCGGACGGGCAAGTACATAACCGGCATCAAAAATCTTCAGATCGTCAACGGCGGCCAGACGACGGCGTCGCTCTACACCGCATGCTCGTCCGAAGACGATCCGAGGCTTGAGGCCATATCCGTTCAGATGAAGCTGATAGTGACTTCAGGTTCTCATGTGGAAGACTTTGTCGGAAGGATTTCGCGTTTTGCCAATTCGCAGAACAAGATCAAAGATACCGATTTTGCCTCAAACAAGCGTTTCATGCTTCGGATGGAGAATCTCTCGCGGCGTCTTACCGCCAATCCCGGCGGGACCTTGCACGGTACTCGCTGGTTCTTCGAGCGTACTCGCGGCCAGTATTTGAATCAGATCAACCTTGCCAAAAGTGCCACCGAGAAAAATAAGTTTGTGCAGATGTATCCGAAGGATCAGGTATTTACCAAATCCGATATGGCCAAGTACATCCTTTCATGGGATTGGGCTCCGTGGATTGTCGCCAAGGGAGGCGAAAAAGCGTTTATAGAGTTCGACAAGCGGCGGTACGGCAGCGATCACGACTCTTTGCCTGGCATGGAGCATGTTGGCGCGTGGAAAGCCAGAAGCGCGGAGGGGAATCCGCAATTCAGCGAATATTACTACAAGGAAGTTGTCGGCAAGGCGATCTTGTATCGTCAGCTCGACAAGGCATTGCGAAAATGCGAATGGTGCAAGGGCTACAAGTCCCAATTGGTGACGTATTCCATTGCGATTTTCCATAGGGTGGTCTTTAACGTGAAGAAGGTTTTCAACTTCATGCCGATATGGACCGAACAGAAAGTTCCGTCGGAAATGTTGGATTATCTTGTCGGCCTTGCTCATGAAATTCATGGAATCATGCAAGAAACTGCTGGTGGTCGCAATGTCGCGGAATGGGCGAAGAGTGACGAGTTGTGGACTGTTCTCAAGAGACGATTTGTAAAAGAAACGCTCCCAGATAGTTTTGTGTCTTCGACCTTTGTCGTGCCGGCTGAGGTTGTTAACCGTGCGCGTCGTGCGAGCGAAGAAAAACAAGCGGAAGAAAACGAAAAATCCTTCTTGGACCTTGTTTTAGGAGTTGAGGACAGAGTTTGGGAAGAGTTGCGGCTGTGGCTTGGCTCGCATCCGCTTAAGATTAATAAGTATCAACAAGAAGCGTTGAGAACAAGAATAAATTGCAAGAGATATCTTGACCCGTCGTTGGCCAAAAAGCTTGTGCTTTTGTGGCAACAGGCATCGAAAGAAGGTTTTCCGTATCCGCCCACTGGAGATGCGGAATAAATGAATGAGCGATAAAGAAAGTGAAATGAAGATGGGTGAGAAGAAAGAAGAAAAGAAAATTTACGCAGATGCAATATCTGCATTGACTGTGCTTGTTGGAACTTTTCGTAAAGAAAACGCAGCGTGGATTAAGGAGAAGAAACTCTACAACCTTCCTTTGCCGCCGTGTGGGAAAGTGGCGTTTCATGAGAACATTTCGCGTGTTGTATTGATTGCTGAAGGTTTTACGCCATTAGCTTATCAAGCGAAGTTTTGTGAAGTCGTTGATGCGACATGGCTTAAAGAGAATGGGTATAAAGTTGCCGCGGCAGATAAGGCTCACGGTTCGGCGTATGCGCTTTATGAGCTCGGAGAAAAGGTTTCATTTGCCGCGACGCTTTCTGATCCCGCGGCAGATGTTTTCGTTTCGTCGCAGCGCTGTCCGAATGTCAAGATAGACGCCGTGTTTTACGCTAAGCCCTATCCGAAAACTGGCGGCAGATCAATGCCGTACATCTTTGACAAACTTAAACCATATTTCAAAAAATGGCACTCGGCTACAACGTTTGACCCGGTGCAGGCAAATTTTCTTGATTTGTTAATTAAAGAATCTGATATTCCATTTCCTCCACCTAAAAATCCTAAATTTACATTTATAGATTTATTCGCTGGAATGGGCGGTTTTCGACTTGCAATGGAAGCTCAAAATGGGAAATGTGTTTTTTCGAGTGAATGGAATAAGTATGCACAGAAGACTTACGAGGCAAATTTTGGAGAAATACCGTATGGCGATATAACGAAAGAGGAAACGAAGGCTAGGATTCCTAAATATTTTGATGTGCTGTGTGCAGGGTTCCCGTGTCAGCCCTTTTCCATTGCTGGCGTATCAAAGAAAAAGAGTTTAGGTAGGGCAACAGGTTTTAAGGATAAAACACAAGGTACGCTATTTTTTGATGTTGCGGACATTATTAGTAGGCATCGCCCTAAAGCATTTTTCCTTGAGAATGTTAAGAATCTAGTCTCTCATGACAAAGGTAAGACATTTAAGGTGATTTGTGAAACATTAGATGAATTGGATTATTCAATTCATTATCGAGTTATGGATGGACAAGAATATGTTCCCCAACATCGCGAGCGAATAATGATTGTTGGATTTGATAAAAAGTTTTTCCATGGAATAGAACAATTTGATTTCCCAAAGGCAACAGGGGCGCGACATGCCCTTGCTGAAATTTTGGAAGAGACCCCTGATGCAAAGTATACTCTCTCGGATAAACTTTGGAATTATCTTCAAAACTACGCCATAAAACAGCAAGCTAAGGGAAACGGCTTTGGTTTTGGACTAGCGTCTTTGAATGGGGTGGCTCGGACGTTGAGTGCGCGATATTATAAAGACGGGTCAGAAATTTTGATTCCACAAGGAAAGGGCGTTAATCCGCGTCGTTTAACGCCACGTGAATGTGTACGGTTGATGGGGTATCCTCAGAACTACCGTATTGATGCAGTTTCTGATGTACAAGCATATAGGCAGTGTGGAAATTCTGTTGTTGTTCCTCTTATTACAGCTGTGGCGCGTAATATAGTTGAGGCTATGAATTTATAAACTTTTTATAAGGAGAAGAATCATGGAAACACATGTCTTTGAAGCAATTAATTTAGTTCAAAATGGATGTCCATCGTTCTTTAAATTTATTGCCGCAAATGAGACGGGAGAAACAGGGGGACATCAGTGTGGATTTTACATTCCACGAGAATTTGCTGAATTGGCGTTAGGTGAGGCATGTGTCAAAGGTGAAAATAAGGATATACACGCTAAAATAGTATGGAATGATGATAAAATTACTAAGTCACGTTTTGTGTACTATGGTGTTGGGACTAGAAATGAATCTCGTATTACTAATTTTGGTAGAGGGTTTGAGTTTTTGCGTTCTGAGTATATAGGTGCGCTTGTTGTTTTTACGCAAATAAAAAGGGACTTATATAGGGCTTTTGTATTTAATTCCGAAGAGGAGATTGATGAGTTCTTAGGATCAATGGGGTTGGGGCCGGCGGATGCTAATAAAATAATACGACTTTACAACAGTAACCCTAAAATACAGGAAGAACAAGCTATTAAGGAGTTTATACAATCTCTTACTGTGGATTTTCCTGCGTCCGATGTAATGTCAGCTGCCGCTCGTGAAATTGAGGATAGTGTTTATGATCATAGGGAATACGTTCAAAAGCGACCTGATGATAAATTGATTTCTTGGTCTGAAATAGAGTATCGTCTATTTCGCGCAATTGAAAATGACCGTTATGCAACTTTTGTGAGTGCTGGGTTTTCAAGCGTGGATGATTTTATAGAGAAAGCCAATAAGGTTCTTAATCGGCGTAAGAGCCGTGCGGGAAAAAGTCTTGAACATCATCTTGGTGCAATTTTTTCAGGTAATGGAATCCAGTTTGAGGAACAAGTTGTTACAGAAGGAAATAAAAAACCGGATTTCATTTTCCCGTCATCGGTAGCGTATCACGATATTACATATCCAATTGAAAAATTAGTTTTTTTAGCAGCCAAGACTACTTGCAAGGATAGATGGCGTCAAATACTCAACGAGGCGGATCGTTTTCGTGGTCAAACAAAGTATCTTTGTACGCTTCAGCAGGGAATGACTGAGAAACAAATGAATGAAATGGCGGATGAAGATGTTGTACTTGTGGTGCCAAAGTCATATGTGAAATCTTATCCTGTTCATACTTCAATGCGCATAATAACTCTTGCTAATTTTGTCGATATGGTTAAGCGTGTACAGAGTGTAGCATGATGCCGAGTCCGGCGAAAGGGCGGTGCGCGATGAGCGTGTCCAAGAAATTCTGTCGCGTCGAGTATGACAACCTTATCGCATGGCGTGACGCGAAAGTGGCACGATAAAGTGGCACGATAAAGCGAAAAGTGGCACAATGAAGAATGATGAGGGAATTGCTATAAACAGTAAAATAAATGCTGGATGTCGCAAGATAAACAGGTTAAGCTTGCAAGATATGATGATCGGGTTGAGATCGTCAATCCGGGTTCATTTCCGTCTAATGTAACTATGAAAGAACTTCGTGCCGGAAACAAGAGCGAGCCAAGAAATCCATCCATAGCGAGAGTGATGTATTTGCGTAAGGCTGTTGAGTCGTGGGGACGGGGAATCAAGCTGATGATAGATGAATGCGTAAAGGCCGGATTGCCCGAACCCAAAATTATTGTAGAGGGAGGATATACGAAAACTGTTTTTTCACGCTCGTTGAGGACGTATAAAGGCGGTATGAAAACGGCGGAATCGATTGTATTGCTTGTTAAAGACAAGCCGCAGATCAGCATAGACGATATTGCATCAAGGTTGGAAAAAGCAAGGAGTACTATTATTAAACAGATAGATCGTCTCAAAGCTGCTGGAATCCTTCGGCGGGTAGGGCCAGATCGAGGTGGGCACTGGGAAATTGTCGAGGAATAAAGCATGTCCCGTAAATGGATCGTATAACAAAAGAGCAGCGCAGCCGGTTGATGGCGAAGATTCGCGGCAGGGACACCTTGCCGGAGATGGTCGTGCGCAAGCGCCTGTTCTCGTGCGGTTGGCGGTACAGGGTGTGCGACAGACGTTTTCCCGGGCGGCCCGATATCGTCATTCCGGGCGCCAAGACGATAATCGACGTGCGCGGTTGTTTCTGGCACCGGCACGGATGCAAGGATTCGACAATGCCGAAGTCCAATGTCCAGTTCTGGATGGAGAAGTGGTCGAAGAACGTCAAGCGCGACATCCGCAACGAAGAGGCCTGGCGCGACGCGGGCTGGAATATGATCGTTGTCTGGCAATGTGCGCTGGATGGAGAGAAGGCCGAAAAGACGCTGGAGCGCATTTGCGCCAAGGTCGGGGAATGGGCGGACGAACGCAAGGCCGGCAAGGTGCGCAAGATTCCGCACCGGCTTGAACTGCCGCATGCAAGGAGGCGCAGGTGATGGCGGTTGCCAACGCCTTCACTTGCACCGGCGCGTATGCGGTTCTCATAATGTCGGGATTGAAGCGCGTGGAGAACCGCAGCATGATGCCGAGTCCGGCGAAAGGGCGGTGCGCGATGAGCGTGTCCAAGAAATTCTGCCGCGCCGAGTATGACAACCTTATCGCGTGGCTTGCGGCGAACTGCGGCGAGGCGGTGCTGTCGAGGGTTCTTCCCTGGGACGAGGTGAAGTCTTGGCCGGGACGAATTGTCGCCACGATGGATTACGAAGCGGTGGACGCTTTGCCGGAAGATGCCGCGCTTGCGCGCGAGTGCCGCATCTGGAACGAGGGCTACAAATACTGGTGGCTTCTTTCCGGTGTTCGCCGCCTGCCCGCGCCCGTTCCTTGCCGCGGCAATGTCGGGATGTGGCAGCTGTCCGAATCTCTCGCGGCAAAAGTTTCCGCGCCCGGTTTATGGGTAAATTGCAAGTCAAGTGAGTCAATTTTCTGAAGATGGCTCCGAGGGGTCTTGGCAATAGTTCAAACATTCTCATTATACGGATCTTTCTTTACGCGGCTTTGTTGTAGGATGTGTCATATTC
>JAZQUX010000273.1:0-2117 GCA_045631585.1 Eubacteriales bacterium | reverse complement strand
CGGCATTAATGTTGTTTTGCGGCGGCATCCTTGCCGACGGTTCTGTTTCTTTGACAGTGGAACAGGAATTGTCGTGAGTTATATTTGCTAAAAACGGGGTGAGATTTAATGCGGGATTGAAGAAAATGTGATTTTAACATTGTATTCGTTGGTGGAATATGATACTTTAACGGCTATTGCAACTGGGTTCTCTGAACGGCATGCAGGTTGTATCAAGTCGTGAGGCTTGACCTGCAAATGTCGCAAAAAGAGGTTGAGGAATTTTATATGTTCAATATGGCGAATGTCGTGGCGGCGGCGGTATCGTTTGTTGCGTGTTTTGTGATATCTTTGCCTGCAATGGCGGCAGATACGGAGGATTATTCGACTTATCTTGCGTTGCAGTCCTCTGATCTGAACAGAAACAATTCTTCGTTTACCAGGGCAAACTGGGGTGATGGAAACGAGGTTGCAAAAGCAGGTGGGAAGTATTTCGTTCCTTCCGGAATGGATCTATGGTCTCCTGCCAGTACGTCTACATTCGCTGGAGATGTGTTAGCTGTGGCAGGAACATTTTCTGTCGCAAATGATGGTTATTGCTCAAACATATTCAAAGAGCTTATAATGTTGCCAGGAGGAGTGTGCAAGCATAAGTCCAATACTTCGATTACGGCAGATAGTATCAAGATTTTAGGCACAGCGGAGCATCCTGTGTTGTTTGACTGGTTCATTCAACCCGGCAGAACAATAACTTATAATGCAGCATTCGTAGGTGATGAAAATTCAAGGATGGAATTCGGACGTGGAAATAAGGATTCTGTAGAACGTACCGATGCACTTACAACGAAGTCTCAGATTACCGGAGGTTTTTCACAATATTTCGGACGACTGGTCTTAGGTGTTGGTACATACGGTTATTTGGTTTGCGACAATAAGGATGGCGAAACCACTCGCATCGCTCATGCATACCCAGGAACCATAGAACTCAAAAAGGACAGTATTCTTTCTACACTGCTCAAGACGACGGCGCGGACAAATATAGTGGGTGGTCTTGTTTTGAACCCAGGGTCCGAGCTTAATCTGTATACACATGGTTTGTACGGACATTTTACGGTATTCACCGTGACAAACCAGTTTGAGGCGTCGGGAAATTTCAGAATCGGTTTTTCGTACGATAGAAGTCCGGCATACGAATTTGATTACACATCCTTAGGACGCAATGGCCATATACCTCTTGTACACCTGACTGGCACCGCAACGGAAACATCCGCCGATTTCTCCGAATCGACAATTACCAACATGTATATCAAGAACCGCATCGGTAATCTCCCTGAAAATGTGCGCCTCGGACTTGTGGAGAATGGCGACGGTAGCAAGGATGTTTCAGTGGTATGGGATCCGGTTGTTCTCATGAATAAGAACAACGGTTCCAACGGTGTCGATGGATCTCTTGCATTTTCGCAAGACGATTGTTGGTCAACAGGAACTGTTCCCGGTGAGGATTTTGCTGGAGCTGCGTTGGTGGATGTATCTGCTATCGCCGTTAATGCTTGGCAGGATATATCGCGCAGCAAGATGAAACTGACGGTCAAGACTGGATCAACCGTGTACCATCAAGGCAAGTCCCTCACGCTTGGGGAGCTGCACATGGTTGGGGGTTCTTCGGTTCTGACGTACAGCGGAGCACCAAACCCCGCCTTGTTCGGAAAGTTGGTCGTGTGGCCCGGAATCAAGCCAGTGACTTTTTCGGGATCGAACGGGAAATGCTACAAGATGTATTCCGAAATATCGGGCAGCGGAGAAATATCGGTTAAAAATTATCAGGCGACATCAGTTTCTATGGAATTGTTCGGGACGAATATAAACTATTCCGGTTCATTTACCGTGGATTCGCACACTGATTCCTGGATTCCGCAATCAGGTACGGATGAATGCACGACGCTTTACCTCAACGATGGGCGCAATCTTGGCGGACCTTATTCAGGTGACGATGGCTGGAAGGCTCTCACGGTAAAAGGCCATTCCAGTGTCGAAGTGCGCGATGATGTCACGCTCGACGAGCCTACTCGTGGAATGTACATCGAAAATGCGGCGCGGTTTAAGGTTCCGGAAGGCAAGACCTTTACCATAAAACAGAA
>JAZQUX010000272.1:0-9961 GCA_045631585.1 Eubacteriales bacterium | reverse complement strand
GGCCTCCAGCATAACGGTGGCGCTGCTGGCGTTGGTAGCCAGCGGGATCTTCTGCACGTCGCACAGACGGAGCAGGGCGGAAACGTCAGGCTCGTGGGGCTGTGCGGTCAGGGGGTCGCGCAAGAAAATGATCAGACCGAGCTCGCCGTTGGCCAGCATCGCACCGATCTGCTGGTCACCGCCCAAAGGACCGCTCTTCATGCGGTGGATGGGAAGTGCCGTCTCACCCATGATCAGCGTGCCCGTCGTGCCGGTTGCGTACAGCTCGTGCTCAGCTAAAACGTCCTTGTAGCTTTTGGCTAATTCAATGATTTCGTCTTTCTTTTTGTTGTGTGCAATCAATGCGATTTTCATAAAATATATCTCCTTTGTGTAGTGAGGTGTCGCAGGGTTCTGCCCTGCAAATCATTACGTATCTAACTTCATATCGTTTACGCTGTAAAGGCCAATCTTTTCAAGGATCAGGCTGAAACCGAGCGAAAGGGCGGCGGGCAGGATCAGGCAGAGCAAAGCAAGACCGATCCACATGGTTGCCGAGTGCGGCGTTGCCGTGATGACGCCGATGGGGCCGACCAATCCGCATGTGCCCATGCCGGCAGATACACCGGTACATTCCAGCTTGAACAGCAGGGTGGACAAGGGGCCGCAAACGGCAGCCGCCAGCGTGGGTGCGATCCAAATCTGAGGCTTGCGGCAGATGTTACCCATTTGTAGCATAGAAGTGCCAAGACCCTGCGACAGAAGGCCACCCCAACGATTGACGCGGAAGGATATGATGGCAAAACCAACCATCTGAGCGCAACAGCCGACGGTTGCGGCACCGCCTGCCAGACCACTGATGCCGATCATGGCGCAAATGGCCGCACTGGAAATGGGGAGTGTCAGGATCATACCGACCACGACAGCGATGACTATGCCCATCCAGAAGGGTGCGTAGGCCGTAGCGGTGTTGATGAAATCGCCCAAATAGAACATCGCGTGAGCGACATAAGGGCAGGTCAGTCGCGCCACCAGCAAGGCGGGCAGAATGGAAACAATGGGGGTAACAAGAATATCCAGCTTGGTCTTTTTGGAGACCAGCATACCAAGTTCAACCGCTACGATAACGGCAAGGAAGCAACCGCCGGGGCCGGCGATCAGCTTCGTCATTGCGGCGTTTAGGGTGATGCCGGGAAGGTAGTGCGTGATCACCGACATGGTGGACTTGCTGACGATCAGACCGATCGAATAACTGCCCGCACCGACCACAGCCGAGGAATACATAACCAGGGGAGAGGCATCCATGGCTCGTGCCATGCCGACGCCGATGGCAGCGCCAACGACATAGTCGTTTTTGCAGATGGAGGCGACCACTGTAAGAAACTCGCGGATGGCATCGACGGGAATGTAGCCGCCCAGCGTTCCGATGATGGTGCCGATGAGAAGCGAAGCAAACAGACCTTGGGCCATGCCGCCCATGGCATCGATAAAATAGCGTTTGCCGTAGCGTTTAAGGGTTTGTTTCATGACAGCTTTCCTTTCGCTTTTTTAGACAGAGCCGGATTCTATGGTTTAAGTATAGCACAAACCGGGAAGTAAAACAAGAGGAAAAACGGAAAAACTTGGCGAGGGAAGTCGTATGATTTTTGAAGAAAATGAACAAGAGGCAATACAGATGCCGAAGACCCTGCAATGCAAAAGAAGGAGCCGCAATAAATTTAATGGTTCCCCCGCGATCTTTTTTTCCTCCTATTGACAACCTTTGCCCCTTGTGTTATAATACAATCTGTAAAAATATGTAAACCCATTGCTAATGCAAAAGGAGATATGATCATGGCAGATATGCAAAACACATCGCTGTCCGAGCAGGCCCTCATCCGCCGCCAAAAGCTGGCCGCCCTGCAAGAAGCGGGCTGCGACCCCTATCAGATTACCAAGTACGACGTTACCCACCACGCAGGCGACGTCAAAGCAAATTTCGAAGAGCTGGAAGGCAAAACCGTTTCCGTCGCAGGACGCCTCATGACCAAGCGCGTCATGGGTAAGGCTTCGTTCTGCCACGTACAGGACCTGTCCGGTACCATGCAGCTTTACGTTGCCCGCGACAGCATCGGTGAGGAGCCCTATGCCGGCTTTAAGAAGCTGGACATCGGCGATATTGTCGGTATCAAGGGTACCGTTTTCAAGACCAAGACGGAGGAAATTTCTCTGCACGTGACCGAGCTGACCCTCCTGTCCAAGAGCCTTCAGACGCTGCCCGAGAAGTTCCATGGATTGACCAACGTTGACACCCGCTACCGTCAGCGCTATGTTGACCTGATCACCAACCCCGAGAGCAAGGATACCTTCATCAAGAGATCCAAGATTATCTCTTCCATCCGCCGTTTCCTGGATGCCAAGGGCTTTATCGAGGTAGAAACCCCCATGCTGGTTGCCAATGCCGGCGGTGCGGCGGCTCGTCCCTTTGAAACCCACTTCAACGCGCTGGACGAAGATTTCAAGCTGAGAATCTCGCTGGAGCTGTATTTGAAGAGATTGATCGTCGGCGGTCTGGAAAGAGTATTTGAGATCGGCCGTGTCTTCCGTAACGAGGGTCTGGATACCCGTCATAACCCCGAGTTCACCCTGATGGAGTTGTATCAGGCCTATACCGATTACCATGGCATGATGGATCTGACCGAGGAAATGTTCCGCTACGTGGCTCAGGAGGTTTTGGGTACGACCACCATCGTTTACAACGGCGTGGAAATGGATCTGGGCAAGCCGTTTGCCCGTGTGACCATGCTGGATGCCGTCAAGCAGTATTCCGGTGTTGATTTCAAGGAAATCAAGACACTGGAAGAGGCGCGCAAGGTAGCCGATGAAAAGGGCGTTCACTATGAGGATCGTCACACCAAGGGCGACATTCTCAACCTGTTCTTTGAGGAATTCGTTGAGCATCATCTGGTTCAGCCCACCTTCGTCATGGATCATCCCATCGAAATCTCTCCTCTGACCAAGAAAAAGCCCGAGGATCCCGAGTACGTCGAGCGTTTCGAGATGTTTATGAACGGCTGGGAGATGTGCAATGCTTACTCCGAGCTCAATGACCCCATCGATCAGCGTGAGCGCTTTGCCGAGCAGGAAAAGCAGTTCGCCGCCGGCAACGATGAGGCCAACCACACCGATGAGGACTTCCTCAATGCGCTGGAGATCGGTATGCCCCCCACAGGCGGTATCGGCTATGGTATCGACCGTTTGTGCATGCTGTTGACCGACTCCCCCGCCATCCGTGACGTTCTCTTGTTCCCCACAATGAAGCCCCTCGATTAAAAAAATCCAGTAATATCAAGGGTTTTTCAGGGGTGTAAATGCTCAAATGAGTGAATTTACCCCAATATTACCCCAACTACAAAGGGATTGCATGAAAAATGCGATTCGATTTAATAACGAAGATGATGATAAGGTTTTTGATTTTACTATATCACAAAAAGAAAAAGATGGTTTCAAGGCTGTCTTAGATGCTTTTGAACTAATGAAATATCAGGAATAATGTCCTAAAAGCAGAAAGAAGTAAATGAAATGGTAAAAAACACATTCAAAAAACTTGCGACAATGATGCTCGCAGTTATTCTTTGTTTTAGTCTTGTCGCTTGTGATTCGAGTGACTACAAAAAGGCAGAGGAACTGTATGCAGCAGGTGACTATGCAGCTGCTTTAGAACTCTATACCAATTTGGGTGAATACGAAGATTCTCAAAATAAGGTTAAGTCTTGTAAATATGAGATTGCTAATGCACATTTTGAAAAGGCAGAGTTTAAAGCTGCTTTAGAACTCTATACCAATTTGGGTGAATACGAAGATTCTCAGAATAAGGTTAAGTCTTGTAAATATGAGATTGCTAATGCACATTTTGAAAAGGCAGAGTTTAAAGCTGCTTTGGAACTCTATACGGAATTGGGCGAATATGAGGATGCTCAAGATAAAGTTGCTTATTGCGAGCGAGAAGTTGGTATGACCGAAAATGCCGACTATGCATTTTTGGCAGATATCGAAGCATCTATTTTGAACAGAATGGAGAACAGTAATACGGATGATTATTCCAAACTGGTAAACACGGAATTAGCCTATGTTGAGAAATATGGGGATAAGGAGTTTTACAATGCCGAACTGAAAGCAATCGTAGATAAGTACATCGAAGGATTGCATGCTCAGAAGGATGCCCTAAAAAAAGAAATGTATTGGGAATACCAAATTGAGTGGCAACGGGGTATGGTGCTTAGATGTGAAGCTTTGGTTGACCTTTACAACAAATACGATTTTCTTACAGATAATGCTGAATTTGTAGGCACTTATGTTGCTTCGCTTGAAGACAAGCAGTATGTACTTAATGGTTACTATGCAATTGAAGAAGATATAGGCAAACAGACAGAAGCAGAAGATTTTTCTTGGTGGATTGATGCCGACGATTACTCTTTCTACTGCACATTGACCAACAATACCGAGTATACATTTGGAACATTCTTTGATATTAGCTTTATGGATAAAGATGGTGTTGTGTTCGATACACAGACTGCCTATATTGAGAATATCAAGCCAGGAATGACTTATGAAGTTGAGGTGTACATTTCTGAACCTAATCGGATAGACAAGATTACTTGGTCTAATTATTATGACTATATAGATTAAGCTTTTTCATAGACTAAATTTCCTCATATCTTTTTTTATGAGAGGTTATGAGAAGTTATGAAACATACTGAAATAATCCCCACCATGAAATCTCTGGATAAATAATGATATTGACGCCTCTCGCACACGCGGGAGGCGTTTTTCTTGCGGCAAACCCGCTTGACAATCCTTGCGCGACCAGATATAATGAAAGCAGAGTCTCTTTCGGAGGTGGAAATTATGATGACATCAAGAGAATTGGTACTGGCTACCCTTGAATTTCGCAACAAAACGGGGCGTGCGCCGCGACAGCTTTGGACGTTGCCATGGGCGACCCAGCGCTATCCTGAGGAGGTGGCGACAATTTTACGCGATTTTCCGTCTGACGTTACCGGCATCGGTGCTCCGCTGACAGAGCCGACCATAGCGAAGGGAGATCCGTTTGCTATGGGGCAGTACACCGATGAATTCGGATGCGTGTTTGAAAACATCCATCCCGGCATCATAGGAGAGGTCAAGCACCCTCAGATTGGCGAGGATGATCCCGATTGGGACGGCGCACACCATGTCCACATCCCTGAGGAGATGTTGACCTTTGACCGCGACGTTGTCAACCGTGCCTGTGCCACAACCGATCTGTTTACCCAATGCGGTTGCACGCCCCGCCCCTTTGAGCAACTGCAATTTATCCGCGGAACGGTCAATCTGTATATGGATTTGATGGATCCACCACCCAAAATGATTGAATTTATGAAGCGCCTGCACGATTTTTATTGCCGCCAGCTCACAGCTTGGGCAAAGACAGACGTGGATGCGCTGTCCTTTATGGACGACTGGGGATCGCAGCGCGGGTTGTTAATTTCTCCCGGATTGTGGGTGGAGTATTTCAAACCCATGTATCGCGATTACATCGATATCGCTCACAGCCACGGCAAAAAAATATTCATGCACTCGGACGGCCACATTCTTGATATCTATCCGCATTTGATCGAGTTGGGGCTGGATGCCATCAACTCTCAGCTGTTTTGCATGGGCATCGATCGCCTTGCCCCCTATCGCGGCAAGATCACCTTCTGGGGCGAAATAGACCGCCAGCATTTGCTTCCGAACGGCACGCTCGACGAGATTGACGCGGCGGTCAAGCAAGTATATGACACCTTATGGCAGGACGGCGGCTGTATTGCCCAACTGGAATTTGGCCCCGGTGGCCGACCTGAAAACGCGTATCGCGCATACCAAGCGTGGGACCGTTTAACGGCGGGACGCTCATAAACACGGAAAGGATATGACCATGTATAAAATCATCCGCTTTTTTCTCGCGGCGTTCTGCCTGACGGCCTTGCTTTGCCTTGTCGGTTGCGTTGAATGCCTCCATACCGATCTGACGGAAACGCCGGTAGCGCCGACCTGCGACACCGAGGGTTATACGCTGTGCGTATGCAACGCTTGCGGTTGGGAATATAAGAAGGAGATGGTCGCTCCCGTGGGGCACACGCTGACAGCCGAAACGGTCGCTCCGACCTGTACCGAGCAGGGGTACACCGAATACACCTGCGCCTGCGGTTACACCTATTCGTCTGACGTCACCCCGCCCAAGGGTCACGCTTTTACGCTCCGAAACACCGTAGCGCCCACCTGTACCGATCAGGGCTATACCGAGTACATCTGTGAGTGTGGCTATTCCTTTGTGACCGACGCTCGTCCCTCCTTGGGGCATACGTTCCAAGAAATGACCGTCCTCCCCACCTGTACCTCCATCGGGTACTCGACGTATACCTGCGCGTGCGGATACTCGTATCGCGCGGAGACAACTCAACCGCTCGGGCACGATCTGGCGGTGGATGTGGTCTTTCCGACCTGTACCGAGCAAGGCTACAGCAACTATACCTGCCGCATCTGCCAGCGCTCTTACATGTCGGACTGGACATCTCCCGCAGGACATGATTTCGCTTGCGAGATCATAGGCCCTACCACTTGCCAAAGCACCGGATACAGCCGATATACCTGCCTTTGCTGTGAGTATACATATATCGGCGATTATCTGTTCTATTCCGATGTGTTTGAGGGCGCGTACGGCGCGTCGATCACACCGTTGGCGCATGGCATTGACGTTTCCAAATACAATCACGAATACGCCGACGGGGCGTATCAGCCGTTGGATTTTGAAGCTATCAAAGCCGCCGGTTTTGATTTCGTGATTCTCAAAATAGGTTCCACTCCCCGCACAGGAGAGAGCGGACAACAAAAGGGCGGAATGGAGCCCACGTTCGAAGCGGACTACGCGGCCGCCAAAGCGGCGGGACTTGACGTTGGTGTCTACTTTTATACCTACTCAAAAACCGTTGAAGAAACGGAGCAAGACGCAGAGCTTGTCATGACATGGCTGGCGGGAAAATCTCTAGAATATCCCGTGTATTTTGATATCGAGGATCCGTCGTTTGATGCGCTGTCTCGTAAAGAGATCACCGACCTTTGCATGACCTTTATTTCGTCCTTGCAAGAGAACCATTGGTTCGGTGCTCTCTATACCAACAACTACTGGCTGGTCAACCGCTTGCAAAACGACAAAGTGACCTTTCTGTTCGATATTTGGTATGCCCGCTATCCCACAGGAGACGGTCCGTTTGAATGGAATACGGAGCTCTACGGCGAGCAGTTTGGTATGTGGCAATACACCCAAACGGGCAAAATCCCTTCGCTGTCCGATCGATTGACCTTTGATTTTAGCTATGCCTATAAGGATTATCCCTCCATCATCGGAGCGTTGGGCTATAACGGCTTGGATGAGCCATAAAGACACTGGCATTGTGCTCAAAATTTGACCAAAGAACTTATTGATATATGACAAAAATGACGGCAAAAGGATTTTTTTGCCGTCATTCTCTTGCGAAATAAAAAAGGGAGTGCTATAATGGAAATAGGTACAAAGTGCCCTATGTTTTTATATAGAGGAGGAACAACAATGAAAAAAGCAGTAGCAATTGTATTGTCGCTTTTGATGATGCTGACGCTGGTATTGACAGTTAGCGCTGACTATGAGACCTGGACAGATGATGAAACAGATATTTCGTATCTGCAGGTTTTTAACTGTGATACCAATCCGAACGGAACCAACTCGTACACCGTGGATAAAGAAGACGCGCAAGAGGGCCAGGGTTGCTTGGTTTTGCAAGTCGGTGACGGTAAGGTCAACGAGATGTTGCCCGCAGAGCCGATTGACGGTACCGACTACGACACCCTTGAATTTGATATGTACGTATCCGATCTGGCAATTTTTGATCTGTTCTACGGTGCAGGCAAAAACTCCGGCTTTGAGATCACCTCTTCCGGCACCTGTGACTATCAGGAAATCTCTTGGATTTTGGCCGACATCCGCGACTATAATCAGGGCGGCGAGTGGGTCGAGGGTTGGAACCATGTTGTTCTGCCTTTCAATACAGCTACCATCCGCGAGGCCGGTACCACAGCAGGCAAAGAGCATCTGACGGGACAGTTGGACCCCTCGAATATCAACTATTTCCGTTTCTTTATGGTCAATGACAACGCCGGCGATATCGTCATCAAGCTGGATAACATTTGTCTGTCCGACCGTCAGGCGATCGAAGAGGAAATTCGTCAGCAAGAGGAATGGAAGAAGGCCGCTGATAAGTTCGTCAAGAAGATTGAAGAGACGGATGAGATTACGGCTGAGAACTATGAAACTCTCAAACTGAAGGTCATCAGCTGCAGATCTGTCTATGACAAGCTGAGCGATGAGGCCAAGAAGCTCGTTCCTGCATCTGCTTTGGCAAAGCTGGAACGCTGCGAAAAGGCAATCGCTGACTTTGAGGCAAATCCTCCCACAGACGATCCTGTGGATGAACCTACGGATGATCCCGTGGACGATCCCGTGGATGAGCCGACCGATGAGCCCACCACCGAGGAACAGCCCAAGGATGAGCAGCCTTCTACGGATGAGCCCGCCAAGAGCGGCTGTGGTGCGGCGATTTCTTTGTCCGCCGTTGTCGTACTGGTTCTGTCTATGGCGTTTGGTGTTGCCGCTGTAGAAAAGAAACGCTGAAATCCCTCCCCAAAAATATAAGGGTTAAATGAATTCAAACCGTTACAAGAAGGAGAAAATTATGAAAAAGCTGTTGAGTATAGTTCTTGTTATTTTGTTGGTCTTCTCGCTCGCTCCCATGGTAGCCGCAGAGGATGAGCCCGCATACGATGAAGAGACGGGCGTAACGTCAATTTCCTTGTTTAACTGTGACCAAAAACCGCAAGGCTCCAATTCTCTGACGGTAGATAAGGCGGAGAAGACGGAGGGTGAAGCTTCCTTGTCGTTCAACGTTGGCAGAGGCGTGGTCAATGAAATGCCTCTCCCCGAGTCTGTCGACGGTTATGGTTATGACACCTTGGAGTTCGACCTGTATGTTTCCAGTGTTGAACTGTTCAACTACTTTACTGTACAGGGCCAGATGGACTCTAACCTGGAGATTACCTCCAGCGGTAAGAGCGATGCCCAGGAGCTTGCATGGACGTTGGGCTCGATTCAGGGCAACAACATGGGTGAGGCTATTGTCGATGGTTGGAATCACATCATTCTCCCTTTGTCGTCTGCTGTTGAGACGGAGAGCGTGGGCGATGCTCCCGGCGCGCCGTTCGATATTTCCAACATCAACTATATGCGTTTCTATATGGTAGGTGAGACCGCGGATACGGGTATCGTTGTCAAGATCGACAATTTCCGTCTGTCCGACTACAACGAGGTCATTACCGCTCAGAGAAAAGAAAAGGCTGACCGTGAGGCTGCCAAAAAGGTAGAAGATAAGATCAATGCGCTGGAAGAAGTGACGGCGCAAAACTACGAGACGATCAAGAAGAGCGTCGAGGATGCAAGAAAGGCATACAACCGCCTCAATGATGATGCGGAAACTTACGTTTCCAGAACCATTCTGAAAAAGCTGGAAGCGGCTGAGGCAAAGATCGCCGAGTATGAGGCAAATCCGCCGGTAGATGAACCTGTAGAAGATCCGACGGACGATCCTGTGGACGAACCTACCGATGATCCCGTAGACGAACCCACCACGGAACAGCCCGAGCAGACCCCCGAGGAACAGCCCGAACAGAAGCAAGAGGATTCGGGATGCGGTTCGAGCATCGCTCTGTCCTCCGCTGCATTCGCCCTTGCAGTATTGGGCCTTGGCGTGACTGTCCTGAAGAAGGAGAATTGATCATGGCAGCAGGATGCTTTTCGTTGCTGAGCGCAGGCTCGGTGTCGCTGATTCTGTTGGCGATCACGGCGGCGGCTTCGCTATTTAAAAAGAATCGAAAGTAAAAAATAAGAGGGAGC
>JAZQUX010000271.1:0-4929 GCA_045631585.1 Eubacteriales bacterium | reverse complement strand
ATGAAATGAGAAAAGCCGCTGAGGTTTCGCGAGATTTCTCAGCGGCGGTTCATTTATTAATTAGAATAGTTATAGTAAAAAACAAATCCGAACCAATTTCGATTTACGAAATAGTTCGGATTTGTTACGTTTGGTGACCCGTACGGGAATCGAACCCATGTTACAGCCGTGAAAGGGCCGTGTCTTAACCTCTTGACCAACGGGCCTGGTAGCGGAGACTGGACTTGAACCCGTGACCTACCGGGTATGAACCGGTTGCTCTAGCCAACTGAGCTACTCCGCCATATTTCGTTCGAAACATTGTTTTTTGCCGAACGCTCGACTATTATATCACAGCCGATTTTGTTTGTCAATACTTTTTTGAAATTTTTTTTGCAGGATTTTGAAAATAACATTTAAGGGAGGAGTAGGTGAAAAAAATATGCAATACTTCATCAAGAATTCGTGTGTGCTTATTGCAATTATGTAAGAAATGGTGTAAAATATAAAAAGGTATGTCTGCGAAAGGAGGGATATGATGGAACAAAGCAACGTACAAGCTAAAGTTTATGAAGTGATGCCCGGCGTTTCCTTAACGGTTCTGCCGACGGATCGGTTCAAGGTCGGCATGCTTTCTCTTTCTTTCGTACTTCCATTTTCCAAAGATGACGCGGCGGCACGCTCCTTGCTTCTTGCCGTATTGCGGCGAGGTTGCGAAACGTATCCCACCATTGCAGAGATCAACCGTCGGTTGGACGATTTGTATGCAACGCCTTTTCGCGTGATCGATTCCACGCGCGGAGGATGCCAATATATTGGATTTGGCGCCGAACTGTTGGACGACAAATATATTCCGGAATCCATGGATCTGTGCTCGGAAGTGCTGTCTTTGATCCGCGATATGCTGTTCCATCCTCTGACCGAACGTCAAGGCCTTCTTTGCGAACGATATGTGGAGCAAGAAAAGAAAAATGCCATTGATTTGTTGCATTCGCTTCAAAACGAGCCGTCTTCTTATGCTTATGCTCGTTTCTTGGATGCTTTTCGCGTAGAAGATATGCCGAATCTTCCCGTTTTGGATGGAGCGGAGGACCGCATTTCCGCTTTGACAACGGAAGGATTGACGAAGGCGTGGCAGGATCTCCTCAGACGCGCCCCGATGGAATGCTTTTATATTGGCGGTATGGATCCGGAGCGTTTGGTCGCCTGCCTCAGAGCAGCCTTATTGCCGGCGTTTGAGGCCATTGACCGAACTTTGGTTTCCGCACCCGCAGCCTGCTATCCTTCTGCTTCGTGGGGAGAGGTACGGCAGGTAGAGGACCAAGGCGACGGCGGTCAAAGTCACTTGATCTTGGGCTTTCGTTCCGGGGTTACGCTACAGTCTCCCGATTACTTTGCAATGATGCTGTGCAACGAGCTGTTGGGTCAATCCCCCATCTCCCGTCTGTTTGTTCATGTAAGAGAAGCACATTCGTTGTGCTACTCCTGTTCTTCCCGCTATCGGATGATGTATGGTGAATTAACCATCGCCTGCGGTATCAGTGCGGAAAATAAGGAGCGGGCAACAACGGCAATTTTGGAGCAGATCGAGGTACTCAAACGAGGCGACTTTAGCGAGGCAGAGTGGTTGGCAGCACGCAAATCCTTGATCGGCGGCGTTCGACAACTGGAAGACTCCACACGCGGACTGTCTAATTTCTACAAAATTCGCTTGCCGCTGTGTCCCGATCATTCCATTGATGAATATATCGAGCGCTTTGAAGCGCTGACGCGAGAGGATGTTATGGCAGCAGCCGAACGGCTCAAGCTTGATCTGATCTATTTCCGCCGCGGAAACGGTGGGGAAGGAGAGGAGGACGATGCCGATGATTGAGCGGATTCGAAATGAACGCTTGCGAGAGCAGTACGAATGCTTCATACATTCGTCGGGGCTTCCCATTCTGTTGTTCCCCAAAAAGAGCGTAACAACGTATGCAACGCTTATTATACGCTATGGAGCACAGGATACTTGCTTTCTTTTGGATGGCGTTGAGCATAAGGTTCCAGACGGAACGGCGCACTTTTTGGAGCATAAGATGTTTGCCCGTCCGAATGATGGCGATGCCAACGAGCTGTTTTCTGCCCTTGGCGCTGATGCCAATGCTTGGACGAGCTATGAAAAGACCGCCTATTTGTTCAGCACCAGCGAATCGGCAGAAGGTCCCTTGCGCACGTTGATTGAATTTGTTTCCGATCCCCATTTTACGCGTGAGAACGTGGCAAAGGAAAAAGGGATTATCCGCGAAGAAATTTCGATGGGCGAGGATGACCCTTGGCAACAATTGTATGAGCAGACTATGCGTGCCATGTATCATCGTCACGGTGTGCGAAGAAAAATTTGCGGTACTGCTTCTTCAGTAGGCCGCGTGACGCCCGACATACTTTCTTTGTGTCACCAAGCATTTTACCGCCCCGCCAACGCGTATTTGATTGTTTGCGGTGATATTACCATGGAGCAAGTGTTGCGTGCTGTCGATGAACCTTTGTGCCGTTGGCAAAAGTCGTGCGCCGATCTGCCCGCGGGAGAAAAAATAGCTATGATTGATCCCGCACCCTTGTTGCGCAAGCACCTTTGCCGATCGGGGGCGGTGTCTCGCCCCATCTTCCGTATTAGCTGGAAAGATACCACGCTGTGTCATACCCCCATGGAGCAGCTTCGACGGGAAACGTGTATGAATATTTTGTCAGAGATGCTGTTTTGCCGCGCGGCAAAATTCTATGATGAACTGTTTGAAGCGGGAAACATCTCACCGATGTATTCGTATGGCTATTCTTCTCAAACGGGATTGTGTCCGTTGGGATATCATTCCATTGAAGGGGAAGCGGACGACGCTGAGGAGGTGTTTGACGCATATAGACGGTATTTGTCAGATGTTCGAAAGACAGGGCTAAGTCGCGCAGACTTTGAGCGAATGCGACGGGTTTTGTATGCGGGCTTTGTCTCTCAATTCGATTTTTTGGATGATATTGTTGACTTGATGTGCGATGCTTTCGGTGACGGGCGAGGCGTGTTTGATGTCCTTGAAGTGCTGGAAAGTATTACGTTTGAGGAAATTCAAGAATTATTTGATCACAGCTTTGATGAAGGGGCGACGGTCTATTCCAGCATCGTTCCCGATCCCAATCTGTAAGGAGGTTTTATTTTATGATTGAAGTTTCGTTTCCCGGACTGGGGATTGACACGTTTCAATTAAATCCGGTGGCTTTTGAAGTGTTTGGCCTTGAAGTCCGCTGGTACGGTATTTTTATCACACTTGGTATGCTGGCGGCGTTTGCCTATGCCTTC
Organism: Eubacteriales bacterium; assembly: GCA_045631585.1. Taxonomy (GTDB): domain Bacteria; phylum Bacillota; class Clostridia; order Oscillospirales; family CAG-272; genus SIG644. The sequence goes on along the minus strand of JAZQUX010000271.1, from coordinate 1,625 downwards.
TATCGTTCCAAGCAGGAGCAGTTTTCTGCGGATAATCTGATGGACATGGGCTTATACATGATCGTTTTTGGTGTTATCGGTGCACGCCTGTATTATGTGCTTACGTCTCTGGATCATTACATTAAGCCCGGCCGAAGTGCATGGGAAGATTTCCTTGATATGATCAATATCAGAGGCGGTGGTCTTGCCATTTACGGCGGCATCATTGCCGGCGGTCTTACGTTGTATTTCTATTGCCGCGCCACCAAAAAAGATTGGCGTCGTGCCCTGGATATGGTAGCTCCCGGTGTTATGATCGCTCAGGCGATGGGACGTTGGGGCAACTTCTTCAACGGAGAAGCGCATGGAGGCATCGTGACCGAAGGACACCCTCTGTATTTTTTGCGCATGGGTCTGTATCCCAATGATTTGAATACTTCCTCAATGGCTTACGTCCATCCTACGTTCTTGTATGAGTCGCTTTGGAATATCATCGGATTTGTGTTGATTAACGCCTTTTTGTATAAGCGTAAGAAATTCAACGGACAAATCCTTTTGACGTATATTGCTTGGTACGGCTTTGGTCGTATGTTCATTGAAGGATTGCGTACGGATAGCTTGTACGTTGGTCCGTTCCGTATTTCCCAGGTCGTTGGCGGCTTGTGTTTCCTTGTCGGTACGGGGCTGATCGTGTATATGCTTGTGCGTGTGAAACAGCAAAAGGTCAAGGGCGAGTACACTCCTGTATTCGCGAATTTGGCGCAAGGCGACGGGGAAGCATCTCCCGAACAGCCGGACGTCGAAGTGACCGGTGATGATACAACGGAAAACAACATCGAAGAGAATCAATCGGAGGACAAAGACGATGGCAAAATTGATTGACGGAAAACTGATCTCGGCGCAGATTCGCGCTGAATTGAAAGAAGAAACGGCCGCATTTATCGCGGCAACCGGCGTAACGCCCAAGCTGACGGTCATTTTGGTTGGTGAGGATCCTGCATCGCAGGTGTATGTGCGCAATAAGGGTCGCGCGTGCGAGGAGGTTGGCTTTGCCGCCGAACAGATCACGCTGCCCGCTACGACTACGCAAAAAGAATTGGACGAGCTGATCGACCGCCTCAATGCAGACAAGACTGTTCACGGTATTTTGGTACAGCTTCCTCTTCCCAAGGGATTGTCCGAGGAAAGAGTTTTGCTTCGTATTTCGCCCGAAAAGGATGTAGATGCGTTCCACCCTTACAATGTCGGACGTATGGTCGCGGGACAAATTACCTATCTGCCTTGTACGCCTGCCGGTGTGATGGAACTTATTGAACGCTCCGGCATTTCGGTTGCGGGTAAGGATTGTGTTGTTATTGGCCGCTCCAATATCGTAGGTAAGCCGATGGCGCACCTTTTGATGCAGGCCAACGGTACGGTGACGGTTTGCCATAGCCGCACGTCTGATCTGGCAGAGCATACGCGCCGTGCGGATATTCTCGTTGCCGCCATCGGCAAGGCTGATTTTGTCACAGCCGATATGGTAAAGCCGGGGGCCGTTGTCATCGACGTCGGCATCAACCGCAACGCTGAGGGAAAGCTGACGGGTGATGTGGACTTTGCTTCCGTTGAACCTATGGCTTCTTACATTACCCCCGTTCCCGGTG
>JAZQUX010000270.1:0-10129 GCA_045631585.1 Eubacteriales bacterium | reverse complement strand
ACAATTTCATCTTTCTTTTCTTCTTCCTTGTTGTCCTCTGTTTTGGGATCCTCCGTCTTGGGAGTCTCCGTGTTGTCGCCCGTCGTAGGCTTCTCCTTTATGCAGGAAGCCAGTGCGCAAATGCAACCGACCATCAACAAGAGCGCCATCAGCATACAAACAATTTTCTTCATACTAAATTCCTCCATTGTTTTATATTTTTTATTTGTATGATTCTCATTTTACACCTTGTGCAAAACACCAAAAAATTACATATCCATTATTTATATATATTGTCAAGGGGTTTGGCAAAACTTTTTCATTTTTCTTTCGATTCTGTCCTCCGCTATGCGCGCAACAGTTGGCTGACCATATTGTGCAGCCAACAGCAGGCCAAAAAGCAAGGAACAATCACAACCAGTCCGCTCCAAACGTCCATAACGAAGCCAACAAAGCCGCGCTTCCACCGCCGTTTGAAATAAAAACAGATCAGTACAACAAAAGCGGCCAGCGCACACACACCCATACAAAAGGACGCGGGGATAGCGATGGGATGACGGGAAGTTGAGGATGAGAATAGACTGCAAGTCACAAACGTATAAACGCAATATAGTCCCAGGCCAACACAGCCGCCCATGCTGACCGCCGACAAACTCGTCGCCATCGTACACTCACGCAACGTACGGCGGCCAAAGATCACATACGGTGCGTTTCCCAACACCAAAGCAACGCCGCCAAGCAACAGCACGTAATAAAGAATGCGGAAATCACTCAGCGCAGGTTGAGGGAAAGAGGGATGAAGAGGATGGATTCCACCCACAAGGAAAAGAACAACTCCGGTCACGGCCAGCGCACAACCCACAATCCATGCAATCAAATGAAATTTTCTCATGCTTCTCTCTCCTTTCTTTCCATACATTTATCATACGCTTTTCATATCCAAAATGCAACACATTTTCTGAAAATTTCAGAAAAAATTTTTAAAATCAGAAAAAATATTCTCGCCCCGTTGCAATTTCCCCTGTTTTCTGTTACAATGGTATCAATCCATCACACTCCCGAAAGGAGCTATCTTATGTCTGATACCAAACATTATGACATTCACCTGCTGTCCAACTCTCACTGGGACCGCGAGTGGTATATGTCTCACGAAAAATACCTGGCCCGTCTGGTCCCCTTGATGGACCGACTGGTCAACATCATGAAAACGCAACCTGATTATATCTTCGTCATGGACGGCCAATACGCTATGCTCGAGGACTACCTGGCCATTCGCCCTGAGGCGACCGACCATATCAAGGCTTGGATGGCCGAGGGCAGACTCAAGGTCGGTCCTTGGTACACCCAGCCGCTGGAAACGCTCATCTCGGGCGAGGCGATGATCCGCAACCTTCAGCACGGTATCGCCGAGACCGAAAAGCTGGGCCCCGTCATGCGTGTCAGCTATGAAATCGACGAATTCGGTCACGCTTCTCAGACGCCTCAGATTCTTCGCGGCTTTGGCATTGGCGGTGCGATCGCGTGGCGCGGTCTGCCCAAGAACAGCCGAAGTGCCGTCAAGTGGAAGGCCACAGACGGCACGGACATCACGCTGTTCTATTCCAATGACGGCTACGGTGAAGCAACCGCTCTGCCCCTGTGCGAAGACGATTACGTAGAGACCATCGACGGACATAACATCAATCGTGCCGGTCTTCGTTCACGCGTGGAATCTCTCCGCCGTTTGCGCGAGGCCAACGCGGACACGTCGCACCTGCTTTGGCTCAACGGAATCGACCACTCTTGGGCGCAACCCGATATTCTGTCGGTGATTGACCGTGTCAATGCGCTCTATCCCGATCTTTGCGTCAAGCAAGACACCCCCGAAGGCTTCACGTCGGCCGTCGAGCAGGACTATGCCGATCGTGGTCTGACCATGACAGAGGTTAAGGGAGAATTGATGTTCACCCGTGAGGACGTCTTGGAATCCACCCATTCCTGCCACCCTGTTCAGAAGAAGGCCAACTATGACACCGAAAATCTGTTGGAGCACTCCCTGGAGCCTCTTTGCACCTTCGCATGGCTGCAAGGTGAAGACTATCCCGAGTGGGCCGTCAAGCGCGCATGGCGCTATGTGTTGGAAAATCACGCCCATGATTCGCTGGGTTGTACCTCGGTGGACGAAGTGTTTGAAGAGGTCATGACGCGCTATCGTTGCGCCTCCTCCCTGGCAGAGCAAACCATCCAAGAATCGGTCCGCGCGCTGATGGCACACGGCGATGCTACCCCTGCGCTTTACCTGTTCAACCCGACCTCCGCCCCCGTCCGCGGCGTTCTTCCCTTTTCGTTTGACATTCCGCAGGGCTTCGGCAAAGCAGATTTCCACCTGTCCGACAAGGACGGAGGTGTCGTCCCCCACGTTCTTTTGGAAAAGGATTCCGTTCTGGATATTCGTTACAATCCTCGTTTCGGTCATCCCACGCGCATGGGCGCCACCTACGTCTCGGGTCTGGTTTATGCCGAAACCATCCCCCCGTTTGGCTACCTCCGCCTGAATTTGGTACAGGGCAATCCCCTTTCCCGTGTCAAGCGCAATTTGGAGCCTTACTATTTCGTCAGCACCCCCGGTGTTGTCATGGAAAACGAGCATCTGCGCGTCATCATCAACCAAAACGGTACCTTTGATCTGCACGATAAAGCCACCGGCAAAGCCTATCCCTCTCAGTTGCTTTGGGAGGACAGCGGCGATGCCGATAACTGCTATATCCACCAGACGCCCTTCAATGACCGCCGCACCTATCTTTCCACCGCCAATGCCGCTTCTGTCCGTCAGCTGTATGACACTCCCCTCGGCGCCGCCTTCGAGATCGTTCAAACGCTGACCATTCCCGACGGTTTGAAGGACAATCGCACCCGCCGCGCGGATCTGACCGGCACGGTCGACATCACATCCGTGCTGATGTTGCATAAAGACGCCCGCCGCCTTGATATCAAGCTGACCGTCAACAATCACGCTCGCAATCACCGCCTGCGCGCCTTGTTCCCAACTTACCTGTCCGAGGCTACCCTTTCCCGTAGCGGCCAGCCCTTCGACACCGTCGAGCGCCCCATCCGCAAGGAGCTTGATCTTGATCTGCACGAACAGCCCTATCCCACCTCTCCCATGCAGGACTTCTGCGACGTCACGGGAGATGAATGCGGTCTGACCATCGCGGCCGCCGGCATCTATGAGTATGAATGCACCGACAACCGTTCGCGCACCCTGGCTCTGACCGTGCTTCGCGCCACCGAAATGATCGACGTCGGCGCCTTCGCCAATCCGCGCTATACCATGCACAAGGGACAGACGTTGGATACGCCCCTGACCTATACACTCTCGCTCATTCCTCACGGAGCCAACCCCGCCGAAGCGCGCAACGAAGTCACGGCCGCCCTGCTCTCCCCCATGGTTGTCCTCAACAGACAAAGCGAAGTGTCCGTCATGACCGACTACACCGCGCCCGCTCGCGACCTTCCGGTCAGTGGCAGCCCCGTGACCCTTGTCACCGACAACGATGTTGTCATCACCGCCTTCAAAAAAGCGTATCACCGCGACACCCTGATTGTCCGACTGCACAACCGCGGCACAACGGACGCACAGGGTACGCTGAAGGTTGGCACAACCGTCAAATACCCCAGTGCCGCTTATGAGACGACTCTGGAGGAATGCCGTCTGCGCTCTCTGCCCCTGTCGGAGGAAAGCGTTGCATTTACGCTCCGTCCCGCGGGTCTTTTGACACTGGAATTCGAAATGAGCAACCGCTGATCGAGAGAAAACGGCATCGCCCTCATACCAAAAAGCTCCTGCGAGGAATCTTCCTCGCAGGAGCTTTTCTTACTTTTTATCTTTTACTTTGGGCTGATATCGCAGCTCATTAACCGAATACACCGTCACAAAGGCTTTGGGATCCACTTTTTTGACGTACTCCATCAGAAGCCGATATTCGTTCTTGTCCACAATGGTCACAACCTCTCGGCGCACCGTACCGTCATACGCGCCGATTCCCTCATACAACGTCGCACCGCTGTGCAAGTCATGCAAAATAAAATCAACGATCTGGTCGATATGGGGAGAGAGCACGCAAACACGTCGCTTGATGTTCAAACCAAAAATGAACTTGTCCACAATCATGCCACCAAAATACGTACCCAAGACGCTCAAAACCACCGTTTTGGTATCGTAACACAGCACAGAGGTCAAGGACACCACAATACCCGACACAGACACCGCCGTGCCCAGTCCCATGTTCAAGTACTTGCTCATAATTTTCGCTACAATATCCAATCCGCCGGACGAAGCATTATAGGAAAACAGAATGGCCATCGCCACACCCACAATCAATATGTAGCTGATCATATCCAACAGCGGATCTGCGGTCAGCGATTGGAAGTTGGGGAAAACAAACTCGAACACACCCAAAACGATCGGCAACAGAATCGCCGCGTAGACCGTCTTTGCTCCAAATTCCGGGCCGATCAAAATAAAGCCTAAAACAAGCAAAATAACGTTGATCGTCAGAGAAATGGCCGAAACGGGAAGCGGAATAAAATTACTCAGCACCATGGCCAGCGCCGTTCCGCTGCCCACTGCCAAGTTGCTTGGCAGCATGAAAAAATAAATGGCCACCGCCGCCAACACGGTGCCAAACGTAATGACTGTATATTCTTTGATCGCGCGTTTGATCATGACCACAGACCTCACATGAATTTTGTCGATACTATTATATCACAAAAATTTGATTTGTCTATGATTTTTTTGCAATTCCCCAAAAAAGTGCTGCTGTGAATCTTGTGATCCTCAGAAGCACTTTCATTCTGTTTTTTTATCTTTGAACGAAAACGCCGTGTCCCCAACCGACCTGACCGCCGTTTTTCAAATGTTCTACATAAGCACGGCGAAGTGAGGTATCGGCAGGCAATCTGTCCCATCGCTTTTCGTCCGTATCAAACAAGCGCCAAAGATCGCCCCTGTCTTTGCTTGTCCCCGAACGGATGATATCAAATCGCTTCATAAAGCGATAGACGTTTGACTCGTGCGAGAGCATTTGCTCATGTTCGGGATACAGCAGCCACGAACTGCACACAAAGGCGCAAACCTCCCCCGTCTCATTGGCGAAAAACTTTTGAGCCCGCAAAAACGCTTCGTCACACGAACCAGATGACAATGGCGTCATGGTACGCGGAATATGTACGTTAATGACACGGTTTTCAGGAGAAAGGACTACACCGTCTTTTTCGTACGAATGGCCGAAATTCACCATCTCAAATTGCAAGCGTCCCAAAGCAAAACGGGTCAAATTGAAAAATCCGACAAACCACGAAGCCACAAAAGAACCTACAATACCCTTAACTGCCTTGCATTCCTCCAGCTTATATCTCAGATCAAGCATGCTGTGATGGAAAATCTCGCCGTCTAAGTTCCGCATCTCGTATTCCCGCTTCAATCGTCGACTCATGCAAATGAAAATCAACAGCTCCGCCGTGTATTCGTGTAAGCGGACCAACCGCGCCACAGCCCCCGCAACATTCAATATCTCCTTGAAATCACAGCAAACATTCTCTTCGTAAAGCAAGCACGCGCTTTCCCACCGTGCCGCAGCTTCTTCGCTCGCCATGATGCGATCATACGCCTCCAATAGCACCGAAGCATCCGCCTCGTCGTAACCAAACCGATCAAAAAAGTCAACCAAATAGTGTCTCACGCACTCATCCTCCTTGGCGGGGCAATTTTTATTTATTATACAGGAGCACGCGGCGTTTGTCAATATCGAAGAATACGTAAAAAGAAGACACTCTTTGAGTGCCTTCTTTTTACGTATTCGTTCATTTCGAAACGAGGGTCAATATTTACTGTTTCTTAAATACAGCCTTCAAAATCGCGCTAAGCTTAGGAGGCGTACCGTAGAGCAGAACGCCTACACGGTAGATCTTGGCGGAAAGAATGCCGATGGCGACGGTAGAACCGACGAGGATGGCAATCGAAGCCGCAATCTCGTACCAAGCAACCGTACTCATACAAATTCTTGTGAACATAGCCATGGGCGAAGTGAACGGAATGTACGAACAAACGAGCATCGCCGCATTATCAAACGTTCCGCTGCTCATGGAGAACATAACCACCATAAACGCAATGATAAAAAGGAACGTGATCGGCATCACCGAGGTGTTAATATCCTCAAGCTTGGATACGGTCGAACCAATGGCTCCGTAAAGGAACGCGTAGATAAGGAAGCCGAGCACGAAGAAGACAATCAGATAAACAAACAGCTCCACGGGAATGTCAAAGAGAGAGGCGATGATAGGGTTGGACAGAGCGCCTTTGTTCACGTTGTAGAGCAAAATCGCCGTGCCAAATACAAGAACAAGCTGTGCAAAGCCCGCGATGCAAGAGGCAAGTACTTTGCCGAACATCATAGCGGTGGGCTTGGCACTCGTAACAAGCACCTCCATCGCGCGCGAACTCTTTTCGGTTGCAACATTGGTGGCAACCATCTGACCGTAAAGAAGGATCACCATATAAAGCGCAAAAATCATGATGTAGGTATAAAGGAAGTTCTGCATCTGATCTTTGCCGAGTGTTTCGGTGACATTTTGGATTTGTACGGACATAATCTCACCCGCCTGCTCAGCGGTAATCCCATGTTGCATCATGGCATTGATGCGATATACCTCTTGCAATACCGTGTCAGCGACAGCGGTATTTCTATCGTTCATCGAAAGGTTGTTGACATAGTAGGTGTAGGAAGACGCGCTGTTCATCACAAATGCGCACTCTGCCTTGCCCGATGTGATTTCATTCTTCAGCTCGTCAATGCTGCCATTGGCAAGCTTTACGTTGTATCCATTGAAAGCCTTTCCGAAATATTCCGTTACAATGGAGGCAAAGCTGTCATCCTCGGCGTATACAAGCATGACAGGAAGATCCGCATTCGACGTGTTGCCCGAATCCTCCGATTGAATGGCCGACAAAATATTGGGAATGAACATCACAACCGCAATCGCTACGACGAGAAAGATGGTAAATCCAACAAATATTTTGTTTTTCAAATAGCCCTTCAGCTCAAATTTCAGTATTTTTCCAAACTGCTTCATCGTCTTACCTCCTTACACCTTTGCGCCTGCATATTCAACGAAAATATCGTTGAGTGAAGGCTCAAAGACCTTGACCTCGTCAATGTCGTAGTTTTCAACAAGCCGCGTCATCATCGCCTTCTTTTCGTCGGGACTTGCAAGCCGGATCAACAGCGTTCCATCCTCGCGCTCGGTACAAATATCCTTAAAATCCGCCTTGATCTTTGCGGGCGCCTGCGTACTGACCACGACCTTATCGCGCGGATAGGTTCTCTTGATCTCGCGCAGATCGCCACTGATCGCAACCTTGCCCGCATTGATAATAGCGATACTGTCACAAAATTCCTCAATGTAACTCATCTGATGGCTCGAAAACAGAACAACCTTTCCCTTGGCGATCTGCTCCTTGACGACATCCTTGAGAAGCATCGCATTGACGGGGTCGAGCCCGGAGAACGGCTCATCAAGAATAACAATATCAGGATCGTGTGCAAGTGCGGTAATAAGCTGAATCTTCTGCTGATTACCTTTGGAAAGCGTATCCAGTCTCTTATTACGGTATTCGCTCATACCGAGTCTGCCAAGCCAATAATCAACCGCCTTAACAGCGTCCTTGGTATTCATGCCCTTCAGCTCCGCAAAATAAACAAGCTGATCGATGATGAGCTTTTTAGGATAGAGACCTCTTTCTTCGGGCAGATAACCGATGCCGATTTTGTCGTAATCAATCGGTTTGCCGTCAATCAGCACCTCTCCGCTATTCGCCGAAAAAACATTCATGAGAATACGAATCGACGTTGTTTTTCCCGCACCGTTTCTGCCAAGCAGTCCGAAGGCTTTTCCGCCCTCTGCAGTAAATGATACACCCTTTAGAACCTGCTTTTCGCCGAAAGATTTGTCAATATTTCTTAGTTCAAGTATCATAATTTCTCCTTTTTTTATCGCTCATAAAATATGGATCAACTGTTTTTTTATGTCAAAATATACCTTTTCAAAAGCAAATAGCTACTCATTTTTTTCGAAAACATTATAGCACAAAGGCATAAACTTGTCAACAGACGACGTGAAAAAATAGACAAACGAAAGCAAAGCAGACCGCCGATAGGGTTGTACCCTAAAGGACAGTTTTCAAAAATACGGCATATCTCGAAAGAGGTGTGCCGTATTTTGCATTTGTGTCCACAAATGCAGTGCTTGTCAGGAAAATTGATAAGTCATAGGCGAACAAAAAAGGCTCCCTTGTGTAAAGGGAGCTCCCGACGGAGTCGGGTGAGGGATTGTTTTGTAGAAAAATATTACTTTTACAACCCCTCCGTCTTGCCACGCAAGCCACCTCCCCTTACACAGGGGAGGCATTTTTTACCTCCCGGAAGGTAAGCAAATAACTTTTGAAAAGATAGTGTCAAAAGTGCCTTTGCATTGCTTTTGACAGTCCGTTTAAAATAAGATCCGTATATTTTTGTTTCACTTCGTTATCTGAACTTACCTTAATGCAGATGCGCTACTCATTTTTACTTTTCGCAATGTTTTTATTTTAAAGACAAAAAATATTTACTTTGGTAAATTTATATTGACAATTCTTGCGATTTGTGTTATACTGTTTATAGAAAGGAGATGAACGTATGTATATTGATTACAGTAAGCTATGGAAATTATTGGTTGACAAGAATATGAACAAAAGCGATTTGATCGCACTCACCGGAATCAGTTCCAGAGTTATAGCAAAAATGTCTAAAAACGAAACGATTACAACCGACACAATTGCCAGAATATGTTCAGCGCTTAACTGCAGCGTCAGCGATATTATGGAATGTATTAGCGAAGAAAATCTCACAGTGTATGCTGCCTACAAAAAATATGGTGTATGTGTTGAGGAAAACGAGTTATTTAAGACGGTTCAGTTTACTGTGGCAGGTCAAAAATACACGGTTTATCAATCTAATGAGTTGGCAACAAAGGCTACACAAATTCATTGCGAGGAAGATAAAACAGTATACTGGGTTCAATTTTATCCCGTTGGATATATTGCGGGGATGCCTGTAAAAAAGGTTTTGGTAAAACCCTATCCAAAGGATAACGAAATTATCATCGTTTTGATCAAAGGGAAACCTTGCGTAATAGCCGGATTGGATGAAAACGGTTTTGTTTCGAGTAGAGGCGCGCGAAAAAACAAGTCCGATATTTACGTTATGTCAGAATCCGCGTTTAAGCTTTTTACCCCGCAAGTAATGTGAATTTGCATTGTTTTACAACCCGATAGTACACATACAAGCTGTAACACATTACACCTTGAGGGGCAAGGCGTGTGAAAAAGGACAGAGATGGAAACACCTCTGTCCTTTTTCCTGTCGGAAAGTAAAACTGTCCTTTAGGGTACAGCTCTATTGGCGATCTGCTTTTCTTTGGCTCCCCCTGCCGGGCTCGCCCACCACTCGCTCGCGCTCGTTGCGACATCCGATTTATCCTCGCTGTCGCTCGGCTAAATGGCGCGTTTTCCTTGCGGTCTGTACGACCGCATCGTGCAAGCACGAACGGTAAACATCGCGGGACAACCTCTCGAACCAGCGACATCCGATTTATCCTCGCTGTCGCTTGGCTAAATCGCGAGTTTTTCTTGCTCGCTCGACGCGAGCATTTTGCAAGCAAAAACGAAAAACGTCGCGAATCATGATGCCTTGATGGTTCGAGCCAAACAAAAGAGAGTGAACAAAAAGAACAGGCACGCGATTGCGTACCTGTTCTTTTTGTTGGGTTACCCCAACAGAATCGAACCTTGTTTTTCACTTCACCAATGTTTATCGTACAGTGCCTCGGGGACAGTGTCTGTCCAACCAATATAAAATGCCGTCGCATCCCCGATGTTATTTTTTTGAATTTCATATTCCTGATGTAGCATAATATCCTTCGAAAAAATCCTTTCTGCGATTTCTTTTCTTGCACGAGGAGTATAAAAATCTTCTGCGCCAAAAAGGTGAAGCATCTCATGTGCGATTACAGAAGACTGTCCGCCTCTGATTGCATTCTGCTTATTACTTCCTTTATCATACGCAAAGATCAGACA
>JAZQUX010000269.1:0-3785 GCA_045631585.1 Eubacteriales bacterium | reverse complement strand
ATATCATCGACGAGGTTCACATGCTGTCCGGCAGCGCATTCAATGCGTTGTTGAAAACGCTGGAGGAGCCTCCGGCTCACGTTGTGTTCATTCTTGCCACAACGGAATTGCAAAAGTTGCCCGCTACTATTATATCGCGTTGCCAGCGCTTTGACTTCCGTCGTATTGCTACTCCCATACTTCGCGACCGTCTGTTGCATATTGCCAATACAGAGGGAATCGTTTTGGACCATGAAGCCGCTACGTTGCTTGGTAAACTGGCACAGGGAGGTATGCGTGACGCGATTTCGCTGCTTGAACTTTGCGCGGGCGCTCGCCGTCCCATCACGACCGAGCTGGTCAACGAAACGGTAGGATTGACGGGCAGAGAAGCGCTGTTGTCTACCGTTCGCGCCATTGCCTCGCGCGACTACGACGCCCTGTATGCCCGCGTAGCCGAGGTTGTGCAATCTTCGATGGATCTCGGTGTGTTCTGGCAGGATTTGATATCCATCTATCGTGATATGCTGGTCGTCAAGACCACGCCTCGCCATGCCGAATATCTTGATCTGACCGATGCGGAATGCCAACAGCTTCGCCAGGTCAGCGGTCTGTTTTCCAAAGAGACGATCCTGTATCACAGACAACTGTTGGACAGCGCCTATCTCACCATGCAAGGGGCCAATGCCTTAAAACGTGTGACGGCAGAGTTGACACTGACCCGTATGTGTGACGAATCGCTGAGCACCACCAATGAGTCGATCCTTTCCCGCTTGTCCAAGTTGGAGGAAATGCTGCATTCCGGGCGTTTTTCACCGGTTCAAGAGAAAAATGATTCCTTGTTGGAAGAAGAGGCCGATCCGGCTCCCGTCGTGCCGACCAAAGAGAAGTCTGCAAGTGCGAGCGTTCCTGCTACGCCTTCGCCGGTCAGCGCGCCTCCCATAGGTCCCAAAGATCTTTGCGCGGACACCGCAGGCAAGCGTGTGCTTCGCCCGTTGCGTGCTTGGCCGGAGGTTGTCGAGCGTGTGACACAGCAGGATGCGATGTCGGCCTCGTTCTTGAAAACAGCGCAAGCCTATACCGAAGGCGAGCGAACGGTCATCGTTCGTTTCGAAAACGAGTTTATGCTGATGATGATTGACCGCGGCGATGCCAAGGATATCCTTCGTGGGGCGCTGTCGGTTTGCTTGCAACGAGAAGTCAGAGAAAAAGATTTGATGTGCGAAGTCAAGCCCAAAACGACAGAGGTCAGTGCGCTGGACGAAATCATCGAAGAGTTGGAACAAGATTTTTAATAAATTTACATAAAACAAAGGAGAAATCATTATGAGAGCAAATATCCCGAAGGGTATGGGCGGCGGCCCCCAGAATATGCAGGCTATGCTGCGTCAGGCACAGAAAATGCAGGAGGATATGGCCAATCTGCAAGCAGAACTTGACGCAAAAGAATACGATATCAGCGCAGGCGGCGGTATGGTTACCGTTCGCATCAACGGTAAAAAGGAAATCCTTGCCATCGATATCAAGCCCGACATCGTCGATCCCGATGATATCGAAACGCTGTCTGATATTCTCGTGGCGGCTGTCAACCAGGCCATTACGCAGGTTGAAACCACCAACTCCGATGAAATGGGCAAGATCACGGGCGGCATGAATATGCCCGGTTTGTTCTAATCCATGGCTGAATATATGGAATCTCTCCAGCACCTGGCCGAGCAATTCGGCAAGCTGGAGGGAGTCGGCCGTAAAACGGCCATGCGTCTGGCGTATTCTGTGGTGGATATGTCGGTCGAGGATGCACAAGCCTTTGCCGATGCGATTCGCGTCGCCAAAGAGCGCATTCACCTTTGCCCCGTCTGTCAAAACCTGACGGATCGGGAGCTGTGTCCTGTTTGTCGTGACGACTCGCGCGATCGGTCGGTGGTGTGCGTCGTGGCCGATGCCAAAGCCGTTTTGGCGATGGAAAAGGTGAGGGAATACCGTGGAGTGTATCATGTCCTTCACGGCCTGATCTCCCCTATGAATGGTGTCACTCCCGATAACATCAAGATTCGTGAGCTGCTTACCCGTGTGGGCGAGGGCGAGGTGGAGGAGCTGATCATCGCCACCAACCCGACCATCGAGGGCGAGGCGACAGCAATGTATATCTCTCGCTTGATGAAGCCGCTAGGTGTCAAGGTCACCCGCCTAGCCTACGGCATCCCCGTGGGCGCCGATCTCGAATACGCAGATGAAGTTACCCTTTGCCGCGCGCTGGAAGGCAGACGTAGTGTGGAGGATTGAATTTTATCGCGAGAAAGGTAGTAACGTTGTTTTGTTTCAATGTCGCTGTATGGCCTGAATATTGGCCGGTATGGATATCCGTGTTGCTCAGCGCGGTTGTGATTGTCATCTTTATTTGCTTGCGAAAAAGAAAGGATGATCCTTCGCTTGGCGCGGTGGATATGACAAAAATCGATGCCATGAGCGGTGTGGATTTTGAAAAATTCGTAGCAGAATTGTTGGAAGATAACGAATTTGAGCACGTTTCATGTACCAAGGCGAGCGGCGATTACGGCGTAGATATTTTGGCAGAGCGGTTTGACGAATTGTACGCGTTTCAATGTAAGCGATACAACGGACACCTGGGAGTCAAATGTGTTCAGGAAATTTATGCCGGTGCCAAAATGTATCATGCTGAGTATGCGGTTGTCGTCACAAACTCCTATTTCACGCCAAACGCCTTGAAATTGGCACGCGAATTGGGTGTGGAGCTTTGGGATCGAGACAAGCTGATTACTCTCATTGTGCGCGCAGACGAGTTGCAGGCAAATTCGTTGTGATTTTTTCAATGGATCACTGTCAAAAATCGGGAACGAGTGTAAATTCGGTTCCCGATTTTTCTCTTTGCCCGGAGAATTTCTGTTTTTTTGTAAAACTTTCAAAAATATGTTGTAATTTCCTGAACTTTGTGATATACTATTTAATCGACCATTTGATCGATTATTTATCACATCGAAAGGGGGTATTTTATCCCATGTTGGAATTAAAACACGTATCTTACGTCGTTCCCGCGGAGAATGATCCGTCCGGAACGAAGGAAATATTACATGATGTCAGCTTGACCGTAGACGAGCGTTTTGTTGCCATCACCGGCCCGAACGGCGGCGGAAAATCGACGCTGGCTCGCGTCATCGCGGGTATCATCCAGCCCACCTCGGGCGAAATTTGGTTGGACGGCCAAAACATTACGAATCTCAGTATCACCGAGCGTGCGCGCCTTGGCATCAGCTTTGCTTTTCAGCAGCCTGTCCGCTTTAAGGGCATTACGGTGAACGACTTGATCAATCTGGCCGCAGGTAAAAAGCTGACGGTGGCAGAAGCTTGCGAATATCTGAGCGAGGTCGGTTTGTGCGCTCGCGATTATATCAACCGCGAGGTGAATGCAAGTCTTTCGGGCGGTGAGCTCAAGAGAATTGAGATCGCTACCGTGCTGGCGCGCGGCACACAACTGTCTGTCTTTGACGAGCCCGAGGCCGGCATCGACCTGTGGAGTTTCGGAAACCTGATCAACGTGTTTGAGAATATGCACGAGCGTCAGGGCGGTTCGATTCTGATCATTTCTCATCAGGAGCGCATCCTTAATATCGCAGACAAGATCATCGTCATTGCCGACGGTAAGATCACGGCTGTCGGTAGCAAAGACGAGGTTCTTCCCGAACTGCTCCGCTCCTCGGCAGCGTGTCCCACGTTGCTCCAAAAGCTGTCGTAAGGAGGGAAGAGCTATGAGTTTAAGTGAAATTCAAACGCAACTGCTCCGCGAGGTT
>JAZQUX010000268.1:0-1992 GCA_045631585.1 Eubacteriales bacterium | reverse complement strand
GTTCAGGCCATTGAAATGTATGCCTTCCGCGGCTGTGTCCGACTGAAGTCGGTCTCCATCCCCGGCAGTGTTGTGATGATCGCTGATCGTGCGTTTACGGGATGCACCTCGTTGGAAACCGTGATCATTGCGGATAACGATCAAGTCTTCGAAAAGCCCGAAGAGGATGTCCGCCTGATCGGCGAGAGCGTTTTCAAGGGATGTACCGCGCTCAAAGAACTCAGACTCCCCGAAGAGATCACGTTGTTGAGCCGCCGTGCGCTGGATGCTTGTTCTTCGCTGGAGGAGCTGACGCTTCCCGCTAATCTTTTGGCCATCGATGAAGCCGCGCTGGCCGGTTGCTCTTCCTTAAAAAAGCTGTATTTCCAGGGCACCAAGGAAGAATGGAGCAAGCTCCCCAAGGGAATGCTGTGGGACGTAGATATTGAGGGCTGTGTCGTTGTTTGTACGGACGGCGAGACGAGCATGAACTGATCGTTTCCCATATATATAATAAAAATGAAGGGATCTTGGAAAAAGATTCCTTCTTTTTTGTGTGAAACAGCGGGAAAGCCAAGAAAAATCAAAGCACAACTCTTGACAAAAAATATACAATCTGTTATAATAAACCGATAGATTTTTGATTGGAGGAATATCCTATGTTAGTATCCGCAGCAGAAATGCTCAAGAAGGCCAAAGCCGGTCATTACGCCGTTGGCCAGTTCAATATCAATAACCTCGAGTGGACCAAGGCTGTCCTGACCACCGCACAGGAGTGCAACTCCCCTGTTATTCTGGGTGTATCCGCAGGCGCAGGCAAGTATATGGCAGGCTTTAAGGTTGTTGCTGATATGGTCAAGGCAATGATCGAGTCTTTGAACATCACCGTTCCCGTTGCTATTCACCTCGACCACGGCACCTACGAGGACTGCTACAAGTGCATCAAGGCAGGCTTCTCGTCCATTATGTTTGACGGCTCTCACTATCCCATCGAGGAAAACATCGCCAAGACGCAGGAGCTGGTTCACGTGGCTCACGCGCTGGGTCTGTCCATCGAGGCTGAGGTCGGTTCCATCGGCGGCGAAGAAGACGGCGTTGTCGGTGCCGGCGAGTGCGCTGATCCCAAGGAGTGCAAGCTGATCGCTGATCTGGGCGTCGATATGCTGGCGGCCGGTATCGGTAACATTCACGGCAAGTATCCCGAAAACTGGAAGGGTCTGTCCTTCGAGACGTTGGATGCTGTTCAGCAGCTGACGGGTGAGATGCCCCTCGTTCTGCACGGTGGTACGGGTATCCCCGCGGACATGATCCAGAAGGCAATCAGCCTGGGCGTTTCCAAGATTAACGTCAACACCGAGTGCCAGCTGTCCTTCACGGCTGCTACCCGTGCGTATATCGAGGCAGGCAAGGACCTCTCCGGCAAGGGCTTTGACCCCCGCAAGGTTCTCGCTCCCGGCTACGAGGCCATCAAGGCAACCGTCAAGGAAAAGATGGAATTGTTCGGCTCGGTCAACAAGGCTTAATTGTTAATATATTAAAAAAGAGACTCGCAAAGCGGTTTTTCACCCTGTGTCGAGTCTCTTTTTTGTCATTTTTCTCCTATTCTTCACCGTATTGACAGGTTTTTAACAAAGATTAAATAAAAATACTTGCCCCACTATTCTTTGTGCACAAAACGGACAAGCGGATTTTGCGCAAAGGCTACAAATCGAACAAGAGTGTGTGAATTTTTCTTGACAATTCTATAAGAGAATGTTATACTTTATGTAACCACCATATCATGAGTATATGGCGAATTTTTTAAGGAGGCTTTTTTATCATGAAAAAGTTTTTATCGGCTTTTTTGGCGATTCTGATGGTACTTTCCATGGTTGCTACTTCGTTGACAACCGTGTTTGCCGCAGACGCTAAAGAAGGTGAGGGAACGACCGATTCTGCGGAAATCGTGAAGACCCTCAAGGAAATTATTCTTCCTACCTATGCTGCCGAGGCATTCTACGACATCACCAAGCC
>JAZQUX010000267.1:0-7210 GCA_045631585.1 Eubacteriales bacterium | reverse complement strand
ATCGGAGCCGTCGTAGACGGTCTTGCCGCCGGCTTGCCCGTAGACGTTGAGCTGATTCGTCATCAGCTTTCCTTGCGCCGTCCGTCCGGGAGCATTTCTACGGCTCGACGGGAGCAGGACGAGTTTCAAATTTTAAGCGGTGTCTACAACGGGCATACGACGGGGGGGCCTGTGACCATTGTTATCCCCAACGCTGACCACAGAAGCGGTGATTACAAAACCGATATCGCCCGCCCGGGACACGCCGATTACACCGCTGAGTGTAAATATCACGGCTATCAAGATGCTCGCGGCGGAGGACATTTCAGCGGCCGCGTGACAGCGGCATTGGTGGCGGCGGGCGCTTTGGTGTTGCCCGCGCTGAGGAAAAAAGGAATTGTCATCGGCACCCATATCTCTCGCCTGGCGCGAGTGGAGGATGCGCGGCTGTCGGAGAATACCGAGGAGCTGATGCGTCAGCTCTCAGCGTTGAACGAGATGACCTTTGCCGTGTTGGATGATGCGGCGGGTGAAACGATGCGAGCGGCCATTGAGGCGGCACGAAGCGAGGGAGACAGCGTCGGCGGCGTGCTGGAAACGGCCGTGGTCGGTCTGCCTGCGGGCATGGGCGAGCCTTGGTTTGATGGCTTGGAAAGTGTGCTCTCGCACGGTCTGTTTTCCATTCCTGCCGTCAAGGGCGTGGAGTTTGGCGACGGGTTTGCGCTGTCCGATTACCGCGCCGGTGAAGTCAATGACGCATACGCCATTCGTGAAGGCAAGGTCGTGACCAAAACCAATCACAACGGCGGCATCAACGGCGGCATTTCCAATGGAATGCCCGTGATATTCCGTTGCGCCATCAAACCGACACCGACCATTGCCAAGACGCAACAAACCATTGATATGAAGCATCAAACCGAGGTGGAATACGGCGGCCGCGGTCGCCACGATCCTTGCATCGTGCATCGCGCCCGCGTGGTTGTCGATAGCGTGACCGCCTTGGTGCTGGCTGATCTTTTGACTCAGCACTACGGTGCGGAAGGCTGGAGATAACAAATAGCGCGCCAAAAACGGGCAGGTGATTTCTCCAAAAACCTTCAAGTCCCGTCCGTATGATAAAAATTCATCCCCACTTGAAAGGATATGTCTATGAATATCCATCCCATCACCACCTACGGTTGCATTGCCGAGCATCTTGGCCACAGCTTTTCGGGGGTCATCCATCGGATGCTCTCGGATCGTTTGTCCTTGCGCACGCCCGAATTGGCCTACGATTACCGATTGCAGGAGCTTTCCCCCGATCAGGTGGCTGACTTTTTCCGTCGCCGCGAGTTCTGCGGCATCAACGTGACCATTCCCTATAAGCAAGTCATCCTTCCTTTGTTGGATGAGCTGACCGACACGGCGCGTGACGTAGGCGCAGTCAATACTGTCCTTTGCCGCAACGGACGCTTAATCGGAGATAATACCGACGTTTACGGCATGGAATATTTGCTCAGGCGAGCCGGTATGAGCTTGACCGACAAAAAGGTTCTGATTTTCGGCACGGGCGGAACGTCCAATACGGCGTATGCGGTGGCTACACGCGCCCACGCCAAGCAAATTTTGAAATTTTCCCGCACCGCCAAGGACGGCGCCCTGTCTTACGCTGATTTGGCGCGCCACACCGATGCGGATGTGATCATCAATACCACACCGGCGGGGATGTACCCGAACGACGAGGAAAATCCGCTGCCGGACGGCGTTACCCTTTCGGATTTTTCTCACCTGAGCGGTGTCGCGGACGCGGTGTATCATCCGCTTCGCACCGAGCTTGTCCTGCAAGCGAAGTCGCTCGGCATTCCCGCAACGGGAGGACTGGCCATGCTGGTAGCGCAGGCCGCCGCCGCGACCGAGCGGTTTTTGGATTGCCACATACCGTCGGATATTGTGACGGACGTTATTGATGCATTGCAAGCCCAAAAGGAAAATGTGGTGCTGATCGGTATGCCCGGATGCGGTAAAACGACGGTGGGTACCATGCTGTCCGAGCGGCTGTCTCGTGTTGTACTTGACACGGACGATGCCATCGTGCGCCGCATCGGCAACATATCCGACTATATGTCAAAACAGGGTGAGGCGGCCTTCCGCGAGATTGAGTCCGAGGCCATCCGTGAGGAGATTTGCCGCGAGAGTGGCGTCATCATCGCCACGGGCGGCGGCGCCATTTTGCGAGACGAAAACGTCCGAAGATTGAAGCGCAACGGAACGCTGATTTTCTTGGATCGTCCCCTGGAGGCATTGATCGCCACCCCCGATCGCCCGCTGTCGGCCAATCCCGAGGCACTGCGAGCGCGATTTTTGGAACGATATGACCGCTATTGTGCGGTCGCGGATGTTCATCTCGCCATTCCGGAGGATGAATCTCCCCAGACTACCGTTCAAAGAATTCTGGATCTTTGGGAGACGTCCTCGCACCCCCATCATTCGTAACGGAGGATACATGATGAAGTTATTAGTTCTCAACGGCCCCAATCTCAATCTGCTCGGCATTCGTGAGCCCGCCATTTACGGGCGCGAGACGTATGAGCAGCTGTGCGGCCGGATACAAGCTTACGCTGATCAAAAGGGAATTGACGTGCGCCTGTGCCAGTCCAATCACGAGGGCGGGCTGGTCGATGCCATCCAAACGGCGTATTTTGACGGCTTTGATGGGATTGTCATCAATCCCGGCGCCTATACCCATACCAGCATTGCGCTGTTGGACGCGGTCAAGGGCGTCGGACTCCCTTGCGTGGAGGTTCATATTTCCGATCCCGACACGCGAGAGGATTTTCGTAAGATCAGCTATATTCGTGCGGCGTGTATTGCAACCATCAAAGGGCAGGGAACAGCCGGATATTTTGCCGCCATCGATCAACTGATCGCCCACGTGGAGGGCAACACATGACAACCCAAGACCATGTAACGGTATATGCGGGAACGGCGCGCGGGCAGGTGTTGATTCCCCCGTCCAAAAGCATAGCCCACCGCGCGCTGATCTGTGCCGCTCTTTGTCCGCCGGGAAGCGTCAGCCGCTTGTCTTATATGCCGTGTAACGAGGATATTGACGCGACGATCGACGGTTTGCGTGCGCTGGGTGTCAATATCGATGAACAATGCGGAGAAGACAACACCCGTGTGCTGACGGTCGAGGGATGCGGCGGAGAGTGGAGCCCTTCGGAGATTCCGTTGGGTTGCCGCGAAAGTGGCAGTACGATGCGCTTTTTGCTTCCTTTGTGCCTGTTGTCCGAAGGCAGTCGTACGCTGACGGGTAGCGAGCGCTTGCTGGATCGGTTGTACCCTCTGCCGACGGCGCTGACCCAAACGAGACGTATGGATCGCGCGCCCTCTTACCTGGAGATTGGCGAAGGAGCGCGTTTGGAGAGCGGTACGTTTTATTTTTCCCAAACGGTGACCAGTCAGTGGACGACGGGTTTGTTGATGGCGTTGCCGCTCTTGTCGGGCGACAGCGTGATCGAATTTGCCTGTCCGCCCGAGAGCAGATCGTATATTGACATGACATTGGCCGTGCTGGCGCGCTTTGGCGTTACCGCCGCATGGCTGGATGACAGACGCTTGCAGGTGAAGGGCGGACAAACCTTTTGCCCGATGGATATGGCGGTGGACGGCGATGCCTCCGGCGCGGCTTTTTTCCACGCTCTGCGTGTCATGCAACCCGAAGGGGAGGTGTTGGATGTCGTCTGCCGTGTCAGCCCGGATGTGATTCAGGGGGATGCGGTATGCCCCCGCTTATTGGATCAAATCAAACAGCGGACGTCGGACGAGCTGCCCCAAATTTCGCTTGCCGATTGCCCGGACTTGGGCCCGATGCTGTTTGCCGCGGCGACCGCCTTGGGCGGTGCGATCTTTACGCATACCGATCGCTTGCGATTCAAAGAGAGCGACCGCGTAGCCGCGATGATCGAGGAGCTGTCTAAATTCGGCGCTCGATGCGAGACCTCGGAGGACAACGGCGGAACGATCATCATTCATCCTCTGCCTGACGGCTTGAGGGTTCCAAACGATATTGTTCACGGTCACAACGACCATCGTATTGTCATGAGCCTTGCGGTGCTTTCCACTTGCCTTGACGCGCCGTCCTCGGTGACCATCGATGACGCCCATGCCGTCGCCAAGAGTTTTCCTGATTTCTTTGACAGATTGCATTCACTCGGCATCGATTACCGAAAAAAGTTGAGTGCAGGAAAGGAGAGCGTATGACCGTTTCCTATCCGCCGCTGGGCTGGGAGACCGTGTTTCGCGCCCATGTTTGGGATGACGTGACCCACAGCGCTCCGACGCCCGCTGCTGCTGAGCTAATTGAATTTGTCCGACAGGAATATCAAACAGGTGAGTGCTATCCCGCCCCCGAGCATATCTTCCGCGCTTTTTCCGAGCTCCCCGCCGGGAACGTCCGCGTGGTGATTTTGGGGCAAGACCCCTATCACGAGCCGGGTCAGGCACACGGCTTGAGCTTTTCGGTGCCCAAAGGAACCCGTCTCCCTCCGTCGTTGCGCAACATCTATAAGGAAATGTATGCGGATCTCGGGGTTGCGGAAAACACCCCACTTCCCGCATCGGGGGATTTGACGCATCTGGTACAACAAGGGGTGCTACTGTTGAACACCGTGCTGACGGTGCGCCGAGGTGCCGCCGCTTCCCATCGCGGATGCGGCTGGGAGACTTTTACCGACGCTGTTCTTGTGGCGCTGAATCGCATGGATCAACCCATGGTTTTTGTGCTGTGGGGCAAGGATGCGCGCGCCAAACAGAAGCTTTTGACCAATCCCCACCATTTGGTGATCGAATCCGACCATCCCAGCCCCCTGTCGGCTTGGCGAGGCTTTTTCGGCTCGCGTCCCTTTAGCCGCATCAATGCTTACTTGAAGGAGCAGGGTTGCGGGGAGATTTGTTGGTTGCCCGAAACATAAAAGGAAGGAACCGTCCGAAGACGGTTCCTTCCTTTTATGTTTGGTTGTGAAAATTATTCAACAACGGGAGCGGTATATCTACCGGTGATGCGAGCCATGGTGTACAGGATCCAGTTTGCGTGCTCCTGGTTAGCGGAGTCGGAAACGGAGCCGTCCTTGCGCCAAACCTCAGGATAAACCGTGGTGGATCTAGCTTCCATAAATTCAACCAGCTCAGCAACGCGCTCGGTGTTGCCGGTTGCCCACGCATAGTGCAGCTCCCAAGCGAAGCCCTTACCGATGACGTGGTTACCGATCTTAACGGTGTTGTTGTTCTTATCCAGGTTAATAACAACGCCCAAAACGTCATATTTGCCGTACTTTTCAGAACCGGAGTTGAAGTATGCCTCGTAGGTGTTCTTCATAATCTCGTCATTCATAGCGTACCATTCAGCAGCCAAAGGAGCCAGGTTTACGAAGGAGAAGCCCAGATAGACGCGATAGTTCTCTTCGGTCTTGTAAGCGTAGCCGTCGTAGACCTTACCGTTTTCTACGTCGATCAGGTCAATGTAGATGGGCTTGCCGTTGAAGTCCTGAACCAGCTCCTTGTGGATAGCGGTAGCCAGATTGTCAGCCCAAGTAGCGAACTGAGCAGCGGTCTCTTCATCGCCGTAAACCTTAGCGACAGCGCTCATCTTGTGAGCAGCCTCAGAGCAGAATACGTTGGTGATCAGGTCAAATGCCTTCCAGTATCTACCGTCACGAGAGTGCTCGTAGCTGGGAGTGTACATCAGACCGTAGTTCTGATCGATGAAGCCGACGTTGCCGCCAACGGCACCGGTGGTCTCAAAGAAGTACTTGGTGTAAGCTTCCATGAAGGGATATACCTCTTCGATGAAGCTGGTGTACTGACCCTTGTAGTTGGTTTCTGCCTCGAGAACGAACAGAGCAAAGGAGTTCATCCACATGTAGTGGCCGTCAACCTGAACGGTCTTAGACAGAGGATTGATGTTGGTGGAGCAACCAACGTCGAAGGACAGAACAAGATCCTGGGTCTGAGTGCCAAGCTTTGCGGGCAGGTCGGAGTTTGCACCGGCAATACCGTACCACTTCAGGCTGCCCTCGCGGGATGCGCTGACCTTAATGGCGTAGTCAGCCTCGGGATCGATGTCGGTCAGAGGCAGGCAGAAATCGAAGGTGTAAGCGGTTGCGACCTCGGTCAGCATGGACAGAGGCAGAGTCAGCTCGTCAACCAGAACCTTGCCACAGTACAGAGAAACCGTGAAGGTATCGTCTGCGCCGACGGTGCCGACGGAGGACAGATACAGCTTAGCGGTGGTTACGTACTTGCCGCAAGTTTCAGCGTTCAGGATCTGGGAAGCAACGGCGCTGCCGCCAATGGTAACGGAAGCGGCCAGCTTGCTGCCGGAGTATTCGGGGGTGATGATCATGAAGGGCGTTTCATCGTTGGTCAGCTCCCAAGTGGTGCGGCCATTTTCTGCCCAGATGGACAGGGTGTACTCAGCTCCTTCGGTTACGGTAACACCCATGTTCAGTTTGATCTGTGCGGTACCGATTTCGGTATCAGCAACAACTTCCTTGATTACGTTGCCGGACGCGTCGGTCAGGGTTGCGTGGATCGCGGAGGGCTCGTTGCCGGTGAACAGAATATCAATGGAATCGATGCGGTCGCCGCCTGCTACGAAGGTGTGAGAAGCGGCATTGTCCTTACCGGTGATGGAAACGTCGGTGCGGATCTGGTGGCCGATGGCGTGAGACTCCTGGATCCATCCGCCGTAAGCAGCGGGGTCATAGTTGAATGCACCGCCGGCGCTCAGCTTACCAAAGGCAACAACGCTGCCGCTGGGAACCTTAGCACCAATGGTGAAGACGTAAGTTTCGTTGGGAACGATGCTGACGGGCTCGTTGAAAATGAATCTTGCCCACTTACCGTCGCGGACCACTTCGCTGATATCGAATTCGAAGTAGCCGAGAGAGTCATCATCGGGACCGGTACCGATCGACAGGCAAATCGTACCGGAGGTAGAGCCGATATCCAATGCAACAGCGATCTCAGCAATGTTGTTGAAAGGAACAGAGAAGGTCTGAGCGGCCTTGTGCTCGGGCATCTGAATCAGATACAGAGCGGTCTCGTAACCCATCTGAGAAACGTTCTGAGAGTTGGAACCGCTGGCCTGCTTGATGGGCTGCTTTTCGCCTACGATGTAGTCATAGATGACGTCATCAGGCAGAGCATCCATGATGTGAATGGCATGGCTGGAGCCGATGGCCTTGTGATA
>JAZQUX010000266.1:0-5885 GCA_045631585.1 Eubacteriales bacterium | reverse complement strand
AAGACCGCTTGGCCTCCGACTTATGAAGGCAGGTTTTTTATTTGCTGGTGACCCGTACGGGACGCCGCCGTTGGCGGCTATCGAAACATTTGGCGGCAGGCCGCCAAATGGGCAAGATGCATATACAACATCAAATTTTCTCATGCAGTGAGCATCTTGCAGGCTTCGCTTCCGCGAAACAGATAACCAAAACAAAAAAAGGAACACTCCGCGAGTGTTCCTTTTTTGTTTTGGTGACCCGTACGGGAATCGAACCCATGTTTTCGCCGTGAGAGGGCGATGTCTTAGCCGCTTGACCAACGGGCCAAATATGCGGTCGCTCTTGCGACCTTGGCTATTATATCATACGGTCTTCCCTTTGTCAAGTATTTTTTGAAAAAATTTTATCTTTTTCTGCTATCTTATGGAGAAGGTTATTCCCTTCCTACCAAAGAAAGGTATTCTTCGTAGGTACACAGCAGGCGAAGCGCAGACAAGAGCGCATTGGAGGTCATACCGGAGGGCAAACCGACACGCGCCGCCAGCTCATCGCGGCGAGCCGTGCTGTTCTCTTTTCCGGTCAAGCCATCAATGTAAAAATCGGTTTTAGACAGCGGATGTTCCATGGCACGCGCAACAACGGAATCGTCCTCATAAGGCTTCAAAAGATCATACAAAAGCTGTTGTTCCATGCCCTCAACGCCCAGCGTTCCTTCGGCCGAAGGCTGGTTTTTCCGCTTTTCCTTGCCCTTAATTTGGGGAATGTAGAGCTGGATCAGGCGA
This sequence comes from Eubacteriales bacterium, assembly GCA_045631585.1. Classification (GTDB taxonomy): domain Bacteria; phylum Bacillota; class Clostridia; order Oscillospirales; family CAG-272; genus SIG644. The sequence continues at coordinate 5,123 of JAZQUX010000266.1, read as the reverse complement.
TCCTTGGGTACGGCAGAGGTAATATGCGAGCGAATGAGCTTGCCAGCGCCGTCGCTGTCGGTCAGCAAAATGATCGGACTTTTCTTTGCCAGGGCACGAATGAGGGTCAGTTTTTCCTTGTGATTGAACACGCCAAAGCCGTCGGTGGTGATGATCTGGCCTTCCATAACGCACAAAAGGCGCTGTTTATCATAGCGGCCCTCGACGATGACGGGATAGGGGATGTTCAGTTTTTCTGTCATGGTGGTGACCTCCTATGAGTTTTTACAACTCCTCCTACAGGCGCACACATTTTCGGACAAAAGTTTGCCATCTTGTAGGAGCAATCTTTGATCGCCCGCAGGCGCAAATCAAAATTTGTGGAGCGAATGAGAAGGGGCTCGCGAGCTTGCGGCAGTACCTATGAAACAAAGCACAGTCTTTCCCCTTTTTGCCCTGCATTTTTCATGAAAGTTTTTAGGGATCCAAGGTTTTTTCAAAAATCCCCCTTGGTCGCCGAAGGCACTCAACGTACCACCGCCCAAGCGAGCACGAGCGCACCCAGCGCAATGCGGTAGATACCGAAGGCAGAGAACGTATGGCGCTTGACGAAATCCATGAGGAAACGGATGGCGCAGAGCGATACGACAAAGGAAACAAGGCAACCGACAGCCAGCGTCAAATATGCCATCGCAGGGACTACCGTACCGGTTTCCAAGACAAACTTGACAAAGCCGAGCGATTTGATGGCGCTCGCCCCCGCCATGGCGGGAATCGCCATAAAGAAGGAAAACTCAGCGGCAGTCTCGCGAGACAATCCTAACATCATAGAGCCCAAGATGGTCGAGCCCGAGCGCGAGGTGCCGGGAATGAGCGACAACGCCTGAAACGCGCCGATGTACAATGCGGTCGGGAGCGAAATATCCTCCACACGCTCGATGCGCGCCGCGGTGTTCTTGCGGCACTTTTCGATCAGAATAAAAGCCACACCATAGACAATCAGCGCGACGGCAACAACGGTCGCGTTATACAGCCAATCGTCCATGCTTTTGCCTGTTTTAGCTTCCAATATCTTGTCAAGGCCAAGACCGAAGATCGCCGCAGGAATGCTCGCGACCAGCACCTTGCCCCACAAGTGCCAGGTGGCGCGACGTTCGCCGGACGATTGCCGACGGGAAAAGGGCCACAGTCGGTGCCAAAACAGCACCACAACGGCCAAAATAGCTCCAAGCTGGATGACCACCTGAAACATCTCGTAAAATTCGGCCATAAAAACGGCATCCTCGGTAAAGGAAAAGGACAGAGCATCCTCCAGTATGATCAAATGTCCCGTCGAGCTGACAGGCAACCACTCGGTGATGCCCTCCACAATGCCGTAGAGAATGGCTTTGACAAATTCAATAAACGTTAGCATAACAGCACTCCTTTCACAAGGAAATGTATCCATAGCCTTCCCCTTTTGGGAAAGGCATTTGTCGCGTCACTCTCCTGCCCGCAAAATATCGCCCTCTTTGACTTCGTACGGCACGCGGACATAGAAGGGCTGGGAGGGATGCGGTGCGGCTTCGATGGGATGACCCTCGGCATCATACAGCTCCTTGACCACAAAGGGCTTGCCGATTTCGCCCGGCGTCAGCAGTTCTGCCGTGTCACCCACGCAGATCTTATTCTTGAGCTTGAAGAAGGCCAGCGTTCCTTCGTCTGTCGTCATGGGCGGCAGAGCCTCGGGGGGCGCTACCTCAGTATACGCCCGCGCGATGGCAAAGTATGCCTTCTCGCGGATGTAGCCGACGCTCGATGCCAGGTTGCTTTCTTTTCGGCAGTCGTCCAAATAATAGCCCGTACAGTATTCGCGGTGGGACACGCTCTCCAATTCCCGCATCCACTCGGCGCGATACGCATACCGCTCGGGATCGGCGGCGTAGGCATCCATCGCCATACGGTAGGCGTTGGTGACAACGGCGGTGTAATACGCGCTCTTCATGCGGCCTTCAATCTTGAAGGAGTTGATGCCGCTTTGCATCAGCTCGGGGATATGGTCGATCATGCACATATCCTTGGAGGACATGATAAACGTGCCAAGATCGGTCGTTTCAATGGGCAGGGGTTGGTCGGGGCGCTTTTCCTCGACCAAGCTATAGTTCCAACGGCAGGGCTGAGCGCAGGCACCTCGGTTGCCGTCGCGACCCGTCAACTCGTTGGACAGCATACACCGTCCGCTGTACGACACGCACATGGAGCCGTGCATAAAGGCTTCCAGTTCAATATCAGCGGGGATGGCGTCTCGGATGGCGCGGATTTCATCGAGATTGAGCTCTCTGGCCAGCACCAAGCGTTTGGCACCCAAGCGGACAAAGGACTGCGCCGTGGCGGGGCTGCAAATGCCCGCTTGCGTCGAAATATGGATTTCCATGTCGGGCCACAGCTCTCTTACGGTATCCATCACGCCAAGATCGGCAACGATCACCGCGTCAAGCAAAATATTGCGGTCGCGCAGCTCGCACAAAAACGCACGCAGATCGGCATATTCGTGGGCGCGGGGCATGGTATTTAGCGTCAGGTAGATCTTTTTTTGGCGCGCATGGGCATACGCCACCGCTGCGTCCAACTCGTCCACGGTAAAGTTATCGGCTGCAGATCGCATACCAAAACGCTGACCCGCCAAATAGACCGCATCCGCGCCGTAGCGCAGGGCGGCTTGCATTTTTTCAAAATTTCCCGCAGGGGACAAAAGCTCGGGAATGTTCATATCTTTGCCTTTCTCTGTTGGATATGTTATATCAGTTCAAATCAGCGACGCCCGAGAGACAGATCACTTGTTTTGTAGCGATGCCTCGGTTCCAATAATTTCCCTTCTCCATCATCGTCCACATTTCTACCGTCCCAAGATATTGAATTTCATCGAGCGAGCGGCAACCGTACAGGGCATATTTTCCCACTCGGAGTACGGTTTTGGGCAGGACAAGACGGGTAAGGGAACGACAACCCGTCAACGCATAGTCATCAATGTCATTGACGCCGTAAGGGATGATCAGTTCCACCAAGCTCTCGCAATCTCGCAAAACAAAGGTGCCAAGACGCTTCAATCCCTCGGGGAGCGTCAATCGAGTCAGCGAGGTACAACGGTAAAACGCATAGTCACCGATCTGGGTTACCGTGCTCGGAATGGTGATTTCCACGATCTCGTGACGGTCAAAAAATGCCCAGTCACCAATGCGGTAGGATCGACCGAGTACTTGCTCGGGCAGGTGAAGGATGGTTTCTTGTCCAACATAATTCAAAAGAACCAGCGAGTCTCCCTCATCGTAGAACAGATAGCCGTTCCATTCGATGATACGGCTCTCGCCGTTGTGAATCACGAGGGCGTACGTCGCCACCCGCCCCGGCTCTATCGCACCGATCTCAAGCGTGATGGAAGACAGATTGATAACTTCAATCAAGCGGTAGCAATCAACAAACGCCGCTTCTTCGATATATTTCAGCGTTTTGGGCAACGTAATACTCGTCAAGCTGTAGCATCCCGCGAAGGCGGAATCCGAAATGCGAACGATACCCTCGGACAGGACAAGGCGATGTAGCGCGGCACAGCCCGCAAACGCGAATGCGTCCACGTTTGACACGCCGGCGGGGATGGTCAATTCGCGCAAAGACGCACACCCGAAAAACGCCTCGGGAGAAATCGTCTTCAAACCCACGGGCAACGCAAGGCTCGGCAACGACGAGCAACGGTAGAACGCGCCCTCGCCAATCGTCACCAAAGATTCAGCCAAATTCAGCTTGGTCAAACTCTCACATCCATGCATAGCTCGCTCTCCGATGGAGGTCAAAGCCGTCGGAAGATGGAGTGACGTCAACGAGGTACATCTGTAGAAAAGATACGGTGGGATGGTTTGTATATAATCCGGCAGAATGACCGAAACCAATTCGTCACAGCCCCAAAAAGCGGCGCGCCCCAGCATATACTCCCAGCCGCGATCATAGGTCGGCAGGACCAGGTCCGTTTGGTCGCCCAAATAGCAGACAAGGTAGGAACGGGTGCCGACACGGCAGAACATATAATCGTCACTGATCGTAAGCGAGCTTTGATCGGTAACGGATTTGGCATAGTAGGCAAGATATCCGTTTTTCGCACTGCCCGCATAGGGACGCAGCGGCGAATGATTGACAACCTCAATCAATCGGTGGCAATCCAAAAACGCATTTTCACCAATGGTTTGAACCTTACTACCCAACACGATACGGCACAAAGAAGTACAGCTTTCCAGAGCGCCGGCGCCGATCGTTGTGACCTGATCCGGCACAATCAAGCTGATCAGCGAGGTGCAGGCATACAGAGCATCGTCTTCGATCCGTTCCAAATCAGGAGACAAAATCAACGAAACAAGTGACGAACAGCCAAAGAACGCTCTTCGACCAAGGTAGGTAATTCCCTGTCCCATGGTGACGCTCGCAATATGCTTGGCATCGCGGAACGCATCTTCCCCGATACCAACCACACGCTCACCGTTGGGAGCATACGCGGGAATGATGACATCCGCATCAAGACAAGTGCCAAGACCGGACACGATGCAAGTACCATCGCCCAGCGACACAAACGCCAAGCCGACGCTCTCGCTCTTTTGGCAATGACGGCACACGCCGTTTTCCACGTCGTGTCCCAGAGCATCACGGTACCAAGGAGCGCCGGACTCAAGACCGCAAACGTCACAAACCAAATAATCGTCCCATCCATTTTGAGTGCAGGTGGGTTCTCTGCCTTCGATGACACGATAGGTATGTTGAGGAGGCAGCTTCTGATAGGTGGTATGCTCACAACGCGAGCAGGTCACATACGCCTCCCAGCCGATGCCCGTGCACGTCGGAGCCTTGGCGGCGTGGGATTGCTCGTCATGACCGAGCGCGGCGAGTTCGTTGTAAGTGGAATACTCACAACGCGAGCACGTCACGTACGCATCCCAGCCGATCTCCGTACAAGTCGGTGCCTTGGCGGCGTGGGATTGTTCGTCATGACCAAGCGCGGCGAGCTCGTTGTAAGTCGAGTAATCACAACGCGAGCAGGTCACATACGCATCCCAGCCGATCTCCGTACACGTCGGAGTTTTGGCGGCGTGGGATTGTTCGTCGTGACCGAGCGCGGCAAGTTC
>JAZQUX010000265.1:0-9298 GCA_045631585.1 Eubacteriales bacterium | reverse complement strand
ATATCAAAAATTGGTGAGCATAAAAGTAAAATAGTAACTATAATAAACAAAATTATTCCAAAAATAACTTTTGCTTGTTTTCTCATTTTACCTTTTTTGTTTTTTGTTTTATTTTTATTTTTATTTCATATAAAAATCCGTGATAATGGGGCGGTATTTGCCGCAAGTCATCTGAACGGAATTTTCATCTTTCCGAACAGCGAGCGCTTGCCGCCGCCGTTTGAGAACTGTTTGATCATTTTCTTCATTTGATCAAACTGTTTGAGCAGCTTGTTAACTTCTTCAACGCTCGTTCCGCTGCCTTTGGCAATGCGGATTTTGCGGGATGCTTGGATGATTTCGGGATGCTCACGCTCCTTCATGGTCATCGACTTGATGATGGCCTCGGTGCGTGCCATGGCCTTTTCGTCAATCTTGGCATCTTTGAGCGCTCCTGCTTTCATGCCGGGGATCATACCCATCAGCTGTTCCAAATTACCCATTTTTTTAATTTGTCCCAACTGATCGAGGTAGTCGTCCAACGTGAACAGCGACTTGCGAAGCTTCTGCTCTAATTCAGCCGCCTTTTTCTCATCGTAGGCTTGTTCTGCCTTCTCAATCAAAGAGAGCACGTCGCCCATGCCGAGGATACGGCTGGCCATACGGTCGGGGTGGAAGGCCTCGAGCGCATCCATTTTTTCGCCGACACCAATGAATTTGATGGGCTTACCGGTGACGTGACGGACGGACAGAGCGGCACCGCCACGGGTGTCACCGTCCAGCTTGGTCAAAATCACGCCCGTGATATCGAGCAAACCGTTAAAATGCTCGGCCACATTGACGGAATCCTGACCGATCATCGCGTCAATGGTCAGCAAAATCTCGGTGGGGTTGACCTCAGCCTTGATTTTCTTAAGCTCTTCCATCAATTCCTCGTCGATATGCAGTCGTCCGGCGGTATCGATGAATACCATATCACAGCCGCGGCGCTCGGCCTCTTTCAAGCCTGCCTTGGCGATTTTGACGGGGGAGGTGTTGGTTCCCATGGAAAACACGGGGATATCCAACTGCTCGCCCAGCACTTCAAGCTGACGAATAGCGGCCGGACGGTAAACGTCGCAGGCGACCATCAAAGGACGCTTGCCTTGCTTCTTATACATATTGGCCAGCTTGGCGGCGTGCGTGGTTTTACCCGCACCCTGCAGACCAACCATCATGACAACGGTGGGGGGCTTGGGCGAGATGGTTAGCTTAGCCTGAGAGCCACCCATCAGGGCGATCATTTCTTCGTTGACGATTTTAACAATCTGCTGTCCGGGCAGGAGCGATTCCAGCACTTCCGTACCGACGGCGCGTTCCGAGACGGTCTTGACAAACTCGCGGACGACCTTATAGTTGACGTCGGCCTCCAGGAGTGCCATCTTGATTTCTCGCATACCGACCTTGACGTCGTCCGGGGTCAGCTTACCCTTGCTGCGCAAGCGGCGAAAGGCATTATTCAGTTTCTCACTCAACCCTTCAAACATAAAGGCCTCCTTTATTCAATCGTATATGGTCACGGGTTAGCCGATGCAATTTTCCAGCTCCCGTATTTCGCGTATCATTTCTTCCGGCAAGGGATACTGTTCCGACAAGCGTTGCAGTGCGGTTGCGTGTTCCCCTGCTTTGGCAAATCTTTCCGCCAAATGAAGCTTTTGCTCGTAGAAATTCAACTCTTCCTCTGCTTTTTTGATCAATTCGCGCACGCCCTGACGGGAAATGCCAAGCTCCTGCGCGATTTCGGCGAGAGACAAATCATTGTTGTAATAATCATCCAACACTTCCCGCTTGCGATCGGATAGGACGTCGCCGTAAAAGTCCAGAAGATAAGCTATGCTCAAATCTTTTGTAAACATCGCGGCCTCCAGAAACAGTCAAATGCAGGTGTAAAGCAAAAAGCTTTACAGATTATAACACCCTTGCGGAGATTTGTCAAGAGGAAATTTGAAAAAAACGAGAATTTTTTGTTCTGTCAGCCCATCGCCGACCGTTCCTTTGCCGATTGCGCGGGCTTTGTAAAAATCTTGCCCAAACCCATTTACATTTGATTCAATCTGCGGTATAATCAAAGCCGAAAGAAATTCATGGTTTCGCTGGGATAAAGTGAAATCGACAAGGAGGTAGGCGATGGCGGACGAGAAAGCTGTACTTGCGCGGGCACGGGACTATATGCGCGAGCTGTCGGAGGGCAAAGACCCTTTGACGGGGCGCACGCTGGAAGATGAGGTGCTTGCCCAACCTCGACTGCGCCGTTGCTTTGCCTTTGTTGCGGCCTATCTTCAGCGGGAACTCTCCAAAGCCGCGGATAGCGAGGAGGTATTTCTTCCTACGGAAGAGCAGCGCTTGCAAATCTGCTTGGACGAGGATATTCCTGCAGCAGAATTTTATGAGCGCATCAGCGCGGCGGCGACCGCTTCGGGGAAACCGCCCATATCCCCACGCGATATCAATCATTTTTTGATTCGAAATGGGTTTGCCGAAGGACGGGTAGAGAGTGTATTTGTGGAGCGCCGCGTTCTTAGAGCGGGTGAGCGGGCCGACGAGGTGGGACTGTATGACAAGCCCCGTCTCTCACCGCGCACAGGTGCATTGACATACACTCTGATGTTTCCATCGGAAACACAGCACTGGCTGCTGCGTTGCTTGCCCGATATTCTTTCACCCGAAGAACCGGAAGACAAGGAGGGCGGAGAATGATCGACATTTTATACGAGGATCCATGGTTGCTGATTTGTATCAAGCCGGTGGGCGTGCTCTCTCAGCCCGACGTCACGGGGAGTGGTGAGGATATGCTTTCTTTGCTGCGGGAGCAACTCAGGGAAAGAGACAAAAAAGAGCCGTATATTGGTCTGATTCATCGATTGGACCGCGGGGTTGGTGGCGTGATGGTCTTTGCCAAACGGCAGGACGTTGCGGGAGATTTGTCGAGCGCGGTGGCCAATCGAACCCTAGTGAAGCAATATTTGGCCGTGGTCCACGGAGCGCCGGAACAGACGCGCGGGGTGTGGAAAGATTTTTTGTACAAGGATGCCGCGAAAAACAAGACGTTTGTTGTAGATCGCCAGCGCAAGGGTGTTAAGGAGGCCAGCCTTTCGTATGCCGTACTGGCGACAAACATGGATACTCCGTCAGGGGAATGCTCACTGTTGCAAATTCGCCTGCATACGGGACGTACGCACCAAATTCGTGTTCAGTCCTCCTCGCGTGGCTTGCCCTTGATCGGTGACGGAAAATACGGTGCCCGTGATCACGGGTGTCCCATCGGCCTTTGGTCGTACCGCTTAACATTTGCCCATCCGCGCAAGAAAAAGGAAACAGTGGATGTTTTCGCCTATCCTCGGTCGGGCGCATTCGAATGGTTTGACATTGAATCGCTGAGCGTACAAAATGATTTGGAATAGGTCACATTTTGCGAAAGAAAAAGAACGGATCTGCTAAGCCAATGTCATTAAGTTAAGGAGCGATTTGCAAAAATCGCTCCTTTTTCTTTGCTTTCCGGAAGGCAAGCAGTATTAAGTGAAGCATCAAGAGAAGAAAAATCAGCCAAATGCATGAAGCTATGCTGGGGTTAGACCATGCAACCATTGGTCATAATTTTATCAATACTCTCCGCAGGAAGATATCTACTGGAGTGAAGGGAGTTATTGTGGATTCGCCGAACGAAATCCATATTGCTTAATCTTGCCCAAAGAATCAACAACTTTTGAAATGATTTAATTTGATTAAAATTATATTGACACATCTTCTATATTATGGTATAATGAGCACGCAGAAAAATGCCCCGACAACCGCCTTGATGTGTCGTTGCCGAGATCACAAAACCAAATATCGGCAAGAAAATACGCGCATACGGTTGCAAGCCATCCGTATGCGCTTTTATATGCGGTGGTTGCAAGGCAATTATAGATGCCAATCGAAATTCAATCAATCACAATTAAAAGGAGGAAGAGATCATGAGGAAAAGATTCTTAATAATGCTCATATTGGTGGTGGCATTTTGTTTATTAAACTCTTGCAATAATTTTAGCCCACCGAGCAATACCGATGAATGTATTGATCCTCCATTGGAAGAAACCGAAATTCCTGACGGCGAAGATGCTTCGTCGGATGATGCCCCGCTGGATGATGCGGGTGAGGATATCCAATCACCGTCAGATGAAAATAATTTTTCAAGTAGCATGGATGTTCCGCTAGTAATGACAGAATCTTATCAAGCGTACCAAGAGTTTATTAAAGCATATACATTGCCGAATAATTTTGTCTATTATGATCATATTAAGTCGTTTGGGGCATTTAAAGATTTTGTGTGTTTGAGTGATGCTAGGTATGGAGATTACAGTCATTATATGTATACCCTTATAGATGATAATGATTTTGAATTTTCCTTATATGTGGCATCAGGCAGAGAATCCCCGTGGCAACCTAATATAATTACCTATGCTAACGAAAATGATATGAGGGTACTTTCGTCTAAAGAAAGCGGAATATATGAGCGGGATGGTCTCTGCTATTCGTATGTTGATGGAGCACTTCTTTCTATATCGTGGCAGAGTAACGAACTGACTTATACTCTCGTTGGTTATTCCATGCTTAATAATTATCCGGTCAAGAGCACCTCGCTTGTTGGGAAAATGATGAATGTACAAGGCGCAATCGAAGTTTTAGGATCCAAGTTCGATTTAGAAAAGCAATAATTTTTGGCTACCAAATGAAAAAAAGAAAAGCAACTAAATGCTTGGAAAAGTTGCTAAAAAATAAAGGCTCGCCAGAAAAATTTCTTTCCTGGCTGGTTCGGCCGCTCTCTAATAGCTATTATGCCACCCCTTATATCTCCTAGAATGGACAGTAATATCAAATCTCAAAAAAAGAGGGCCTCCGATTTTAAAAATCGGAGGTCTTCTTTCTTCATTTGTGTGTGCAAAGCTTAACTTAATGACATTGGCTGCTAAGCTCCGTTCTTATTTTTTTGCGCGTGTCATATATTGAAATGTTCAGAACAAGGATTTGATCTTGTCAATACACTCGCGGCAGATGCGCTTTTCGCCAAAGTAGACGACATTGTCTGCGTTGTTGCAAAACTCGCAGGCGGGATGATATTTTTGAAGGATGATACGGTTATTATCAGTAAAGATTTCCAAGGGATCCTTTTCCTGGATGTCCATAATTTCACGCAAAGCTTTGGGCAGAACGATGCGGCCCAGCTCGTCAACTTTTCTTACAACACCGGTGGATTTCATGATTGGTAGCTCCTTTCGATTTCGTCGTTTGGGGTGATTGCGCACTCATTATACGACAAGAAAAGTGCTTTGTCAAGCCATTTATCCTAATTTGTTCAAAAAATGTATAAAAAAATGTAGAAATTCCTATTTTTTCCTATTTTGAATGGGTTTTTACAATTATTTTGGAGAAAGCCGGGGAAAACAGGCGAAAGGAGGCGATTTTTTGCTGGGAAAGGTATTTGGATGCATCGTTTTGATCTCGATGGTCTTTGGCGTGTTCATGGGGACGGGGGCGGACATGGCAACGGCGGTGCTGGATAGCGCAGATCGTGCCATTCAACTGACGCTGACGCTTGGGGGCATGATGTGTCTGTTTTGCGGCATTATGCGCGTGCTGGAATGTGCCGGAGCAATTCGGTGGTTGACGCGCCTGTTTCGCCGACCGCTGGCCTTCTTCTTTCCCGATGCGGCGGCGAGCGGCGAAGGATTGGAGGAAATTGCCGCCAATGTCGCCGCCAATCTGTTGGGCATTGGCAATGCCGCGACTCCCATGGCTCTGCGGGCGCTGGAAAAAATGCAACGGAACAATCCCAAACCGGATACCGCGACGGGCGATATGATTACGCTGACGGTGCTCAACACCTGTTCGCTCGCTATCCTACCTTCGACCATTCTGACACTTCGGCAAAAGGCGGGCGCCGAACATCCGTTTTCGGTGGTAGTTCCCATTTGGATTTGCTCCTTTGCCTGCGCGGCGTTGGGGCTTTTGATGACACGGGTGTTGCGCGGTAGGTCGAGGAAAAAGTGAGGGTTACTTGGCGGAAAGATCCCGAATGATTTGTCCTGCCATCATCAATCCGGCCGCGCCCGGCACAAAGGAAATGCTGGCGGGGATGGATCGTCTCACCCCTTGCTCGGAGGCGGTAGGCGTGACGACGGGCTCCTCCTTGGAATAGACGACTTTCATGTGATGGATGCCGCGCTTACGCAGTTCAACTCTCATAATGCGAGCCAACGGGCAAACGGAGGTCTTGGAAAGATCGGCCACCTCAAACGCCGAGGCATCCAGCTTGTTGCCCGCTCCCATTGCGGCGATGATGGGGACACCCGCCTGTTGCGCGCGGACGGCCAGATCGATCTTGGCGCTGACGGTGTCGATGGCATCGGCGATGTAGTCATAGTCGGAAAAATCAAATTGGTCGGCCGTTTCGGGAAGATAAAACAAGGGGAAGGTGCGAACGCGGCAATCGGGATTGATGTCGCGGATGCGTTCGGCCATGACCTCGACCTTGGGGCGGCCGACGGTGGAATGCAGGGCGATGATTTGGCGGTTGATGTTGGAGACGGAGACGGTGTCGCTGTCAATCAAATCCAGAGCGCCAACGCCGGCACGGGCCAATGCCTCGGCGACGTAGCCGCCGACACCGCCAATGCCGAAAATGGCAACGCGGGCGCCGATTAAGCGATGTACGGCCTCCTCGCCCAGCAGCATGGAGGTACGGGAATGTTGTTCGTGTAACATAAAAAACTCCTTTCCTGGGTCAGCACGCCCGTCTTTTGTGCATCCGACACAGCATGACGTAGATGCCGACCAAAAGCGCGATGGAGGCGATGAGAATGAGATACATGACGGAAAGCGGGACGGGGCGGTCAAAAAAATACAGATGACAATCCATCCCGTCTCGCATGGCATGGACAGCTTCGTCGGGAAGACCGAGTTTGCGCAACTGCTCCGTAGCCCCCCGCATGGCGTGATTTCGGAACAGAGACGTGGCGTATGTGCCGGGCAGGAATGAGAGAACCGTTTGCATCCCTTCGCTGAAGGAAGCGATGGGCATATAGGCGCCGCACAGAAATCCGTAACCTGAGCTGACGATGGTGCCTACGGCTGAGATCTGCCCTTGGCTATTCAAAAAATGAGAGATTACGGAGGACAGGGCTGTGCCGAACATGACCGCCAAGAAAACGTCGGCAACAAGACACAGCACGTCGATGGCGGACAGATACCAGCCGCTGACGGCAATGTAAGCTAAGCCCGCAAGGGTCGCGGTCATACATACGATGAGAGAAGAGAGAAGGGTGGAGACGTAGTAGGACAAGGAAAGCGTCGCGGAGGAAACGGGGGAAACGTCCAAGTCCGCGCGGATGCCCAGTGCCTTATCTTGCACCATTAAAAAGTTGGAACAAAAGGAAACGGTGACACAGCTGACAGCCAACAAGGAGGAAACCATCTGCCCGGAAACCAGAGCGGACAGGACTTGATCCGGAATGGCAAAGCCTTCGGGGAGCATCAGGACAAATGAATCCCGATAGACGTTGCCGAGGAACGAAACAAACAGAACAAGCAAAATAAGAGGCGTAATCAGGGAGGTCAGAAGCAGACCTTTGTCCTTAAAAAACAGTCTGAGATTGCGTTTGACTAAAGCAGAAAAACAAGTCATGCTCTCGCTCCTCCTTTGCGTTTTTTCTGAGCGGTTTCGCTTTCTTCCGCCGCTTTTCCCGTCACGGCAAGGAAAACGTCATCCATGCGTCCCTTGGTGATTTCGTAGTCGCGGAATATTTCGGGGTGTGAAAGGATGAGTTCGGTTGCCGCGGCGGTATTTTGAACCCAAATGCGAACCGGCGCATCGGTGGATTGGTGGGGAAGCCCCAGGGCGGTCAGGTCATCCGACGTTGCACCATACAGCGTGATATAGTCGCCGGTATATTGATTTTTCAAGGAAAGCGGAGTTCCTTCGGCAACGACAGAGCCTTTGTCGAGGATGACAATGTAGTTGGCGTCGGCGGCCTCCTCCATGTAGTGCGTGGTCAGAAAAATGGTCATGTTCGTTTCGCGACGCAGGCGGGTGAGCGCATCCCACAGCATACGTCTGGTTTGAGGATCCAGCCCCGTGGTCGGCTCATCCAAAATCAGAATGGTGGGGCGGTGGATCAGTGCGCGGGCAATGTCAACACGACGGCGCTCGCCGCCCGACAGCTTGCCGACGGTTCGGTGAAGCAAAGGACGTATGTCCAAAAGATGGCACAATTCGTCCAGTCGGGTTTCAAACTCTTTTTCGGTGATGCCGTACAGCGCGGCGCGGCTTTGAAGATTATTGTAAACGGTTAAAGGCTTATCCAACACAGAGTTTTGAAATACAACGCCCATGGTGCGCTTGATTTCTTCGGCGCTGTGATCCATGTCACCTCCGTTGACCAGCACCTGTCCGCTGTCTTTGCTCAACAGGCCGCACAAAATGGAGATGGTGGTGGATTTTCCTGCGCCGTTATGACCGAGAAAGGCAAACAAATCGCCTTTTTTTACACGGAAGCTGATGTCGCGCACCGCGTGGATGTCGCCAAACGATTTGGTCAGGTGCGAAATTTCGATCGTGTGTTGCATATAACTCCTCCTTGTCTTGGGTGATATCAAAATGATATCACATGAACGGCCGTTTGTCAATACGTTTTGAAAAATTTTCATCCGAGCGGATGAAGGAAAGGCAGGAACAGTCATGAAGCGATTTTGGGTATGGATAGGGACGCGCCCGGAGGCGATCAAGCTTTGTCCTTTGATTTTGGAATTGCGTCGGCGCGGGGCGCGTGTGAGAATCATGCTCACGGGACAGCATCGGGATATGGTATCTCCCGTGCTCTCTTTTTTCGGCATATCCGCCGACGAGGATCTTTCCGTGATGCGAGATTCTCAGAGTGTGCAAGGCTTGACGGAGCGATTACTTATCGCCATGGGTGAGGTGTTGGCGCGAACCCCACGGCCGGATGCTGTGCTGGTTCACGGGGATACGAGCACAGCGCTGTGCGGTGCCATGTCTGCTTTTTATGCCGGAATTCCCATATACCATGTGGAGGCGGGCTTGCGCTCGGATGATATTCACGCGCCGTTTCCCGAGGAATTCAACCGACGGGCGATCGATGCTATGAGTGATATCCATTTTGCTCCGACCGATGCCGCCGCTCGGCGCTTGAGGCAGGAAGGATATTCCGAACGAGGCATTTTTATGGTCGGCAACACGGCAACGGATGCACTTCGCCTTTGCTTGGAGCAGCCGCTTTCCCATCCT
>JAZQUX010000264.1:0-4505 GCA_045631585.1 Eubacteriales bacterium | reverse complement strand
CGCGCGCCCCCCCATAGAGCCCCCGCGAAGTCTAGCAACCCTTTTTGTCGGGGGTACCCTGGGCGGGGTGGGGTGCCCTGAACCGCTTAACTTTGGACTATCCGACCCGCCTACTGACAGCCGTTTTTACCAAGCGCGAATGCGTTCAGTACAAGGCCAAACAGACGATTAACCGCTCGGGATAGATAACCGTCAACCAAGGTTAAGTTTCGGGCTTACAGACTGCCCCAAGCAGGGGTCATTTGGGCCATTAACCCACAAAAAAGGCAGGCTCCCGCACGTCGGAATTAACCGGTTAACCAAACGAAGAACCGTTTTTCTGTACGATATCGCGCACCTGCTCGCAAGGCGTGCGCCAATCAATCATGTTGGCAGTGAATCTCCTGAACTTACCGACATTGAATTTCCAATCAGGATCGCGATCAAAAGAAACAAGAGCTTCATTGTAAGCGCACTCCTGGACAGCACGCATGTAATGCGTTTCGCAAGACATAACCGAGTCTTTACGGCTTTCAAAATCGTCAATATCGGCGACAGTCGCCTTATGCTTTACCTTATCATACTCGGACTGAATGTCGGACAAATCCTTGATCATACGCTCGTAACGGTCACGTTTCTTTTGAAAATCGCCAACGGTCGTAGCGATAATCGAAATACCACCAAAAACAGAGAGCGCCAAAGACAATGCAACACTATCAACCGCAAGGCTCGCCGCACTCGCCCACATCAGCACAAGCCCCAATACAGTAAACCAGAAATGCAGCTTTGCGTAATAGCTCTGCCTGTAGCCGCAATAATTCTTTTCGTAGTGCAGCCCGAATTCCAGATTGAAAATCTTATCTTCCATATCACCTACTGTTTAACAGGAGGCCTCGGTGGCGGCGGCGGCGCCGGGAACTGGGTCCGAGGTCCGAGAAAAGGGTCTTTTTTGTCTTTGTGAATCATTACCGTCTCCTTTAAGATAAATCAAATGATAGCAAATGTCAAGTCCAACGTCACACCACCCCGCGTCTCGGTATTCCTAAATCTGCCACCAGCATTCCCCGCTACATGGGCAAGACAGTTAGCAGAATGGGCACGCACAGGGCTCGAATTACTGAAAGGCATATCTATATGCCCCTCGGCTCAAAAAAACGGCCATACAGCGCACCATATCGCAATTACGGCAGTCAGTTCCGTATAGGATATATATGAGTTGAGGGGTGTTTACACACTGTGAATGTGGATGTGAGTGTGAGTTGTGAGTGTGAGTTGTGAGTGTGTTGAACATAATGTTGAACATAATGTTGAACATAATGTTGAACATAATGTTGAACGTAATGTTGAACATAATGTTGAACGTAATGTGAACGTAACGTTGAACGTAACGTTGAACGTAATGTTGAACGTAATGTTGCGTTCAAACCGACTGAAAATGGGAATGGATGTAAAAAAGGCCGCCCAACAAAAACAGAAAAGTCCCCGCCGGAACGGGGGCCTGTCCAAAAACAAACCTGATCTAATTGAATCAATCTTCGTCTATCTTGAATCGTTCGTGGAATTTGAGAACCCTATAGGCAACGACCTTGCCGGCCACCCTGCACACCTCGGCATCCACAAGAAAAGCGTAATCAAACACGTTCTCGCTAGAGCTGATTACGGCTTTCTTGAAATCCGGATCAACGTACACGACTTTCTTTGGAGATTTTGAAAAATCTTCTATGACGGCCCTATCGCCAATATTGTCCTTGGAATCGCGAATCTGCTTGAAGTACAGAATCTGCTTGACAAACACGTTCTTTTCCGGAAGCCGGGCCGTATCAATCACATATTGCGCGCTCTCGCTGATATTTTTTCCATCCGCATCGCCAAACCTGTAGACGTTGATAGTGTTGTTATTCCCCTTGACGGATATTTCTGTACTGCCGCCGGCGTCCTTCGCGGTAGTGGCAACAATACGCTTCACGTTCTCCAGAGTAGAAAGCGAAATAGATTCCCGTTCGCTCGACCTTGTCGCAAGCGAAGTAAACACATCACGCAAGTAGCATCCGAATTGGACAATCGTGTTAAAGTTTTCGGCTATCGGAACGAGCATAGGAACAGAAGACACTAACAGCAGTTCGATACTTCCCTTGCGGATTTCCTTTACCTTGAGCTCTGCATTGCAGTTACATTCGTGCGAATTGCAGAAATCATGAAACTCGGACGCCATGGCGTTCATCGAATCAGCAAGGTCAGCAAGACTCACCATACTGTTGTTCGATATGTGTATGTCAAGATATTCTTCTTCCATGCCCAGAATATACATTTTTAGGCAAAGATAATCAACTATCCAGCAACCGGGCTTTTCCAGCCTTCGGCGCGGACAAACCAGTAAGCCCACACAGGCACGTTCTTGACCTTGCAATCGGGCAAGCGGGCGCACTCGATCATCCAGTGCACGTAATCCTGGTAATAAATCTCGATGTCGCCCTTGGGCCCGTGGCGGAGCGCCGGGAGCCCAGCGCGTACCCATGTGTAGACGGTCTTGGGTTTGACGCCTTCCTTGGCGGCAAGCGCCTTCGGGCTATACTTGCCCAGGTCGGGCTTGGCCTTGGCAGCCTCGGCGCGGCTTGCCACGATGCAGAAAAGGGGCCGATCCTGCATTTATCTACTCAGCGACAGATTTGGAAATCAACCGAACATCGCTCGCAAGTTTCTTCTCGTAGACGGCACGCATGGCGTCCATGGCGTTCAAGGTCGTTTCGAGTACGCCTGCAGAGTCATGGCTCTTTTCCAGGTCCTTTCGGGCCGTATCGACGCACACCGTAAGCCAGTCCAGCACGTTTTCAAGCGCCATCCGCTTTCCCTTGCAAATGGCAAGTTCCGTCTCGGCAAAATGGTCGGCAGCAACCATCATGCCCTTTTCAAAAGCGGCTTCGTATTCCTTGTGGTCCATAGAGGTCTCCTTCAATAGTTAAATGTTGCCAATCTTTGCAAACATGCGCTTCAGCGCATCTTCCACCTTGCTGTCTAGCGCCTCATGAGCCTTGCTCACGCTCGACAGGTAAGGTTTGCCGAAGAGCTCCTCCACGGTCATGCCGAGTTCCAGCAGCTTGACGCACATGTCATAAGTCGGAGTTCGCGATCCGGCAGACCAGGAGTCCACCGTAGACTTTTTGGTGCCGAGCTTCGCGGAAAGCTCGGTGAGGTCCGCGATTCCGCCGCGGTCGATAAATCCCTGAATGTTCACCATGTCATAAATATAGTACATAATTTGACAGAATGTATAAATTTTAATAAAAAATTTGACAAAATGTATAATTATTTGACAAAATGTATTATATTTACATCAAAACACTAGGAATTTGCAGGGGACGCATGAAAAACGCAGAGACACTTGGCTACATCTACGCCATCCTAATCAAGCTCTCGCAAAAGGACCTCACCGTCGAAGAGGCCATGGTCCTCATCCGCGAACTGCTCTCGCTATAAAACACCAAAGGCCCGGGAACACCCGAGCCCTTTTGCATTGGACCACCACAGGCAGTCCTGTCAAACATCATTCTACAAAAATCATCATGCTCAACTTGGGAGCGCTTTGCCAAAAGCAAACTTGTATTGGCGGAGTAAAGAAGAATCTCGCTTTCGTGCCATCTTCAGGCAACGTGTATTCAAGATACATCGGAGTAAGTCCACCACCATCAGGAAGAGCTCTGACACTATCGTAAGCCGCCCTGAAACTAGAATCCTTGCGCATCATTCCTAGCAATTCAAAAAGTCGAACAGGTCGTTTATTCAAGTTCTTTTTTTGCAGCTTTTGGTAGAAATCAAGAACATGCCTTAAATCAGCAACACCATCAACAAGGTTTAGACACCTGTGCGCAGAAATAGCAATGGTCTTATAAATTTTATAACCCTTTGTATGGTTCAGCCTTCCCCACGATTGGCAATGCGTATCTCCGTATTTTCGAGCGTTTTCTATAAACGACTCCCAAAAGTACACTCCCCTGCCTAGCCACGCCGATGGATTGCCACAAAAAATAGGCAAACCACTAGAACCCAGCGGAGGTGGGTCTTTTACAACCTGGAATAGTTCCGGCATGCTATTCTAAAACCGTTCTTTCCTTCAACAAACCGGCAAGTCCAGAAAGATTCATTGTCGGCAATACAATTGCGCTTCCAAAATTAGCCTGCAAACAAACCAGGCTAACCATAGCCCTTATGTAAGGGTAAAGGATCGCAATCGAGTTCGTGTAGAAAAATTCCGGAACAACATCGCCATCAATCTTAAATGCACCAGAACAATCCACCAAACAAAAAGGCTCCGTCGCATTTCCGGAAGAAACCTTCACTGTCAATCCGAGAATAAAAGTATTTGCAGCTCTGTCAAATTTTCCAGAAGGCGCAAAATCTATACGCGTAGGGACTTGGGGCTGGAAAAAAGCCGACTGAACTACGATTTTATCAAAACGATAATTGACTAGAGAAAAAGACGCTTGAGTTCCTTGCATATTATGCCGCCAAGTCGTAACGTTCGTTATTGC
>JAZQUX010000263.1:0-8538 GCA_045631585.1 Eubacteriales bacterium | reverse complement strand
AGCGACAAACCTATCGAGCCCTCGAAACTGGGGGAGTGCGCTGATATTTTCGTCATTTCCCACAATTTCAAATCTTCGACTTGTGCAACCATACGAAAATGATTCAAACCCATTGACAAAGCGGTCGAATGATGGTAAAATATGATCACAATAAATCGCAAGGAGGAACCATCATGGAAAAAGACAAGCGCGAATATATGACCAAAGAAAAAATAACGGAAAACGTGCTGAAAAGTTACAAAAAAAGAGCAATCGTGAACGCGGTGGTGATGCCCGTTGTGATCCTTCTTTTGGTGCTGCTCGCTCAAGGGTGTTACATGATGAACCCTGCGGCTCCGTTTCTTTGGGGGATTTTCCTCTCGATTGACGCCTGCTTTTGCTGTGCCTGGGCAATTGGCGTGATCCGTCTGATCAGAGAGTACCGATGGATCAAGCGCGGTGAATTTTACGTGGAAAAGGATTACGCGCGCCGCATAGAGAACGGCGATGCGGGGATCTTGGAGCTGTTGTTTTTGTTTACCGATTGGCTTTGGATACCGTTTTGGAAAAAGTATATTCCGGGTGTTTATTTTAAGGACAACCGCCGCTTTGGCGCGCACGAGCGAGACCTCGATCATGCCGAGCCGGGCGATGCCTTTTATCTGGTGGTTTTCCGGCACCGCAAACAAAAAATTGCCGGTATCTATAACGCAAAATTTTACTGTTTAGAAGAAGTATAAAGAGACCTTCATGTCAAAAGACCAAAGAACCGTTATCACAAATCAAACCATTCACCAAGAACTGATGCGCAGACAAAAGGGTATTTTGCTCGGCTTTTTCATCGGGTTTGCGCTGATTCTTTTGATGGCCATCCCGCTGACGATCTTCGCCTTTGGACAATCGCATCCGCTGCCTAAGGTCATAGTTGTTGTGCTCGATCTCTATTTTGTCGTTGGCGGGGTGCTTGGCTACATCCACGATTTTCGTATCTGCTACCTTGTGGTCCACAAGCGCTATAACGTCGTTGAGGACACGCTGCGCGGCATTGCGATTGAGGAGAGGGTCCTGCGTCCTGTGGAAGACCGTTTGATGCCTAGATACAACAGCCGCTACCGATACGAAAGTGCTCTCTATTTTGACAGCTACGGGCGCGTTGCCACAACGAAACGGGTGTGCGACCACGCTATCATCGGAGATACCTACTACCTTGTCGTATGCGAAAATAAAAAACAGCCGATTCTGTTGTTCTACAACACCAAAACGCATCGCTACGAGACGGACGGGACGCAGGAATAAGCTCGATTTTACGAATCAGGAGAATGGAATTATATGAAGGAAGAGAAAAGAAAAATTCTGACCAAAGAGGGCGTGCGGCGACAGCAGCTACGTCACATGAAGGGAGAACTGATGGTTGTTGTTCCCGTCATATTGTTCTTTGAGGCGATTATGATAGCCTTCATCTACGGGGCTTACCGTCTTTCTCCCCGTATGTGGATGATTTGGGGATCGTTGGCCTTGTTGGATCTACTCATATTGGCCCTCTTTGTGTGGAAATTCATCCTGCCCGGCGTGCGAGGGTTGCGCTATGTCTCTTCAGGAAATTTCAGCATCGTGGAGGATAAACTCGTTGGTGTCGGCGAGGATGAGGTGATGCGCTCGCGAGGAAAGAATAGGTATTATACCATTGATATGCTGTATTTTGAAAACTACGGCACAATCCCCGAAGATAAAGGCACACGAGGCTATGGCCCTTGCGGCAGTATGTTTTATTTGGTCGTGTTGAACGATCCAAACCATACGATACATACCTTTTATTCTTCGCAACTTTACTATTACGATCATACGAAATCATAACAAAAATGACCGCTGAAAAAATTGGCGGTCATTTTTCGACGTCTCTGTAATATTTGGGCGTTGATGGGTGTTTATATAGGTGAAGGGCCTTCAAGACAGGGAAAGGAGAAGCAACATGGACGATAAAACGATCATTGCCTTGTACGAATCGCGAGACGAGACGGCTGTGAAAGAAACGCAGAAAAAATACGGCGGACTGTGCCAGTATATTGCGGAGCAAATTCTGTCTTCACGCGAGGACGCTGAGGAGTGCGTGAACGATGCGTATGTTAAAGCATGGAATACCATCCCGCCACAAAAGCCGGAATCCATCGGCAGTTATATCAGTATGCTGACGCGGCAGTTGTCCATCAACCGCTACAAGCAGAACCATCGCCACAAGCGGGGCGGAGGACAGATACCGCTGATTTTGGAAGAACTGCAGGAGTGTATTGCGGACAAGGGCGATATGCCAAGCGCTGACGATATGACGTTGCGTGACGCGCTGAACAGCTTTCTTGGAGCTTTGCCACAGCGCGATCGAATGGTTTTTATGCGCCGTTACTGGTATACCGATGAGGTGGAGAAGATTGCCTCCGATTACGGTATGACGCAGGGACACGTCAACGTCCTGCTTTACCGAACCCGTAAAAAGCTGCAAGAATATCTGGAAAAGGAGGACATTTATCTATGAAGAACGAAAGATTATTGGATGCCATCGGCTCGGTTTCTCCTGAGTTTGTAAAAGAAGCCGCACCGGGGAACATCCCCCGCAGGCAAAGACGTAGCCCCCGTCGTTTTCGCCGCGTTTTAGCCTTTGCCGCCGCGCTGATGCTGATATTGACCGCGTCCTTGGTGACCGTCTGGACCTCGGCCGAATCGGAGGAGCCGCTGCGCGAGCTTCCTGCCATGATGCTTCGAGAGGATTTCGATCGTTTGGTTCGTCAGAAGTTTGAGGAGTACGAGACCGAGGGTGAAACGCACGATGCTGTTCGCGTCAGATCTTTTTTTGAGATTCAATGCCTGTCGGAAAATATCACACCTAGAGCGAGAGAGGCAATGCTGGCTATGTTTCCCATCGTGGAATTGGCGGATATCGTCGTTTTGGACATTACGATCACCCCCGAGGAATATGAGTGGCTCATGGATCAGCTCCGTTCCGTCGGCTTTACCCAGAGCGACCTGATTGAATGCTACGAGCGTATGTACGAGCTGGCAGAGAAGAGTAGCTCCGAGAAAAAGGAGAAGATTCTTTCGTCCCTGCCCGAAATCCCCAAGCTGTCCGAAAATAAAGAATAACGATTGGCAAAAGGTCCGGATATTTCCGGGCCTTTTGCGTTGGGATAAATCTTTCAAATTTGACCGACACTATGCTAAAAACGGCAAGAGAGGGAACTGTCATGCAAAGAATTAAAGTGATGCACATTCTGACCGACACCAACGTTGGAGGCGCGGGGACGTTGCTGTATAATACCATACGTTGCGGCGATGAAAAACGGTTTGATTACATTGTTGTTTTGCCGCAAGGCAGCCGCCTGATCGAGCGATTTTTGCCTCTGTCCTGCCGCGTCGTGACGGTAACGTGCGGTCAGGATCGATCGTGGGACGTGGGAGCGTTGCGTGAGTATATCCGAGTGATTCGAAAGGAGCGTCCCGACATTCTTCATACCCACGCGGCTCTGACGGCGAGGGTAGCGGGGCGCCTTTGCCGCGTTCCGGTCTGTATTCAGACGCGCCACTGTGTGTTCCCACTGTCTGCTTGGCAAAAAAACGGTTTGTTCCGCTTTGCTTTTCGATGGGGCAGTCGATGCTTATCTGACCGGGTCATTGCGGTGGCCGAGGCTGCCAAGGACAATTTGTTACAGCTTGGCATGGACGAACGACAAATTGAGGTGATCATCAATGGCGTTCTTCCCATCAGGGTGTGCGAGCCGAAAGAGATAGATGCGTTGCGGCAGAGGTGGGAATTGAAACAAGAGCATTTCATCGTGGGGATGCCCGCACGTTTGGAGACATACAAGGGGCAAGCGACCGTCATCCGAGCGGCCGCTTTGTGCCGCGATGTCGCGCCGAATATGAAGTTTTTATTCATTGGAGACGGCTCGCAGTTGGAAGAGAATCGGGCGCTGGCGGAGCAGTTGGGCGTGGCGGATCGCGTGATTTTTACCGGCTTTATTTCGGATATGGCGCCGTTTTATGCTTTGATGGATTTGAATGTCAATGCCTCTTTTGGCACGGAAACCTCCAGCCTGTCGCTGTCCGAGGGCATGAGTGCCGGGGTGCCGGCGCTGGCGTCGGATTACGGCGGCAATCCCCGAATGATCGAGAATGGTGTCAACGGTTTTTTGTTTCCGTCCCGTGATGAGGCGGCGCTCTCGGAACAGCTTGTGCGCCTGTATCGGGATCGCTCGCTTTTGCGGGAATTATCTCTGGGCGCGCGTCGATTGTACGGTGAGAGATTTACAGCCGAGGCCATGGTGAGACAACTGGAAGCGGTGTATTTGCGCCTGATGCGCCAATCCCAAAAGGGAAGAGCCCGCGTTCAACATCAAATGGACTTTTTTGCGGATTGACCTTGTTTTTTGTTCTGGCTTATGATATAATACACTATCCTGCTGTATCAACGGGAGGAATCTTTTGACTTTGCATGAGGTAATTTCTATGTCAAAACAGTATCGTGTATGTATCATTGGATGTGGTGTGATTGCCCCAAATCATATTCGTGCGTTGCAAGAAAATGAGTTGACCGAGCTTGTCGCTGTATGTGATATCATTGAGGAACGAGCACGTGCTCGCGCCGAGTTGGCGGGTTGCGCTTATTATACAGACTATCATCAAATGTTGGATGAAGTCCGACCGGACGCGGTGCATTTGTGTCTCCCTCATGCGCTTCATGCTCCCGTGGCGATTGATTGTATGCGGGCGGGTGTGGATGTTCTGTGCGAAAAGCCCATGGATGCATCTTTGGCCGCCGCTGAGCAGATGAAGGCAGTTTCCATCGAGACGGGGCGCCGATTGGGTGTCATTTTCCAAAACCGTTACAATGCCGAAAACCGTGCCATCCGCGAAGCGCTGGATAGCGGTGAAATGGGCAAATTGATATCGCTTCACGGCGAGGTGTGTTGGTGCCGTAACGAGGCCTACTATCGTTCGGGCGAATGGCGCTCTCGCTATGAGACGGCAGGCGGCGGCGTGATCATCAATCAGGCCATTCATACGCTTGATTTGTTGCGCTATTTTGCCGGCTCTCCGGTTGTGGATGTCAAAGCGACGGTGTCTCACCATGGCGAGACGACCGCCGAAGTCGAGGACACGGCCGAGGGCGTTATCTTCTTTGAAAACGGCACTCGTGCACTCTTCTATTTCTCTATCAACAACATGGAGGACGAGGACATTCGCGTGACCATCAAATGTGAGAAGGCTCGCGTGGAAAGCAGAGCAGGAGATTGCTGTATCTTCTATAAGGACGGTCGCGCGGTTCGCGCCGCCGATGAGGAGCGTGCGAAGAACTTCGGCGCCAAGGCTTGCTACGGTTCGTCCCATTCCATTCAGATTTCTGATTTTTATAACGATCCCGATGGTAGCCGCGCGCGCTGGATGATGGAAGAAGCCTTGAAAACACAAGCGCTTGTAGATGCCATTCTGCGAGCCGGCGGCGTGTACGCGTAAAAGTCCGATGAGTAATTTATATATTACTTTTATCGCGGTGGCGCAAATGCTGGCCTTTGCCACACCGGCCTATTTGCTCATGCGTATCAAGAAGTTTGATGAGCGTTCCATCACCACAAGCGTGACAATGCTCTTGTACATCAGCCAACCCTGTTTGACCGTTTATTCCTTTCAGAAGGCAACGGTGCTTGTTCGAGACGGTGTCGTTAGCATGGAGCAAATGCTTGTGCGGGGAGCGATCATTCTCGGACTTTCCTTAGCGATCCAGGCGGCTGTTTTGGCCTTGTCTTACCTGGTTCTGCGTCAAAAACAGGAGGAGGCACAATACCGCATCTTTGCTATTGCGGCTTGCTTCGGTAACAGCGGATTCTTTGGCGTTCCGATTCTGGAGGCCGTGATGGGAGAAGCACACCCCGAGGTAGCCATGTTCTCGGCGTTGTTTTCCTTGGTCATGAATACCATGTCTTGGACGGTCGGTTCTACCATCATTACGCGCGATCGAAAGTATATCAGCGCAAAAAAGATTTTCCTCAATCCCAATACGGTTGCCGCTGCGATTGCCATTGTTTTTATGTGTACGACACTGGTTTTGCCGGATCGCATCTATTCCATGGTGGCAACGCTTGGCACCTTCTCCACGCCGTTGTGTATGTTTATCTTAGGTATGAGATTGGCGTTGGTCGATATCGGCGAATTGTTTTGCAACTGGCGGCAGTACGCGGTTTCATTGGTGAAAAATGTGGGAATGCCTGTGTTTGCCTTCGCCGTGCTGTACTTTATTCCTGTGGAAGGATATCTTAAGCAGGCGTTGTTTATCATCTGCTGTTGTCCCGTGGCTAACATGGTGCTGTCTTTCTCGGAAATGTTGGGCAAGGGTCAAAAAACGGCAGCCAACGTCGTGTTGCTCTCTACCATTATGAGCCTTGCTACGTTGCCTCTTTTGTGTTTGCTCCTGCCGTATCTTGTTTAATTCCCTTGAGGTAACTAAAATTTACAATTTATTCATCCTTTTCGCTCTTTCGTGTGATAAAATGGCAAAGCAGTAACTGATATTTACTGTTTTGCCGCGCAAGGCGAAAAGGATATTTTTTTAGACGGGAGGAGACTTATGCCGCACACGGACATTGGCGAGAAAATCAAAAAAATACGTCAACAGCGCAACATGACGCAAAGTGAGCTGGCGGGGGATCAGATTACCCGTAATATGCTCAGCCGCGTAGAAAATGGCGCGGCACTGCCGTCGCTTCCTACGATATGGTACTTGGCTGAGCGGTTGGGTGTGCCGGCCGGCTTCCTTTTGGCCCAGGGCGATGACGACCGCATCTGGCGCAAGATGGGTCGCATCGACAGCATTCGTCGTGCGCTGAAAAATGGTGATGCTCGGTTGTGTCTTGCATTGTGTCGCGAGGATGAGAGAATGAGCGAGGCTGATGATGAAATCTATTTGATCATGGCGCAGTGTGCTCTTGCGATTGCGGGAGAAGAATTTGATTTTGGACATTTGCACGATGCTTGCTCCGCGCTGGATGAAGCTGTGACCTACGCTCGACGAACCATGTATGATACCTCTTCGATCCGCGCGACCGCCGCTCTTTATTTTCGCTTTATGCACCGCTTGTCATCCATGCTGTATTCCGAGACGCTGGATGAGGCACAGTCTCCACTCTTGGGAAGCGGACATCCGTTCGGATGCTACGTGCTGGCGCGAGAGGCACTGGAGGCCGGAGAGATGCGTGCCGTGACCTCGTATTTGGCGGCGGCGGATAAGAACGATGTTTGGAGAATGCATCTTTTGGCTCATGCGGATTTGCTCCGAGGGAATTATGCGTCTGCGCAACAAACCCTGCTTGAGCTATTGCGTGACGAATCGGCGCGAAGCGAGGTTCTGATTTATTGTGCCTTTTGCGATCTTGAAATTTGTTGCCGCGAGCAAAGTGATTTCAGAGGAGCTTATGAGTATTCGCAAAACAAAGTAGCGTTGCTTGAAAAAATGCTGAGAAAATGACGAAATAAGCCAAAGACACCGGATCGGATTCGATTTTTTTGAGTTCGATCCGGTGCTTTTTATATAAATTCCGCAAGCACGATAAAAATTTAACAAATTTCTTGGTTTTTTTCTCCTTAGCTATAGACTTTTAGAAAATTTCGTGATATAATAACGCTGTATGTGTATGCCCACTCGCCGTTTGGCGTGTTGGGGATGCAATATTGACTTACATGGCAAAAATTCTGAATTGAGGAGGTACTCAAAAGCTATGAAGAAGAAAATGACTACCGTCGCTTTCAAGGGCACACCCGAGCAGGAAGAAAAACTGCTGGCTGTAATCGCAAAGTATGACGGCATGAAGGGTGCAACGATGCCTATCCTTCAGGAAGCGCAGGAAATCTATGGCTATCTGCCCATCGAGGTTCAGCGCATTATCGCAGAGAAGACCGGCATTCCCATGGAGGAAATCTATGGTGTCGTATCTTTCTACGCACAGTTCAAGCTCAATCCCGACGGAGAGGTTGCAATCGCTGTATGTCTTGGTACTGCTTGCTACGTTAAGGGATCGGGTGAAATCATCGAAGAGTTTTCCAAGCAGTTGGATCTGCCCGTTGGCAGCACGTCTCCCGACGGCAAGTATTCGTTGGAAGCAACTCGCTGCATTGGTGCTTGCGGTCTGGCTCCCGTTCTTACCGTTAACGGTGAGGTTTACGGCCGATTGACCAAGGCTGACGTTTCTGATATTCTCGCAAAGTATCGCTAATTTATTCTGCGGCTATCGGTGCCGCAAAAGATTCGGAGAAACGATATATGAAGATCAAGGAAATCGGCAACCTGCTTGACGCAACCTGCTTAACGGGCGAAAGCCACCTTAATTCCGAGGTGATTTCGGCCTGCTGCAGCGATATGATGAGCGATGTGCTCGCATACGTCAAGGATCAAGGAGTACTTATCACGGGTCTTATTAATCCGCAGGTGATACGCACTGCGAATATGATGGATATGATCTGTATTGTTTTTGTCAGAGGCAAAAAACCGACGGAGGAGATGGTCGAGCTGGCCGAGGAGTG
>JAZQUX010000262.1:0-3659 GCA_045631585.1 Eubacteriales bacterium | reverse complement strand
CACGGCCATGGTCGCCCCCATTGCCGAGAATAAAAAGAAGAGCAATCACGCCCTGATCGCGGCCCTGCAAGAGCACGGCTATGATATTACCTACGATGAGGTGTGTGCCGTCAGCCACGGCAACATCAACCGCGCCCATATTGCCGGTGTGCTGACCGAAAAAGGCTACACCGCCTCCATTCAAGAGGCGTTCAAGACCGTTCTTTCGCCCGAGAGGGGCTTTTACATTGAACCCGCGCGTCTTCCGGTGTTTGAAACGCTCGAGTTCATTCGTTCCATCGGGGCGGTTCCCGTGCTGGCTCATCCCTTCCTCAAGTTGAATGAGGCGCAGTTACGCGCCTTTTTGGACAAGGCAATCCCCTGCGGTCTTGTCGGCATGGAAACGTTGTACTCGACCTACGACGAGGACACCATCGCCCTCTCCCGCGCCATCGCGCAGGAATTCGGGCTGTGCGAGAGCGGCGGAAGTGATTTCCACGGAACAAGAAAGCCGGATATTGCTTTGGGACGCGGACGCGGCAACTTGGCAATTCCGTACGAATTTTTGGACAAGCTGAAAGCCTTTGCCGGCTAACGGAAAGGAGTTCCTATGAAACGAACGCTCATCCCCCCCACGCTTACCGACATCCCCGCCACCTATCATTCGATCCTTGCAGATGCGCGGGTATTCGACAGTAGCTGTTCGCCGGAAGCACGGGTTCTGTATATTGAAAAAGAGGACGGCCTATACCTCAAATCGGCCGCCGCAGGCTCCCTTGCCCGCGAGGCGGCAATGACCCGCTTTTTCCACGAAAAAGGACTTGGCACCGAGGTTCTCGACTATCGCACCGAGGGTGGGCGCGATTGGATGCTGACGGTGCGGGTGCGGGGCGAGGATTGCACGCATGCTGACTATATCGGCAACCCCGAGCGCCTTTGCGACCTGACCGCCACGCTACTGCGCGAGTTGCACGAATGTGACACGGCGGGCTGTCCCATCCCCGACCACACAGCGCGCTATCTGGCGCTGGCCGAGCACAATGATCGAAACGGCATCTACGATGCCTCCCTATTCCCCGACAACTGGAGCTACCACTCAGCCGACGAGGCAAGGGCTGAGATCACGCGCCACAAGCATCTTCTCAGAACCGACACCCTACTCCACGGCGATTATTGCCTTCCCAACGTGATGCTGGATAACTGGCAGTTTACAGGATTCATCGACGTAGGCAACGGTGGTGTGGGAGATCGCCATGTCGATCTGTTTTGGGGCGCATGGACGCTGTATTTCAACTTAAAAACCGACCGCTACCGCGACCGTTTCTTCGACGCTTATGGGCGGGATCAAGTCGATCTTGACCGTTTGCGTTTGGTTGCGGCGTGCGAGGTGTTTGGATAACCCTGATTCAAAAAGGAGTGATATCGAATGACCAATCTTGAAGAAGCAAAAGAATTTTTCGCCGCCGACCGCTACGCCACCGAAGTAACAGGCATTGAAATTTTGGAGGTAGGCGAGCATTACGCCAAGTGCGCTTTGAACATTGACGGCCGTCACAAAAACGCCGTCGGACACGTCATGGGAGGTGTGATATTCACCTTGGCTGATTTTGTATTCGCCGTCGCTACCAATTTTGCCGCCCCCTCCCCCACCGTCACCGTCACCTCCAGCATCAGCTATCTCGCCTCTCCGAGCGGCAATGTCCTTTATGGGGTGGCTAAGCTGCTCAAGGACGGCAAACGCCATTGCTTCTATGAAATCACCATCACCGATGACCTCGGCACCCCCGTCGCCATCGTTACGACCAACGGAGCGCATTTATAAATACAAAGGAGTACGATATGGATCACGCTGAGCTTTTTGGTTTTTATCCTTCTCAACAAGACATTGCCTTCTGGATCGATCGTTTGTGGGCAGCAGAGGCAACGCTTCCCGTCACGGCAACGCGTCTGAACGACCGCGGTGAGCGCACTCGTTTGGGCATTCATCACATGAATCGATCCTCGCTGTATCGCTTTGAGCAGTCTGGTATGCGCCCCTTCTATGGTATGTGGTCGCCCGCCATGAAAGGCCCCGCACCTTTGGTCGTTCACACTCCCGGATACGGCGCTGAGCCTTCGTTCCATCCCGACATTGTCGGAGAGGGCTACAACGTACTGGAGTTGACACCGTTGGGATACTGGACACCCGAGGGAGATCATAACGAGCTCAAAGTCCATGACGGCAAAGATATGATTTGGCCGGTTCTGCCGAACACAGCCAAGGATCCGTACAGCCTTGAGAGTTATTTTGGTTGGATGCTCAACGTCATGGGCGCCATTCGCTGGGCTATGTCCCAGCCCACTGTTCTGCCCGATCGCGTATCCTTCTTCGGTACCAGCCAAGGTGGCGGCGCGTCGCTTCTGCTCGGTTCCATTTATCGCGACCACGGCGTACGTTGCGTGGCCGCAGACGAGCCGTTCTTGACCAACTATCCCATGGCATGCTTCCGCGGCGCATACGATCACGCACGCATCGGCATCGACGTCATGCGCAAGGAACAAGCCTGGTACAACATCGGCCATATCGATACTCTGGCGCACGCCACGCGTATGAATTATCCCGTTCTTCTCACTCTTGGCACGGCTGACACCATCTGCCCGCCGGAATGTATCCGCACGCTGTTCGATGCCCTTGACACCGACAAAATGCTGTTATCCATGCACAACCGCGGACATGGCTATCAATATGAGTTCATTCGTCACGCGCTGACTTGGTTCAGCTTGTACGCATAAAGAAAACCGCATCAAAGGCAATCACCTTTGATGCGGTTTTCTTCTTATGTTGAAGATATCAATTATCTTCTCTTGGCACGGAACAGACCCATAACGTCTTCCATGTCCATGTCTTCGTCGTCCTTAGCAGCAGCTGCTTCAGCCTGCTCTTTTGCTTCAAGATTAGCCTTGATAACAGCGGGATGCTCCTTGGGACCCTTGGTTTCATCGGAATCCTCAGCAAAGCCGGTAGCAATGATGGTGATCTTCATCTCATCATCCAGATCGGGATCGAATGCAACACCCCAGATGATGCTTGCATCGGGATGAGCCTCAGCGGCGATCATCTCGGATGCCTGATGGATCTCTTCCAAACCAACATCGGGAGAAATGGTGATGTTGATCAGGATACCGCGAGCACCGGAGATCGAGCTCTCAAGCAGGGGGCTGAAGATGGCAGCGCGAGCGGCCAACTCTGCCTTGTCCTTACCGGTGGCGGCACCAACGCCCATGTGAGCATAACCTGCGTCCTTCATGACGGAGTTAACATCTGCAAAGTCGAGGTTGATGAAGCCTTGATCGCTGATCAGATCGGAGATGGATTGTACGCCGCGGCGCAGAACATCGTCTGCTACCTCGAATGCATTTGCCAGCGTGATGCGAGTATCGGAAACCTGACGCAGACGGTCGTTGGGAATAACAACCAACGAGTCAACATACTTGCGAAGCTCAGCGATACCACGCTCAGCCTGCTCTGCTCTGCGCTTACCCTCAAAGGAGAAGGGCTTGGTTACGATACCGATGGTGAGGATACCCAGCTCGTGTGCTGCGCGTGCAACAACGGGAGCGGCACCCGTACCGGTTCCACCACCCATACCTGCGGTAATGAATACCATGTCGGTTCCGTCCAGAATGGAACGGATATCATC
>JAZQUX010000261.1:0-2163 GCA_045631585.1 Eubacteriales bacterium | reverse complement strand
ATTGTCCGGCGGGCGTGATGCCGGTTGCCATTGACAACGGCTTTGGTGGTGTTATTTTCCATGAGGCCTGTGGCCATTCGTTGGAGGCATCTTCCGTGGCCTACGGACGCAGTCAGTTTGCCGGTAAGCTGGGGCAGCAGATCGCCAACGAAAAGGTAACGGCTATCGATGACGGCACCATTGCCGGCGCTTGGGGCTCGGTGAATATCGACGACGAGGGTACTCCCACCCAGCGCAATGTCCTCATTGAAAACGGTGTGCTTAAGAGTTATATGGTCGACCGCCTCGGCTCTCGCCGCATGGGTCTGCCTATGACCGGAAACAGCCGCCGTCAATCCTATGCGTATGAGCCCACCTCCCGTATGACCAACACCTTTATTGACAACGGTCCTGATAAGAACGAGGATATCATTGCCTCGATCGAGTATGGTCTGTATGCCAAGAGCATGGGCGGTGGTTCGGTCAATCCTTTGACGGGTGCGTTCAACTTCTCGGTCAGCGAGGGTTATATTGTACGTAACGGTAAGATTTGTGAGCCGGTACGCGGCGCGTCGCTCA
Source organism: Eubacteriales bacterium (assembly GCA_045631585.1). Classification (GTDB taxonomy): domain Bacteria; phylum Bacillota; class Clostridia; order Oscillospirales; family CAG-272; genus SIG644. The sequence goes on along the minus strand of JAZQUX010000261.1, from coordinate 1,605 downwards.
TTGGTACGGGCGCTCAGATCCTCAAGGATATCGATATGGTCGGTCAGAATCTGGCCACGGGACAGGGTATGTGCGGTTCGAGCAGCGGTAGCGTTCCTACCGATGTCGGTCAGCCCCTGATCCGCGTTTCTTCTATTACTGTCGGCGGACGGAATTGAGAGGTGCACCTATGAACTTTGAACAAATGAAACAATATTTGGTGGAGGCTGCCAAGGCGGCCGGTCTTACCGAGTATGAAATTTACGCGACGAGCAGCCGTGAAATCAGCACGGAGACCTATAAGGACGAAATCAGCAGCTTTTCGTCGGGCGAGAGCGGCGGTATTAGCTTCCGTTGCATCGTCGATGGAAAAATGGGCTACGCTTCGGGCGAGCTTTTGACCAAGGAAGAAATGGAAGCGTTGGTTGATCGCGCCATCGACAATGCCAAGAACATTGAAAATGACGATGAGGTTTTCATTTTCTCCGGCTCCGAAACGTACGAGGAGGTCAATGCAAAGGTAGCGGGACTTCCTGAGGCTGCCACCTTGAAGAATTGGGCGCTGGATCTGCAGAAAAAGACGTATGCCGTGCATCCTTCCGTTTGCGATGGTACGCAGACTGCTGCTCTTGCTTTGGAATCCAGCATTATGTTGTGCAATTCGCATGGTTTGGAGTTGACCAACCATGTTGGTTCCAGCGGCGTTTATATCAGCGCCGTCGTCAAAGAGGGCGACGAGGCAGTCGGTGGCTTCAAACTCAAGAGCGGCAAGAACCCTGAAGCGTTTGCCACCCTTCCTGCCGAGGCTGTAGAAGAAGCGCGCAGTAAGCTGGGCGCCGGTACGGTAGAATCCGGTAAGTATGATTGCGTGATCGCAGGCGATGAGATGCGTACGCTTTTGAGCGTCTTCTCTTCGATGTTCTCCGCGAAGATGGTACAGCACGGAATGTCTTTGCTCAAGGGCAAGATCGGTGAGAAGATTGCGTCGGATGTGATCACCATTACGGATGATCCCCGTCGCCCCGAATGTGACATTCAGACCTCGTTTGATGGCGAGGGCGTGGCAACGTATCGCAAGAACGTTGTGGACGCGGGTAAGCTTTGCACCTATCTGTATGACCTGACAACGGCAAAGAAGGATGGCGTTGCCTCTACCGGTAATGGTCAGCGTGGTTCGTACGCGGCTTCCGTTTCCATTGCTCCTTACTGCTTCTGCTTGGAGGCAGGAGAGCAATCGCTGGATGAGTTGTTCGCAACCATGAAGGACGGTTTGTATATCACCGAGCTGAAGGGTGCGCACGCGGGTGCCAACGCTGTGACGGGTGACTTCTCCTTGGAGAGCGCCGGTTTCCGCATTCGCGACGGCAAGATTGCTGAGGCAGTCAAGACCTTTACCATCGCGGGCAACTTCCTGGATCTGTTGAAGAGCGTGGAGGTTGTTGGCAACGAGGTTCGCTTTGGTCTGACCGGTGGCTTTACCTCTTTTGCATCTGCTGACGTGCTGGTGCGCGGTGTGAGCGTAGCCGGCAAGTAAGAAAATACAGCACAGGGGACTTTGAAAAAAGTCCCCTGCTTCTTTTGCATAACGAAAAAACCCCACATCCGTACGGATGTGCGGTTTTTCTG
>JAZQUX010000260.1:0-2224 GCA_045631585.1 Eubacteriales bacterium | reverse complement strand
GGCGTGCGCTTCTCCGACCGCAAGGAAATCCGCGACCTCGTGGCGTATTTGCAACTGATCAACAACCATGCCGACCGCGAGCGATTGCTTCGCATCATCAATGAGCCCCGCCGAAAGATCGGCGAGCGCACGCTGGAGGCGGTGGAGGCCATCGCCATGGAGCAGAATTTGTCTCTGTTTGAGGTCATGTCGCAGGCGTCCTCCTACGTGGCGCTGTCCCGTTCGGCGGTGACACTGATGAGCTTTACACGCATGATAGAAGAGATCGCCTATCTTGCCAAATCCATGGAGTTGCCCTCTGTGATCGATCTTGTTCTGGATCGTACGGGCTACCGTCAGATGATCATCGATGCAGGCAAAGAAGAGGCGGACAGACTTGATAACTTGGAAGAATTCAAATCCAACGTTGTCGAATATTGCCGCACGGCAGAGGAACCGACGTTGACCGGCTTTTTGGAGGAAAACGCGCTCGTGGCCGATGTGGATCGCTACGACGACACGGCCGACGCCGTGGTCATGATGACCATCCACAGCGCCAAGGGTCTCGAATTCCCTGTGGTCTTCTTGCCCGGTATGGAGGATGGCATCTTCCCCGGAATGCAGACGGTCATGGCAGGCCCCGACGAAATGGAGGAGGAGCGCCGTTTGGCCTATGTGGCCATCACCCGTGCCAAGCAGGAGCTGCACATTTTGCATGCCAAAAACCGCCTGCTCTATGGCTCTACTGCTTATAATCCCATTTCTCGTTTCGTGGGAGAGATCCCGGACGAATTGATGCTGGAACATCAGAATCTCTCCTATGCCGCGCATGACGGCTTTGGCGGAGGTCGATCCTCGTGGGGCGGTGCTGTCTCCGCGTCTTCTGCGCCCCGCACTCGCGTACCGCAGCAACCGACCAACCTGAAAAACGACATCACGGTAGGAAAGTCATTGTTTGGCGGCGCACAAGCGCAAAGCCGCGCCAATGCCGGCGCACTTTCCGTCGGCGACCGCGTCGCGCATCCTGTCTTCGGTCAGGGAACGGTGCTGTCTACTCGCCAGATGGCGGCCGATACGCTGATCGAGGTTGCCTTTGACTCCGTGGGAACGAAAAAGCTTATGGCGACGTATGCGAAGTTGAAGAAAATTTAGAAGAATCAGGGAGGCGAAAACATGAAGAGCATCGATATTATTGCCGCACATGAATTTTGTTTAAACCACAAAGAACAACTGCAAAATGACAGGCGATGTGGTTGCTTTTATTGTTTGCAAATATTTGCCCCGATGGAAATAGAAGATTGGATTCCCGACCTTCAAGGAACAGCCCGATGTCCGTATTGCGGGGTGGATTCCGTGATAGGCGAATATTCCGGCTTCCCGATAACGAAAGATTTTCTGAAGAAAATGAAAGAATATTGGTTTTAAAAACAACAAACCCCGACAGATCAAACGTCGGGGTTCGTTGTTTTAATAACATATTTTATTATTCCTCGATCGCTGCCTTTTGGTCGAGTACCGCACGGATGAGGGCGGGGTCGAACTTGGCTTTTCTGTCATAGGTATACAGGCCGTTGACCTCCTGCTCAACGTCGGTCAGCTGGGTGTAGCACAGGCCGCTGATGTTGGGGTGGAACAGAAGCACCTCGGTCAGCGCGCGGAAGCGGTCGAGAAATTCCTTTTCATCGACGGGCGCGTTGCCGTAACCCCAGCCGAAATCGCTCTGTGCCCAGCGGATGCCGCCGTATTCGCTGATGAAGACGGGCTTGCCTTTTTCACTGTTGGCCCAAGGATACAGGTCGATGTCCTCGCCGCGCTTCAGCGGCTCAAGACGAGCGGCAAGAGCTACGGGATCCTGATCGTAGAAGTGGGAGTCCATAATGTCGGTAACACCCACCAGATGCTTCCAGCCCGACGCGTCGATGAAGGGACGGGTGGGGTCGATGGCACGAGTGGTTGCCGCCAACAGACGGACAAACTCGGGGATCTGATTGTTGGCCGTTTCATTCAGGGGACACCAGCCGATGATGGCGGGGTGGTTGAAGTCGCGTTCCAGGATCTCCACCCAGTCGGGCAGCATGGCCTGATAGGCGACCTGGGCACCGATGTTCATGCCCCAGTTGCCGTGCTCACCCCAAACAATGTAGCCGGCCTTGTCGCATTCGTACAGAAAGCGAGGCTCGAACACCTTTTGGTGGAGGCGTGCGCCATGGAAGCCCATGGCCATGGAGCGGTCGATGTCGGCCTT
>JAZQUX010000259.1:0-4238 GCA_045631585.1 Eubacteriales bacterium | reverse complement strand
CCCGCCCTACGTGAAAAGAACCTCTACGTAGTAAAATCCATAGCGGTTTGTTTATGCATGAATGATAATATTTTCAATTAGTCGAGCAAGGAATCGCACATATTTTCAAACGTCGTGTATTTTAGCACTTGCGCAACTTCTGCGGATGTAAGAAACTCACTCTCAAATGTATAACTCAAATCTTCAAACGTATACTCGAATAGATCCCTTACAGCACCGCCGAAACCATTGGTTGCCGTATAATCAATCTTATAGGTCAGTTTTTGAATGATTACCGTATTTGCCGCATTCCCCGCTTTCGGCGTATAGGTGAAGCTGGAACCAACATCTGTAAACGAATTGGGATCCTTCAAGAATGATTTAATCACCTTTATAATTTCTTTGTAATAACTTAAAAGGATGTCTTGAGAAAAATCCATCCATATACTAACACTTTCTGCCTTTTTTTGATCATACATCTTTGCAAGCCAATCGTTAATTTCAAGATAATCGAACTCGTAACAGAATTTTATTTCTTCTATAATCAGTTTGTCATGAGAAACTTTGGCGTCGTTCAATGTTGCAGCCGTTTCCAAATAATCAGGGATTGATTCGAGCTTCTTAATTGCTTCCTCATATTTTGCAATGGCATCTGTTTGGTAGGTAGATTGCTTGGCTTCATCAATCAGAGCAAGCGCAGACTCGTAAATCCTTTTCTCCTTTGAACCCGAAGACTCCTTTGAACCCAAAGGTAAACACGCAGAAAACGATATCAACATACCGAACAGCGCGCAAAATGCACATAACAAAGCCATACCTCTTAAAATTGTTTTTTTCATTTTCTTTCCCTCCTAAAATAAAATAAAAAGTGCGCCTACCGAAGCAGACGCACAAAAACGCAAACCCCGATAGTCGCCAAACTAACTTTGCGTGAAAAAAAGAGTGTAACATACTATTTTCACTGATAGAGGAATTTGCATTTTATCAAATTCAACAGCGAAAATAGTATAGTTAAAAAAGAGTCTAACTATCCCTAAAAATAAAGATAGTACACCCGTCTTTCACGTTCATTCAGTTAGTTTGGCATACTCATCATATCACAAATTTGCTGGTGTGTCAAGACCCCCCAAAAAAAAGAACGCGATTTTTTCGCGTTCTTTTTTCAATAATTATATCCTCTCAATACCCAATCGCCACGCCGAAGAACAGCACGCCGATGGTAACCAAAAAGACGATGACTTGCAATTTCCAGGTCCACCTGACCCACTTACCGTAGGAGACGTTGGCCATGGAAAGACCAATGAGCAGGACGGGATTGGTGGGCAGGATGACGTCAGTGAAGCCGTCGGCCATACAGTAGGCCAGGATGACCAGCGCAGGGGACAGTCCCAGCGCCATCGTGACCGGCATGACGATGGGCATCACCAACAAAATCTTTGCCGAGGCAGAGCCAATGAAGGTCTGCAAGAACAAAATCAGAAGATAGACCAGAAGAATGGCAACAAAGGGATTTTTACCATCCAAGAGGGTGATCATGCGGTGCATGATGGTATCCATAATGCCGCTTTCGGCCATGATCAGCTTGGCTGACGAGGCCATGGCGATGATAAACACAGCGGGCAGCATGGAAAGTGCGCCGCGCAGGATGTAGGACACCATTTGACGCTTTTGTTCGCAGACCAAGCAACCGCAGATGATGCCGCCGAAGAGAAAGCTGACGGCCAAAATGGGAATGGCCAGTCCGGAAATGGCTCGGATGGAGGCAATCAAGATCAGCACGAGCGCCTGGAACAGGAAAAAGGCGGCATACACGCGGAACATTTTGCCCTCATTGGCCACGGTCGCTGCAGATTCGCTTGACAGCGAGGCGCGTTTTTCCTCATCCGTCGCATAGCTGAGCGAGCGGGTGGGATCCTTGCGAATACGGCGAAGGTGGAGCATCAAAAAGACGCACAAAATCAGATATGTAATGACAAAAAAGACGATACGCAGCCAAACGCCCGACGACATGGGGTAATCTGCGACCTCAGCAGCCAAACCAACGGAAAAGGGATTGGTAATGGCGGCGGAAAAACCAAAGCAGGCGGCAAGCAAGCAGGCGCCCACGCCCATCATGGTATCAAGGCCAATGGAGATCATCATCAGGGTGATGATGGGAAGCAGGGTGACCAGCTCCTCGAACATTCCGAAAAAGCTGCCAAACAGCATAAACACCAGCACCGTCACGCACACGACCGTACCCGTGCGGTTACGCAAGCGGCGGATGATGCGCTCGATAAAGACGCGGATGCCGCCCGTTTTTTCCAGCAGGTTGAACACGCCGCTCATAATCAGCAAAAACAAGCTGATCATAATGATCGTGACGGCGTCCTCCGAGGCGAACACGCGCACGGGGGCGGTAATCACGCGCCAGATGGCGATGCCCGAAACCTCGCCCTGAACGTACGTATCGGTGAGGATGACGCCCGCTTCGTCCCGCTGGAATGTTCCCTGCGGAACAAAGTAGGAAAAGGCGCCGCACGCAGCAAGAACGACAGCCAGTACGATCACAACGGTGACAAACACCCTTGTTTCAATGTTGGCAAAGGACTTTTTCTTTGGAAAAACCGTTTCTTTTTGCCGTTGTTTCATCATATTCTCTCCCTATGGCGCCAAGGCGCTCTTTTTGTCAAGAATGTGTTTCATCCCACAGAAGCATGGACGTGATATACCACTCAACCGCGCTGCGGCGCTCTTCAGGGACGAAATAGTAGATTTCTTTACCGACGTATACTTCAAAATTCTCACCCGCGCCAAACAGCAGACGGTAGACACGATCCAATGGGACGAAGAAATCCAGCTCCTCGCCGTCTTGGGTTCCGTGGTAGCGAAGTCCCTCGCGGTTCAGGGTGCATGACCCTTCGCCCGCCTGCCGCAACAGCGTTTTTCCGTTCTTTGAGGGGCGGAACAGCGTAACGGGGGAGGACAGCGTGTAGTCGGGATCTTGTTTGATCGCCTGCTTGATTTGATCTTTTTGCCAGTCATACCACAAGGAGAAATTCTCAAAGGGCGCGCCGGCTTCAAAGGAATAGCGATCGTTCATGGTTGCCACTTTGCCGCAATGCTCGCAAAAAACGTCGCGGCCTTTGGTAGTCAAGGTGTATTTCTGTTGGCAACGGGGGCAGATGGCCAAAATATTTTCCAACCCCTGTGCCAAGGTTTTGGAACGGTAACGGACGGACGGCTTGGTCTTGATCCACTCGAATTCGTCATAGTAAAGTCGCTCCTCCACCGCCTTTTGAATGTCCTTGGGCTGCATGGATTTGACTTGTTCGGCCGTCAAGAGCACGTCCAGCGTCGCCTCCACCAAGGAACCGCGGCGCATTCCCTTGCCCCATTTGGGATCGGCAAGATAGTCGCCGTGAATTTCGACCGTATACACGGGAACGCCCATTTTTTGGAGGAAGGAATAGGTGCCGGGCTGGATATCCTCAAATCGGCCGGCGGTGGACAGTCGGGCCTCCGGCATCATAGCCAGCACGCCGCCTCGCTTGAGCACCGTCATGCTGTTTTTGATGCTTTCATAGTCCAGCGTGAACATACTTTTCGGGAAACAACCGTGGGCGCGGAGCAATCCTCCCAGATCTTTGCGATAAAAATACAGGCGGGCAACAATAAAATTAGGGCCGTGGCGACGAATCAATCCGCCGGCGTAGATAAAATCAATAAACGATCCGTGATTGCACAGAACGACGCAGGGAGTTTCCATGTGTCGACCGACGCGGTTGGTCGATCGGACGCGGACACCCTTCAAAAACAAAAGCAAGCGCGAGATGGCGTACGCAGGCAACAGTCGGACGCCCGAAATGCGGCGGACTACGCCCTTCTTTTTAGGTATCTTTTGTTCCAAGCCATCACCTCCCATGATATGTTAGTCGAATTATATCACAAAAGATCAACTTTTGCAACACAAAAATGAAAAAGAATTTCACAATCATACGATCTTCTGCCCTTCCCCGCGTCTGTTCCCTCGCAGACGTTCACAGAACGCCGCTACGTACTTGTCCCGGAGCGAGCAAACGCCGGACTCGAACCGGCGACCGAACTCACGCGAAAAACGAAGTCGGAGGCCAAGCGGTCTTAGGAAGACAAGTCCAAACAGCAACTCCTTGGCTCACAGAACGACATGGCTACGATCCGACTTCTTCAAAAACAAAAGCAAGCGCGAGATGGCGTACGCAGGCAACAGTCGGACGCCCGAAATGCGGCGGACTACGCCC
>JAZQUX010000258.1:0-5473 GCA_045631585.1 Eubacteriales bacterium | reverse complement strand
CGGGGGGACACATCTTGTCTGCGAAAAATATTATACCGCACGAGGCGGAATTTGTAAAGTGTCAAAAGTGACGAAACTTGGCGGAAATTTTCGTTGAAATCAATAACATCTAAAATTTTGCCTGATTTTTGTAGTAAATTTTGAGCCATTTTGCCGTGACATGGTGTCGTGTGCGACATCGACGTACGACGTGGTGTCGTAGGAAAGGGGACAATGATGCCTTTTTCATTATAAATAGGCGTGCGTGAGAAGAATATCGAGGCGAAAAGGAAGGAGTGTTCGAAAGAAAAACGCCCAAATGTGCTCTTTTGCCATAAAACAAAAATATTTTTGAAAAAAGCAAAAAAACACTTGACAACGCCTCATGTCTGTGGTATAATACCGAGGAAAAGGAAGTAGAACAGGCTGTTCTCACCCTGCCGTATGAGACGCGCATGGGTTGATATCGAAAATTTCTGCGGAGAATTTGGGTTCTTTGGCAGTGTGTTCGTTCGGTAGGCCTGTGCTTCCCGGACGTTATTTTTTTGTCGGAGGTACACTGCTATTAGCGCAAAAGAATTACTGATCAACGAAGAGATTAAAGTGAATGAGCTTCGTGTGATCGACGCCACCGGCGAGCCGGTTGGTATCATGAACACCAATGCCGCTCTTCAAATGGCTTACGACCGCGGCTTGGATCTGGTTTTGATGGCCCCCAACGCTGTTCCCCCTGTTGCCCGCATGATGGACTACGGTAAGTACCGTTTCGAGTGCGAGAAAAAGGAAAAGGAAGCTAAGAAGAAGCAGCAGACGGTCGAACTCAAGGAAATTCAGCTGTCTTATCGTATCGATACCCACGATTTCGAAACCAAGGCTCGTCATGCTCGCCGTTTCTTGGAGTCGGGTAACAAGGTTCGTGTTGTGATGCGTTTCCGCGGACGCGAGATGAGTCACATGCCTATGGGCCGTGAAGTAATGGCGCGTTTCTGTGAGACGGTATCGGATATCGGCGTAACCGATAAGCCTCCTGTTCTGGACGGTCGTATCATTAGTATGGTACTGGCCCCCGTCAAAAACAAATAAGATTCATCAGCCGCCATCCCGGTGTGCTTGTTGATATGTCGCATCGTCCCTCCCGTGGCGGTGTGGCAATACTAAAGTGAAATCAAATTAAATCAAATAAAAAGGAGATCATACAAATGGGAAAGGTTAAGACACATAAGGCCTCTGCTAAGAGATTCAAGGTGACGGGTTCCGGTCGCGTTAAGATGACCCACTGCCACCGCCGCCACAAGACCGGTAACAAGAGCGGTAACAAGCTTCGTCATCTGCGTGGTAACGCATACGTTCACGAGGCTATGGCTGACAACATCAAGAGCTTGATCTGCAAGTAAGACGAGAGAAAGTAGAGGAGAAGAAAAATGGCAAGAGTTAAGGGCGCTATGATGGCGCGCAAGAGAAGAAATAAGGTTTTGAAGGCTGCTAAGGGCTACTGGGGTGCAAAATCCAAGCACTTCAAGATGGCTAAGCAACAAGTCATGAAGAGCGGCAACTATGCATTCGCTGGCCGCAAGATGAAGAAGAGAGATTTCCGCAGCCTGTGGATCACCCGTATCTCTGCTCAGGCAAAGGTAAACGGCATGAACTATTCCACGCTGATGCACGGTCTGAAGAAGGCTGGTATTACCCTCAACCGCAAGATGCTGGCTGAGCTGGCTGTTTCTGATAAGGCTGCTTTCGCAGCACTCGCTGAGCAGGCTAAAGCTGCTCTGTAAGTCTTTGAATAAAAACCCGACAATGTGTCGGGTTTTTGTCATAGATAGGCACTTGTTGCAGGTGCGAACAAAGTGGTTTTTTCATCCATAAATTCCTCTTTTTGGATGAAAAAATCCGTGTTATATTGATAAGGAGGGAAAAAACATGGCGCTGACGTGTGAATTGATTACATCAAGGCAGAATTCCTTGGTGGTCGAAACGCATAAACTTTCCGATCGAAAACACCGCGTAAGAAGTGGAAAGTTTCGCTTTGATGGGGTGAAATTGGCCTCGGAAGCCTTGCTCCGCGACCTGCCGCTGACGGCTGTTTTGCTGCGACAGAGCGATGCGGATCGTGTTTTTTCTCGCATTTTGGAAAGCAGCGGAACAACGTTTTCTTCCGCTACGCGCGTCGTACAAGTGTTGGATCATGTGTTCGATAGCTTGTCTTCGGAAGAGGCTCCTGAAGGAATCATTTGCGTTGCTCGCGTGCAACAGGACTTGCACCGCGTATGGAAGGGGGAGGAGGAGATTGCTCCCCACCGGGAACGAGTGATGCTGTTGGAGTCGGTGCGCGATCCTTCCAATCTCGGCGCGATTATCCGATCAGCCGCGGCGCTGGGCGTGGATCGCCTGATTTTGACCTCTGATTGCGCCGATATTTATAGCGCCAAAACCGTGCGCGCCTCTATGGGAACGCTGTTTTCTCAGCGCATCGATCGCACGGAAGATCTATGTTCTTATATTGCTCGCTTGAAACAAGACGGACGCCGCGTGTTTGCCGCCGCATTGGATGCACAGGCATGCTGTCTGGGACGTTTTGAAAAATTCGCGGGCGACTGTGCTGTCATCGGTAACGAAGGCCACGGCCTGTCCCAAAAGGTTATCGAGGCTTGTGGAAACAAAGTCTATATTCCTATGACACCTCATGCCGAGTCGCTGAATGCGGCGGTGGCGGCGGCGCTCTTGATGTGGGAATTCGGACGAAGAGACAATTGAGGAAAGAAAGGAGTATCATCATGCAACAGAGAGAAAAGGATATCCTGTTTTGGATTTGGCTGTCTCGCCGTATCGGCCCGGGAAGTAAGCTGTACCCGGCGCTGTTGGAACGTTTTGGAACTCCGTATGACCTATATAAGGCCGATGAAGAGGAAATCGTTTCGGTGATGCCGGGATTGAGTACCAGAGACCGACGCGCGCTGAACGATAAGAATTTGGATGAAGCATACGAGATTGCGGGATATTGCCGTCGCAATGGATATTCCATTCTTTGCTACAACGATGCAAGATATCCGTTGAGCTATCGCAGCTTGCTTGATCCGCCCCTGCTTTTGTATTATCGCGGCACGTTGCCCGATTTTCAAAACAAGTTGTGTATCGCTATGGTCGGTACTCGAAAAATGAGCGAATACGGTCGCCGCATCGCGTATAAAATAGCTTATGAATTGGCAGCGGCCGGTGTCGTTATTGTGAGTGGTATGGCTTTGGGTGTGGATAGTGTTGCCGCTTGTGCTGCATTGGCGGCGGGCGGACAAACGGTTGCCATTTTTGGCAACGGCATTGATGTCGCATATCCGCCTGAGCATTCTTCTTTTAAACAAATTTTGGAGCAACGCGGTCTGGTGATGAGCGAATATGCGCCTGGAACCGAGCCGCGCGGCGGTCATTTTCCTGTTCGCAATCGCCTGATCAGCGGCCTTTGCCAAGGTACGCTGGTGGTAGAAGGTGCGGAGGGAAGTGGCGCGTTGATCACAGCCGATCGCGCTTTGGCGCAAGGACGTGATCTGTTTGCGGTTCCCGCCAACGTCGGAGATCCCAATGCTGGCGGTGTCAACCGACTCATCCGTGACGGTGCTCGCGTGGCATTGTGCGCCGATGATATTTTGGGGCAGTACAGTCTTCTGTACCGCCATTCCACCAAACCGACGGCTTCTGCCTCGCTTGGCAAGCGGTCGGACTATGACGGCGAGATGCTTTCCCGCATGGGAGTATTCAGCCGTACCGTGGATGGTCACGAGCGTGTGAGCGCGGCAAAGGAAGTGCTGGTATCTGCGCCTGCTGCTTCGGCTGCTTCTCCCGTATCCGCTCCCCGAAAGCCGAAGGAGAAGAAAAATACCTCTTCCGAAAAGCCTGTGAATCAGGCACCGCTTTCGTCGCAGAGCAAGCCCGAACCCGAGGCCTGCAAACCGGATCATTCGGCTCAGGTGTTGGAGTCTTTGGGTGAGCGTGAGCGCCGCGTATTTGAAGCCATCCCCGTGGATTCTCCCCTGTCGCTTGATCGCTTGCAGACGGTGGGCTACAGCACGGGAGAATTGTTGGCGGCGTTGTCTCTGCTTGAGATCCGCGGTCTGATACAGACGTTGCCCGGCGGTCTTTACTGTCGCGCGTAACGCTTTGATTTTGATGTTTTTCTGTCCGAATGTTCGGACGGTGTTCACAGAGAGAAAGGAATAAATTTTCATGGCAAACCTCGTAATTCTTGAGTCCCCCTTCAAAGTACACACAGTAAAAGCTCACCTGGGTTCCGGCTATAAGGTCATCGCTTGCAACGGACACGTGCGCGACCTGCCCAAGAGCTCACTGGGTGTTGATATTGAAAACGATTTTGATCCTCACTATATAAACATTCGCGGTAAGGGCGATCTCATTCGTGAGATTCGCAAGGAAGCGAAAGCTGCAAACAAAGTCTTTTTGGCAACTGACCCTGACCGCGAGGGCGAAGCAATCGCATGGCACTTGTCGGTCGCGCTGGGCATTCCTGTTGAAAAGACCCTCCGCGTTACCTTCAACGAACTGACTAAGACGGTTGTCAAGGCGGGTATCAAAGCGCCTCGTAGAGTGGACATGAATTTGGTCGATGCTCAGCAAGCGCGGCGTATTCTTGACCGTATTGTCGGCTATAAAATCAGCCCTCTGCTGTGGAAGAATGTCCGCAGCGGTTTGAGCGCGGGGCGTGTTCAGTCGGTTGTTACCCGCCTCTTGGTAGAACGTGAGGAGGAAATCCGTGCATTCCGTCCCGAAGAGTACTGGACCGTAGATGTTACGCTGGCCACCGAGGATGGCAAGAGTTTTGTCGTGCATTACCGCGGTGATGCTGTGGATGGCGGTGAAACGCGTGTCCGTCTGACCGATGAAGGTCAGGCCATGAAGGTAGCTAACGACGCTATGGCCGGCGAATTTGTTGTTCGTTCGGTGAAAACTTCGACCAGAAGCAAAATGCCCGCGCCTCCGTTTACAACCTCTACGCTGCAGCAGGAGGCCTCCAGACGCTTGGGTTTCCAGTCGCAACGAACTATGCGTGTCGCTCAGGAGCTGTACGAAGGTATTAACATCGGTTCCGAAAACGGCGGTGTTCAGGGTTTGATTACCTATATGCGTACGGACTCTCAACGTATTTCTGCCGAGGCACAAGCGTCCGCGCGTGCTTTGATTGAAAGCAAATACGGTTCGGATTATATGCCCGAAACGCCTCGCCAGTACAAGACAAGAGCAGGCGCGCAGGACGCGCATGAAGCCATCCGTCCCGCAAGAGTGGAGCTGGAGCCCCAGATGATTCGCAAGTCTCTCTCAGGAGATCAATATAAGCTGTATAAGCTGATTTGGGAGAGATTTGTTTCCAGCCAGATGCAGTCAGCTACGCTGTCCGCCCTGCAGGTGGATTTGGCCTGCGGACATCATATCTTCCGTGCCGGCGGCTACACCGTCACCTTCCCGGGATATATGGCTCTTTATGAGGAAA
>JAZQUX010000257.1:0-28910 GCA_045631585.1 Eubacteriales bacterium | reverse complement strand
TTGGGCCAGACGTGCTCGCGGTTCCAACCGATACTGCCCGAACCGATGAAGTCGTTTCTTGTGACAACGGCCGACGTGTAAAGAAGAACGATACTGCCGTCTCCGTTTTGACAGTCGGTGCTTACGCTCATGTCGCGGCAGTCGTTGTAAGAGGTTTGCTTTGTGTGTGTCGAGGTCATCAGGGCACGCAGGGATGTCAGCAAGTCACTCGCTGACAGGACAGAAAGTGCTCCGTATGTATGATTGCCTGTGTAGTAGTTCGCAGCACTTGTGCCGTCCAGCGTGCTACAGACTTCGTCTCTCACACCGGTGTTTTTGGATGTGCTGTAGGATGCGGGAGCGGCTGTGACACTCATGCTAAGAGAGAGCGCGAGCACTACCAGCGCAAGGACAACGGCGGTATATTTGATGTATACTTTCATAAGAATCTCCGTTTTGTTTTGATACCTAATCATAGCACACAACAAGAGGAATTGCAACGGTTTTTGGAAAAAAGAATCGCTTTTTATTGCTTTGCCGCAAGGCCTCCCTTGACCCGAGGGCAAGAGTATGCTATAATGAAAGAGGACACTGTGAATGAAAGGAGCGAGCGCATGGCAAGAAAGATCAAAACACCAACGGTGCCATTGTCGGGGTTGGATAAGTTTATCTATGTGGTATTGGCGTTGTTATGGGTTGCATTCTGCATTGCCACCGTGTTTGTGGTTGGTATCGCGATTCCTCAAGCGTTGGCTTTTTCGGATGCAACTGTCGTGGCGAAAGAGGGCGCATGGGGCGTAGTGTGTTCGTTGCCGATGGCCTTTTGGGGAACGTTGCCACTAATGATTGCCTTGGGCCACGCATGGAAGATCAAGCAGCCTATCTTTGGAAATAAAAAATTCAAAGCCCAATTTGGTAAGCCCGTGATCAAGCTTACCCCTTTGTTCAGCCCAGAGTTTCGTAAAAACCTTCAAGCGGATCAAAAGAAATATATCAAAAAAACGCTGATCAGCTTTGTAATCGTGTTTATCGTATGTGCACTGATCATACCGTTCGGCCTTTTTCCGCGAAAGGTATTGGACACCTCAAATCATCTCAGACGTTATAATTGCTTGAATCAAATAACCGATGAGAGAAGGATAGAAGATGCAGAAAAACTGATCATCTACATCGACTATTCCTACGGTTACAAAACTTCTCCCAAATGGGGGATTTGTCTGGCATTCAAGTTCGAAGACTGCAAGTATTCTTTCACTTTAGGCAGCTTTAACGATATGGAGCGCGAAGATGTCCTGCGCTATATGCTGAAGCTGAAGGGGTGTTTCAGTCGGGATCGATATGAAATCGTAAATGTGGAGGATATGGAAGACTTGGTCATTTATCGGCATTTCTCTGATGCCGAGTTGAAATTGGTCTACGATTTATTTGATTACACCCCATAAAAGAACCGCCGCCCGTGTCGGACGGCGGTATTTTGCATCTTACAGATTATAATATCTTTCAAATTCGGCGGGGTGAGGAATCTTGGACAGCTCGGAGCATTCAGCTCTCTTGCTCTTGATGAAGTTGGAGATCAACTCTTCGGGGAAGACGCCTCCCGCTGTCAGATAGTCGTGATCGGCTTCCAGGGCATCCAGCGCCTCGGGGAGGCTGGTGGGCAAGCCCTTGAGCTTCTTCTTTTCTTCCTCGGGCAGATGGAACAGATTGAAGTCGTAGGGACCCCAGCCCTCGGCGTGAGGATCGATCTTGTTCTTAATGCCGTCAAGACCTGCCATGAGAATGGCGGCGTAGCAGAAGTAGGGGTTGCAGGTCGCGTCGGGGTTGCGAAGCTCAAAGCGGCGCTTTTCGGGCGACTTGGCGTAAGCGGGAATACGAATGACAGCCGAGCGGTTGGAGGTCGCATATCCTACGGTAACGGGCGCCTCAAAGCCGGGCACCAGACGCTTGAAGGAGTTGGTGGAGGGATTGGTCAGGGCGCAGAGCGATGCGATATGCTTGAGCAAACCGCCCATGAAATAGTGAGCCGTTTCGGAAAGGTGGGCGTAGCCGTTGTCATCCGAGAACACGGGCTGACCGTCCTTCATGAGAAGCATGTGCACGTGCATACCGCTGCCGGCCTCTCCGTAGATGGGCTTGGGCATAAAGGTCGCGGACTTGCCGTACTTGAGGGCAGTGTTGTGGATGATATACTTAATCATCATGGTCGCATCTGCCATGTGAACGACCTCGCCCAGCTGAGGCTCGATCTCAAACTGACCGGAAGCGGCAACCTCGGGATGGTGATAGTTGATATCAATGCCGGCATCCTTCATGTGCATACACATCTCCGAGCGGCACTCGTACGAAATATCAAACGGCTTGGCGATGTGGTAGTTTTTCTGCTTGGGGACGACCACGCCGCGGCCTTCGATACCGCTGTTCCAGTAGGACTGGACGGCGTCGACGGTCGAGCTGATTTCCCGACCGCTAACTTCCCAAGTCACATCGTCAAACAGATAAAATTCAAATTCGGGCAGAATATACATGGTGTCAGCCACGCCGCTCGCCTTCATCTGCTCGACGGCTGCCTTGATGATGTTTCTGGGATACTGAGGCAGGGGACGGTTCTCAGGCGTGTCAATGATCATGGCGTTACCCGTCATGGTCAGCGTGGGAATGGAGCAGAAGGGATCGATCAGCGCGGTGTCAGGGTCAGGAATAAAGACCATGTCGCTCTTTTCGACCACGGCATAGCCGTAGTTGGAGGCGTCAAAGCCAATGCCGCTTTTCATGGTGTCCTCCGAGAAGTTCTCGGCAGGGATGGTCACATGGCGGTATTGACCGTTGATATCGACCATTTTGAAGTCGATCATTTTAATATCGTTTTCTTTGATCAGCTGAAGAATATCCTGTACGGTTTTAGACATAAGGTTGCCTCCTGAAATGATGATGGCTTATTTTATCATTTTTAATGACTTTCGTCAAGAGTATAACAATAAAAACACAGAAAATGACAGAGAAAAAGGCTCAACTTGTATAAGAAGAGCCTTTTTGACGGTTTGATTTATTTTACCTTTTCGAAATCAGATGCGCCGTGCTTGCAAAGCGGGCAAACAAAATCTTCGGGCAATTCATTTCCCTCATATACGTATCCGCAAATCTTGCAGACATAACCGTTTTTGCCTTCCGTTTTAGGCTTGGGCTTGACGTTGGCAAAATAGTAGCTGTACGTCATGGTTTCTCTGTCGGATAGCACGCGAGCCTCAGTCACGGAGCAGATAAACATTCCGTGAGTATCGAGATCAACGTATTGTTCTACCTTGAGCGACATGAACGAATTGATATAGCGGGGCAGGAAGACAAGGCCGTTGTCCGAACGCAACGGAGTGCAATCGGCAAATTTATCTGTGTTGCGGCCGCTTTGGAAGCCAAACACCTCAAATACTTTGAAGGGGGCATCAATGGTCAGACAGTTAATGTTCATGATGCCGGTCCGCTTGATGACGTGATGAGAGTAAGCGGATTTGTTGATGGTAACGGCGATGCGGTTGGGGGTATTGGTGACTTGCGTAACCGAGTTGACGATCAGACCGTTGTCTTTCTTTCCGTCATTGGACGTGATGACGTACAGACCATAGCCAATATTGAACAGAGCGGTCAAGTCGTTCTTGTTGGCTGTTTCTCCCTGTTGTTCCAAATATTCGCGACACAATTCGTCCGAAAGCGCATTCAGCTGTGCAGAGCTTTCCTCGTTCAGCGAGGACAGAATTTTCACCGTTGCTTCAGCAAAGGACAGATTTTTACTGCTCGACAGCATTTCCTTCATCACCTTGGTGGCCATGGGGGCCCAGCTTCCGTTTTCAATGAACGCTACTTTGCGATTGCTGTAGTTGCGTTCGGTCAGATGCTCGATAAAATCGCGCATGAAGGGGAAGATTCCTGCGTTGTAAGTGGTGGTGGCGAGTACCAACTTGCTGTAGCGGAAGGCATCCTCGACGGCTTCTGCCATGTCGCAACGGGCCAGATCATTGATGACGACCTTGGGGCAACCATTGGCCTTCAGCTTTTCCGCCAATTGCATCACCGCTTTTTTGGTGTTGCCATAAATTGAGGTGTAGGCAATGACGATGCCCTCCTCTTCCGGCTGATAGCTTGACCAGGTATTGTACAGATCGAGGTAGTAGTCAAGCTGTTCGGACAGAATGGGGCCGTGCAACGGGCAGATCGTTTCGATTTCCAATTCTGCCACTTTCTTGAGCAAATGCTGTACCTGGGCGCCGTATTTGCCGACGATGCCGATATAGTATCGTCTTGCTTCGCAGGCCCATTCTTCTTCCACATCCAATGCGCCGAATTTTCCAAAAGCATCTGCGGAGAAGAGAACCTTGTCGCAACTGTCATAGGTGACAATGACTTCAGGCCAATGCACCATGGGAGCGGCGAGGAAGGTCAGCGTGTGCTTGCCCAAAGACAGGGTATCGCCATCTCCTACGACGATGCGGCGATCGGAAAAATCGGTGCCGAAAAAGTTTTTCATCATGGTAAAGGCCTTGGCCGAGGCCACGATGGTTGCGTTGGGATAGGTCTTGGCAAAGTGAATGATGTTGGCGGAATGGTCGGGCTCCATGTGCTGAACGATGAGATAATCGGGGGTGCGGTTGTTCAGCGCGGCCTGAAGATGATCCAACCACTCGTGCGTGAAATTGACATCCACAGTATCCATGACTGCAATTTTTTTATCGAGGATGAGGTATGAGTTGTAGGACATACCATTCGGAACGTCGTACTGTCCTTCGAACAGATCAATCTTGTGATCGTTGACGCCGATATATCGAATATCATTTGTAATGTTCATGTGCTTCTCCTTTTGTAGTATCACTGTTAGGTATAATGTTAGTATACCACGCTTTTTGATTCATTTCAAGTATGGAAAATAGAATTTTGAACGATGGTTTAGTGCCCTTTGTCGGCCAAACGCCGAGCGAATTGGGTGATTTCGGTGCCGACTCGACGCACTTCTTCTTCAAATTCCTTGGCTGTCATGCGTGAAATTCCTGCATGGACGGCAGAAAACTGAACCAGACGGTCGCCCGTCACAACTTTGACGTTGTAGTCGGGTCCCAAGTCGTACATCATTTTTTCAATGTAGGCATCGGCGGTCTGATTTTCTTTGGTGTAAACAACGCGGTAGCCGTCGTGTGTTATCTCAGACCCCACGCCGTCTTTGACCAGATAGGCATCGAAGACCAACGTCACCTCCGTTTTGGTAAAGGCCACAAAGTTGGACAGAATGTCCATGAGCACCTCTCTCGCCTTTTCCAAACTGAAATCAGCCGTCTCTTTGAGCTCATCCCAACTATAAATGAGATTGTAGCCGTCAATGATGTACATTCGCCGTATTTTCACGGGAGCTTTTTTGGCGGGGCGCTTGACTTTGCCGGCCGCGATGGTCAGTTTCGGCTCGCTGTATTGCTTGCGGCGGATCGGCCCGAACTCCCGAAGCATAATGGCTTCCAAATCATCCGCGCTCAAATCATAGCGTTGCGCCAGCCGAGCGGCGCGAGGAATGATGGCATCAGCATCGGTTGCCATGGCTTGCTCGGCATCCAGGTGTTTGTATTGCTCCACTTCATTCCAAGGGACGACAAAGCCTGCACCACCCGCGCAAAAGACGGAATGCGGAGGATTTCGCATATCCGCGGTGGGATCATATCCCACCGAGTCCACCACCTCTTGCTGATTGTGGCAGGGAGCATAGCCGTCGGGCGTGCAGTACATTCGACCACTGCCTTTCGTATAGGCCGTTAACTCTTTGGAATAGTCGTGTAAGGTGGCGGCAGGACCACGCCCGCTTAGTGTTGTTGTGGTTTCGTCTGAAATTTCAATAGCGAATTCGGCGCAGCGTTGCTGCAAATCGGCCATGGCGCGGCCAACGGAGGCCGAGGGAAGCTCGATTCGGAAACGGTAGTATGGTTCCAGCAATATGCATCCGCCCCGCATCAGTCCTTGGCGGACGGCGCGCAAGGTGGCCTGACGAAAATCTCCGCCCTCGGTGTGCTTGAGGTGCGCTTTTCCTGCGACAAGTGTGATTTTGGTGTCGGTCAGCGATGCTCCGATGAGCGTGCCGCGGTGATTCTTTTCGTATAGATGAGATAAGATCAACCTCTGCCAGTTTTTGTCTAGCGTGTTTTCCGGCACGCGGCAGTCGAACACGAGCCCCGTTCCACTCGGCTGGGGTTCCAAAAGCAGTTGTACCTCTGCGTAGTGGCGTAAGGGTTCGAAATGCCCGATACCGATGGTTTTCTGCGCAATCGTTTCTTTGTAGAGTATTTTCCCGGCGTCCAGCGTGCATTCAATCCCGAAGCGGTCACGGATCAAACGGATCAACAGTTCAATCTGAATATCTCCCATCAGCCGCGCTTCTATCTGTTGCAGTTCTTCGTTCCAGCATAGGTGCAGGGAAGGGTCTTCCTCTTCCAACTCTTTGAATTTGGGGAAATACAGCATGGGGGAGCAACCGGAGGGAAGAACGATGCGATAGGAGAGCACCGGCTCGAGTACGGGGCGGCCGCCGTCGCTTTCGAATCCCAATCCTTGCCCGACGTAGCTTTCGCTCAGCCCCAACACAGCGCAGATCTCACCTGCGCCCGCACGGTCGGTTTGTTCAAATTTGTCGCCGGAATACAGACGAATCTGACTCACCTTTTCGCATTTTCTCTGCCCGTCCGGGGTCAGATAAATCAACTCGTCGCGCGGACATATACATCCGCCCGTGATTTTCATATAGGTCAGACGATGGGGACCTGCATGAGCGATTTTGTACACCTTGGCACCAAAGTGTTGCTCATCGTATGCGGGAGCTAAGGTGTATCGATCCAGCGTGTGAAGCAAAAATTCAACGCCGGTGGTTCGCAACGCAGAGCCGAACAGACAAGGGAAGAGGCGACGTTCTGCAATCAAGCGAGCGATATCTTCATCGGGGATGGGAACACCGCTCAAAAACGCATCCAAAAAGGTTTCGTGAAGTAGCGCCAAGCGTTCGTCCAGCTCTTCTTTCCGTTGGGTCTCCCAAAATCCGATGCAAAACGGAGAGAGCGCTTTGGCAATCTCAGCTTCTGTCTCTTCTTGCAACTGAATGGAAATATCGGTCTTGTTGACGAAAATAAAGGTCGGAACATGATAATGCTCCAAAAGATGCCATAGCGTTTTGGTGTGATTTTGAACGCCCTCAGGACCGCTGATTACCAAAATGGCATAGTCTAACAGGGAAAGGGTGCGCTCTGTCTCGGCCGAAAAATCCACGTGTCCCGGCGTGTCCAACAGGATGAAGTCGCACAGATCGGTGGAAAAGCGGGCCTGCTTGGAAAAAATGGTAATCCCTCGTTCCCGCTCGACCGAAAAAGTATCCAAATACGTATTTTTGTGATCCACACGCCCCAGCGTGCGAATGCTGCCAGAAAGATAGAGCAACGCTTCGGACAACGTGGTTTTGCCGGCATCTACGTGGGCGAGAATGCCGATGGTTAGCTTTTTTTTCATGCGCGCTCCTTTCTTCCGTGGAATCTTGCGATTATTATACCATAAGGAGATTTGGATTGCAACAAAATTTCGAAGAAAAGCTGGATTCCTATTGATATCGTTGCAAGTTTGTGCTATGATATACCAAAGGCTTGAAGTTTGTTCTTGGAGGAAATTTCTATGACAATCAAAATAACGGTGCTGATTCTGGCTGCCGTGGGTAGTCTGTATACCATTTTTTTGAATGTGATTCGACGCCGCTCGGCCAACAATCCCACTCCCGACAACGTATCGGACGTATATGACGCTGAAACGTATACGCGTTGGAAAAAATATAACGCAGAGCATTGTAAAATCGAGCTGATCTTTGCCATTTTGACGGGAATCATTACTCTGGCTATGCTGTTCACCGACGTATATGCCGCCTTTGCCTCGTTGTTTGGTGCGAGCGTGTTTGCTCAACTGCTGGCGGTGATTGTTTTGGAAACAGCGGTTAGCATTGTGGTGGATATTCCTCGCAGCTATATTGCTACGATGGTAATTGAACAAAAGTACGGATTTAACCGTTCTTCGCTTAAAACGTTTGTGGTGGATAAAATCCGCACGGGTATTCTCGGCTTTGTGCTGTCGCTCGCCCTCGCTTGGCTGATGGCCAAAACGCACGAATGGGTTGGCGACTATTTGATCGTACTGTTTGCCGGCGTGATGTTTGTGATTGCGACGCTGATCGCTTTTTTGTATCCTTGGTTCAGCCGCATCGGCAACAAGTTCGTTCCCCTGGAAGAAGGAGAACTCAAGGATCGTTTGATGGAATTATTGACCAAGCACGGTTATCGTGTCAAGGCCATCGAAGTCATGGACGCTTCCCGCCGTACAACCAAGCTCAATGCGTATTTTACGGGGTTTGGTAAAATGAAGACCATCGTGTTGTACGATAATCTGCTCAACGCCATGACGTCTGATGAGATTTGCGCTGTGTTTGCCCATGAATTGGGACATGGCTTGCATAAAGATGTTCAGAAGATGCAGCTTTTGAATATCGCCTATTATTTGCTCATCGGAGCCTTGGTGTGGCTGACGGTGCGCAATCCCTTGTGGTGTGAGGCTTTTGGTTTTACCGGCTTGAATTATGGCTTTGCTTATGTGTTGGTCGGTATTGGCCTTGGTGTATTGCAACCGCTCATCGGATGTTTGACGAATGCGGTCAGCCGCCGCGCCGAGTACCGCGCAGACCGTCAGGCGGTCAAGGAAGGCTATGGAGAGGCTATGATTACCGCCTTCAAAAAACTGGCGCGCGACAATTTCGCTCACCTCTCCCCCTCGCCCATCAACGTTGTCTTGGAATATAGCCATCCCCCGTTGAATATGCGTGTTCAAGAGGTGGAACTCGCGATGTCCGCATCAAAGCAAAAGGAGGAATAACAATGAAAAACTTTGCAGACCAGCTTCGCTCGTTCGACGTGCCGAAGGGATCCGTCGGCGTCTTCTTTCTGGGACAGGCAGGCTTTGTGTTCAAAACCTCGGATGGCCAGCTTGTTGCCGTTGACCCTTATCTTTCCAACTGCTGTGAACGTTATTTTGGCTTCAAACGCTTGATGCCTTGCATCCTGGAGCCGGAAGAGCTGATATTTGACACATTGGTGATATCGCACGCTCACTACGATCATTTTGACCCCGACAGCGTTCCTCAGATGATGTCGAACGGACATACAGAGCTGATTGGTGCGAAGGATGTTGCCGTTGAATGTGAACGCTTGGGCTTGAAGGAACGCGTGACGTATCTGTCCTGCCATGAAACCGCCCGTTCAGGTCAAGTGCAGGTGACGGGTTTGCCTTGCGATCATGGTGAATTGGCCCCCGACGCTCTGGGACTTTTGCTGGAAATGGAAGGCAAACGCATCTATATTATGGGCGATACAGCCTATCGTCCCGACTTTTGGGACATCGATGCGATCCGGAATGCAGACCTGCTGATTTTGCCGATCAATGGCGCATTTGGTAACTTGAACGAACAGGAGGCCGCGGACACGGTCGCAAAGCTGACGCCCCGTTTGGCCATCCCTTGTCATTATTGGAACTTCGCAGAGCACGGCGGAAATCCGGGAACGTTCCAGGAGGCGATGAAGCGCGAAGCACCCGAGCAAGCCTACGTTTTGATGCGTCAGGGAGAGGGCATGTTGTTGTCTTGAAAGAGAAATCCATATCCGAGCGGTTGCACGGACGTGCAACCGCTCTTTTTTGTCAAAAAATACGGAATAATTTGTGGGATCGGCATTGACAAAAATGACAGAACATGGTATAATTAAGATGATAAACAATCAATCAAAATAGAGGCGCGGTCGACATGATAAACGCAATCGGGGATACAAGATTGCGCGGGAAAGGGGAGACCGCCGAGAATACGTATGCCGCCCGGGCATACCTATTCGGGCGCGACGATAACATCGGCGCGACTGTCACTCCCCCGGAGTGTTGCGCTATTTGATATTGGATCGCAGGATCACAGTACGGATGGTGCTGTGATTTTTTTGTTTGTCGATATCAAAAAAAGGAGAAAAGTAAATGTTTGAAGGTACTTTTTGGGCATTCGTTCCCGCTGTCATTGCTATTGTGCTGGCCTTGATCACAAAGCAGGTGTACATTTCGCTGTTTTTGGGTATTTTTGTCGGCGCGTTGATGTTTGCGGGCGGTGACCCTCTGAAAGCCATGTTCACTCTTTACGAGGTAATGAGTGATAAGGTCGGCAGTAATACGCCTATCATCGTATTCTTGGTCGTTCTGGGAATTTTGGTCGTGCTACTGCAAAAGTCGGGCGGTGCCAAGGCTTACGGCGATTGGGCCGGCAGCAAGATTAAGTCCAAAGGTGGCGCGCTTGCCGCTACCGCGGGGTTGGGTTGCTTGATTTTTGTGGATGACTATTTCAACTGTCTGACGGTTGGTTCTGTCATGCGTCCAGTGACCGACAAGTTCAAGATTTCCAGAGCGAAGCTGTCTTATATCATTGATGCAACCGCAGCTCCCGTTTGCATTATTGCTCCCATTTCCAGCTGGGCGGCCGCTGTTGCAGGTGAATTGGATGGAGACGGTCTGATGGTTTTTATCAGCACCATTCCTTTTAACGTGTACGCACTGCTTACCCTGCTGATGGTGTTTGCGCTGTGCTACTTTAAGTTCGACTTCGGTAAAATGAAGCGCGACGAACGAATCGCCGAACAAACCGGTGACGTTCACGCAGGCGTGGTCAATGACGGAGAAGGTTCCGATGAGGTTAAGGCTAATCCCCGTGGCAAGGTTCGCCACTTGATCATTCCCGTTGTCATCCTCATTTTGTGCTGCATTGGCGGCATGCTCTACACCGGTTTCTTCTACAACTGGGGCTCTAAATTGGAGCTGACATTGCCTGCAGACAGCGTAATCTCGTCTACGGTGGGAGAATCCGGCGCAACGCTGTTCCTGAAAGACGATCCGGCAACGCTTGAATGTCTGGTGAATGCGAACATTGATACTGAGACAACAGCCGAGGACGAAGATTACTATTATTGCATTCAAACGGACAATGCTTTGGTTCTTGTCATTAACAGAGAAATTAAGTTTACTCCCGGTGAGATGGTAACCGTTCAAGCGGAAATTGAATCTTCCGGTATTACCACCGTTCCTCAATCTGCAGGTGTGATCGAAGCCTTCTCCAACTGCGATGCCGGTACGTCTTTGGCGATCGGTTCGACGGTTGCTCTGTTTATCATTGCTGTTTACTACATGATCGCCGGCGTGGTTCCCTTTAAGGAAATTACCGGTAGCTTCACCGATGGCTTCAAAGCCATGGTCCCCGCCATCCTGATTTTGACGTTCGCATGGTCCATTTCCGGTATTATGGGTGCACGTGGCGGCTATTTGGATGCTCAGGCGTTTGTAGAAGCAAATTTGGCCGGTAGCTCCTTCCCGCAGTTCTTGTTCCCTGCGATCTTCTTCATCCTGGCAGGTGCGATCGCCTTCGCGACCGGCACCTCTTGGGGCACGTTCGGTGTACTGGTTCCCATCGCTGTTACCATCTTGGGCGGTAGCGGTACCTTGACGATTTTGACTGTTTCGGCAACACTTGGCGGCGCTGTATTTGGTGACCATATTTCTCCCATTTCGGACACCACCATTCTTGCGTCTGCCGGTGCGCAGTGCAACCACGTGGAGCACGTCAACACCCAGTTGCCGTATGCGGCACTCGTAGCGGTGATTGCCGCCGTTTCCTATGTCGTTGCCGGCTTGTGCGCAAGCCTTGGCAGTGTTCTTTGCGGCGTCATTATGTGGGCAACGGTTCTTGCGCTGTTCGTATTTGCCGTGGCAATGATCAAAATGGCAAACAAAAAGAAAAACATTCAGTAAACCATTACCACTATGACAAAAGCAAGGTCGCGTGCGACCTTGCTTTTGTTTTTACAAAAAAACAGCGCATGGAATTGACGGGGAGAAAAAACCGTGGTATAATGTCGGCGGTGATGTAACGTTTACACTGTTACAATCAAGCGGGGTCATTTATTGGGAGGGGATAATATGTTTCACATCTTAGTTGTTGATGACGATAAAAATACGCGGATGTTTTTCAGGGGAGTGCTGGAGGGCGCCGGATATATAGTAACGACGGCACAGGATGGCGCGATGGCATTGGAATCGCTGGGGAAAAAGCATATCGATTTGGTGGTCCTTGACATTATGATGCCGAATATGGATGGCTATGAATTCACCCGTGTGCTTCGCCAGTCAAACAATCACCTACCGGTTTTGATGGTCTCCGCCAAGCAACTGCCCGCCGACAAGCATAAAGGATTTTTGGTGGGAACAGACGACTATATGACCAAGCCGGTCGATGATGAGGAAATGCTGTATCGAATCAAGGCTCTGCTTCGCCGCGCTAAAATCGCCAATGAACGGAAAATTGAAATTGGCGAGGTAACGATTGATTACGATTCGCTGACGGTCAGCCGAGGAGATCAGGTGCAAGAACTTCCTCAAAAAGAATTTTTGCTTTTGTATAAGCTTCTTTCTTATCCCGGCCAAATTTTCACCCGCATTCAACTGATGGATGAAATTTGGGGAGCGGAGAGTGACACGGGATGGGAAACGGTAACGGTGCATATCGGCCGACTGCGTAAAAAATTTGAAACATGGCCTGAATTTGAGATTGTCTCGGTACGGGGACTTGGATACAAGGCGGTAAAAAAGGTATGAAAAAAATCAAAATTCCGAAATTGATTCGGATTGGGCGCCTGCCAAAAAAGCGAAAACAGCGGATGTCCCTTTCCTTGCTGTTCGCTTTTGTCGTAGGGGCGGTGCTTGTTTCCGCGATAGGATTGGCGATGATGGCGGTGTGGGGATTGACAGCTATGGGTGTTGGTGGCGGCGAAGAAGAAATCGGCTTTGGCCTGAGTATTGCGCTGGTTGGGGTGATCAGCCTTTTGCTTGGTACGTTGCTCAGCTTTCTATTGGCAAAAATTCCGTTGCGTCCTATCCACAATTTGGTGGATTGCATGAATCGATTGGCGGCGGGCGATTTCAAGACGCGTCTGATATTTGGCCCGGCCATTGCGGATCATCCAACGTTTCGCGAAATTTCAGATAGCGTCAATAAATTGGCAGAAGAGCTGGAAAACACAGAAATGCTGCGGAGCGACTTCATCAACAATTTTTCGCACGAATTTAAGACGCCCATCGTTTCCATTGCAGGACTTGCCAAGTTGGTCAGCAGAGGACTTCCTGATGAGCAACAGCAAAAACAATACCTCTTGGCGATAGAACAAGAGTCTGTTCGCTTAGCTTCCATGGCTACCAACGTTCTTCACCTGACGAAGATAGAAAATCAGGCCATTTTAAGCGGGGAAAGCGAATTTAATCTCTCCGAGCAAATCAGATCCTCCGTTTTGCTGCTGGAAAACAAATGGGAAAAAAAGCATACGGAGTTCCAGTTGAATTTTGATGAATATATGATCAATGCCGATGAAGAATTGCTCAAACAGGTTTGGATCAATTTGGTAGATAACGCCATCAAATTTTCACCCGAATACAGTTTGGTTTCTATCGACATCGCTCTGGAGCAAAAAGAATTGAAGGTTAGCATTAGCAACGAGGGCGAGGAAATTCCTCCGGAGCACCGATCCAAAATATTCCATAAATTTTATCAGGTGGATCAGTCCCATGCAACGCAAGGAAATGGAATCGGACTTGCCATTGTCAAGCGAGTGGTACAACTGCATGGCGGACGCGTCGAAGTTGAGTGCGATGCGGGACGGGTAACGTTTGTGGTTTGCTTGCCCTGTGTGTTGGTGGAAGACAGCGAGAACCACCAACGCAAATAGTCAAAATATGACGGGAGTGGAACGGATGACGACAGTATATGTATTGCTCGGTATATTGGGAGGGGTTCTTTTCCTTATACTGATAGCCTCATTGGCGTGCTTTTTTAAGGTCTTTTATTCGAGAAAGCGAAAAATATTCGGCCCCGATGAATACGACATCCCTCCCGGAAGAGCGTACGAGGCATTTCGGGAAGATATTATTGCTTGGACCAAGCAGATTCGTTCGATGCCGCATGAGAACATTGAGATCAAATCCTACGACGGACTGACGTTGCGGGGAACGTATTATGAATATTCGCCGGATGCTACGGTGGAATTGTTGTTTCATGGCTATCGCGGCACGGCGGAGCGCGATCTTTGCGGTGGCATCGAGCGTTGCTTCGCGCTGGGAAGAAGCGTGATTATTATCGACCAGCGGGCAGGTGGAAAGAGTGACGGTCACGTCATTACCTTCGGTCACCGCGAGCATCGAGATTGCCTGACCTGGATTGACTATGCCACGGGTCGATTTGGTAAGGACAGGAAGCTGGTCATTGGCGGCGTGTCCATGGGTGCGGCGACAGTCATGATGGCGGCGGGGACGGATTTGCCCGACAACGTGGTGTGTGTGATGGCCGATTGCGGATATAGCTCGACCAAGGAGATCATTATTCACGTAATCAAACAAATCAAGCTACCGGTGTATCCCACCTATTGGTTGATTCGTTTGGGCGCAATTCTATGGGGTGGTTTTGACATTGAAAAAGGGTCTCCCATGGAAGCGGTGAGAAAAGCGCGCGTGCCGGTGGTGTTCCTCCACGGCGATGCCGATCATTTTGTGCCATACGATATGAGTGTCCGATTGTACGAGGCCTGCGCGTCGCAAAAGAAGATGGTCACCATAAAAGGCGCAGGGCACGGACTGGCCTTTCCTGTGGATCGCAAAGGATATGTGGACGCTTTGCGTGAATTTGAAAAGGAATGCGGATTTTGAATCAAAAACACACGCGCCGATGGGGAATGGTCTCCCGATCGGCGCGTGATTGTTATATTCCGTAGGTGCTGGTCAATGGGTCTTCAAATATGCCGAGTTCCGGGGTGACAAAGGTAAATAGGACAAACAGGAGCGCAATCACGCAAAGTAACGCAAGCGATAGCTTGGGATGTTTGCAATGCAAAGTCTTAGAGTTGAATTGTTTTGTTTCGTAAATATACGCAGCCGCGGCAGAAACGAAGAAAATGGCAATGTTGATCCAGTCGGGAGAGCGTCCGATGACACCATTGTAGGTGTAAAACAGGGTAGGGATCAAGATTAGTCCGAGCAATGTTCCGCGCGCCTTGACACACCAATATTCGTTGTTATCTTTCCAATATCGGTACTGTACGATCGCATATAGAAACATCGGCCAAAAGAGAAGCTTCATGTGTTCCCATGTGGATTCATTCACTCCCGAAAACGGAGCAATCCATGCCGCCTCTCCCAACCAGTCGTACAAAAAGTGCAACAGCGTGCCGCCCAATGCCGTGACGGCAAAGCCCCAAAGTTCAAACAGCCCAATCGATCGTTTCATACCAATTCCTCCCGGTTTGCTATGCTATAGTGTATGGAGTAAAAAAGCGTTATATTCCGTTTGTGAATTGACAGGATGAATGAAATTTGCTATAATAAACGTAAAGTTTGAAAACGTGCGGGAGGTTGTGCGGTGTTAGAGAAAATGGCTGACTTTTTTGAATGCAGATTGGATGGGTATGACGAGCACATGCTGAATCATATCGCATCGGCCAAAGAGTTTTATCCGTTTACGGCCGGTCTTTTGCCAAGGAACCCGGGATGCCGCTTGTTGGATCTCGGTTGCGGCACCGGACTGGAACTGGAATTTTATGAAGCCTTCAATCCATCGGCGCACATCACGGGAATCGACCTTTCCGAAAAAATGCTGGAAGCCCTGAAGCAAAAATTTCCGGACAAACAGATGGAACTGATTGTTGGCTCTTATTTTGATTATCCTTTGGGTGAGGCTGCGTTTGACGCCGCTGTTTCGGTCGAGTCGTTGCACCACTTTACCATGGAGCAAAAAATTCCTTTGTACCAAAAGATACACTGCGCGCTGAAGGAAAACGGCTATTTTGTATTGACCGATTATTTTTCGCTCAGTGATGCCGAAGAGAAGGAGCATTATCGAGAGTTTTTGTCCTTGAAGCAAGCAGAAGGAATCAACGATGCGGAAAGTTATCATTTCGATATTCCGCTGACCGTGGAACACGAGTGCTTGGCGTTGCGCGAGGCGGGCTTTGGCAAGGTGGATGTTGTAGGGTGCTGGGGGGCGACATATACGCTCTTGGCCTCTTACTGACGATGATAGTGAAAAAATGTTTGCGAGGAAAACCTTATGAAAAAACTTTTGATCACGGGATTTGAACCGTTTGGCGGAGAGAATTTCAATCCTTCTTGGGAAACGGTTAAGAGCTTGCCGGACACGATCGGCGAATATGAATTGACCAAGCTGTGCCTTCCCGTGATATTTGGCGAGGCGGCCGCCATGGTGTTGCAGGCGTCCGAGGAGTGTTCTCCCGACGTTATACTGTGCCTCGGTCAGGCGGGCGGCAGGGCATCCATCACGCCGGAGATGGTAGGGATCAACCTTCGCCATGCGACCATTCCCGATCATCGCGGATACCAGCCAAAGGATGAGCCGATTGACGCGGATGATGCAACAGCATATTTCTCTACGTTGCCGATACGCAACATGGCACAGGCCATGCAAGCGGCAGGGATACCGTCTGCTGTTTCTTATTCAGCGGGAACCTATGTGTGCAATGATGTGCTGTTTACGTTGCTTGCCCGATTCAAAGGGACAAAGACCAAAGTAGGCTTTATTCACGTGCCGTATTCCGCGGAGCAAAACAAGCAACCCAGCATGGATCTTGGCGATATGGTCAAGGGAGTGACCATCGCTATTGAACATTTGGATTGATTTATTTGCCATGTGAAAACCATACGGCGAACGGATAACAAAAAAAGAAAATTATTTCATGAAAATTGTCATTTTTGATTGACAAAAAGCGACAAATAACTTATAATGAGTGCAGCAATCGGGAAATTGAGGTAATAGATATGAATTTCTTGGAAGAGCGTATTTCAAAGGATGGACTCGTAAAAGAAGGAAACGTACTCAAGGTGGATAGTTTTCTCAATCACCAAATGGACGTTGCGCTTTTGGATGAAATTGGAGAGGAATTTCATAGACGTTTTGCAGATTTGAATATCACCAAGGTGTTGACGATTGAAGCGTCCGGTATCGCGATCGCTTATGCCGTTGCTCGCTGCTTTGGTGTTCCAATGGTGTTCGCTAAAAAAGCAAAGAGCATCAACATCGATGGAGACGTGTACACCGCAGAGGTGGAATCGTTTACGCACAAAAATAAAAATCAGATTATCGTTTCGAAGAGATTTTTGTCAAGCAATGATCGCCTTTTGATTGTGGACGACTTCTTGGCAAACGGTTGTGCGCTACAGGGACTGATCTCGGTGGCCGAAGCAGCCGGTGCGGCCGTCGAGGGCATTGGTATTGTGATAGAAAAAGGATTTCAGTATGGTGGCAGAAGCATTCGAAATCTCGGTTACCGTCTGGAGTCTCTTGCCATTGTTGAATCGATGGATGCAGCGACCCAAACCGTTTTCTTCCGCGAACAGTCGGAATAACGGCACCACTCACATTTGGTTTATAAGGCATGACCTTATAAATAAATATTTATTTTATTTTCATTAGGAGGAACCCCCACCATGTCCAAGAAAATTTTATCTTTTCTCCTGGTAATCGCTATGTTGGTTGGTGCCATCTTTGCGTTCGGCGCGTGCGAAAAAGAAAGCGGCACTGAAAACAACAACGACGGCGAGACGAAGACCATCAAGGCAGCTCTGATCTGTCTGCACGGTGACAGCTCGACCTACGACAAGAACTTTATCGACGCATTCAAGCAGGCTTGCGCCAATAAGGGTCTGACCGAGGCTGACTACACCATCATCACTGATATCCCCGAGGATACCGCGTGCTATGACAAGGCAGCTGACTTTGCTGACAAGGGCTACGATGTTGTTTTCGCTGACTCTTACGGTCATGAGGCTCACATGATCAAAGCAGCTAAGGAATTCCCCAATGTGCAGTTCTGCCACGCTACGGGCGACAGAGCGCACACTGAGAACATTTCCAACTATCAGAACGCATTTGCTTCTATCTATGAGGGTAGATACCTCGCAGGTGTTGCTGCAGGCCTGAAGCTCGTTGAGCTGTACGGTGATGCAGAGGGCAAGGTTTCCGACGAGAACGCTAAGATTGGCTACGTCGGCGCATGGCCTTACGCAGAGGTTATCTCCGGTTATACCTCTTTCTATCTAGGCGTTAAGAGCATCGTTGCAAACGTAACGATGGAAGTTCGTTTCACCAACAGCTGGTACGACGAGACTGCTGAGAAGACCACCGCAGAGGCTCTGATCGCTGCAGGTTGCAAGCTCATCTCTCAGCACGCTGACTCCATGGGTGCTCCCACTGCTTGTGAGAACGCTGGCGTTCCCAACGTTGCTTACAACGGCGCAACGGGCAAGAACACCTTTGTCATCGCTTCCAGAATCGACTGGGTTCCCTACTTTGAATATATGCTTGACTGCGTCAAGGAAGGCAAGGACATCGCTACCGACTGGACCGGTACGCTGGAGAACGGTGCTGTCAAGATCACCGCTCTGGGTGCTGCTGCTGCAGAAGGCACGCAGGCAAAGCTTGACGAGGTTATGGCTGCTCTGAAGGCAGGCACCATCAAGGTATTTGACTGCTCTACGTTCACTGTAAACGGTCAGCACCTGACCGAGTACATGGCAGACGTTAACAATATGGGCGACTATGCTCCCGATACCAACGTCATCAAGACTGAGAACGGTGTCACCTACGTTGATGAGAGTGCATTCCGTTCCGCTCCTTACTTTGCTGTCGAAATCGATGGCATTACCGTTGTTAAAGACTAATTTCTTTTCAAGCATAAGGGTTGTCGTCTTTTCGCGGCAACCCTTTATGCGATAAATACCCATATTTTATACCCTACTCGTGAAGGAGAAAAAAATTGTGGAAAAGCAAACGGTGATCGAACTTCGCGGCATAACCAAACGATTTGGCGCGAGTATCATTGCGAATAACAACGTTTCCATGGACATTAAAAAAGGGGAAATTCTTTCCGTGCTTGGCGAGAATGGCTGTGGAAAAACAACCCTGATGAATATGTTGGCAGGCATCTATTATCCCGACGAGGGAACGATTCTCATTGGCGGTGAAGAAGCTATCATTCGCTCTCCCAAGGATGCCTTTCGTTATAATATTGGTATGATCCATCAGCATTTTAAGCTGATTGACATCTTTACTGCTGCCGAGAATATTGTCATCGGTACGGGTAAAGGTGAAAAATACGACATAAAAGCGGCAAAAAAACGTATTAGCGCGATGAGCGAAAAATACGGATTTCATATAGACTTAGATAAAAAAATTCATGAGATGTCGGTTTCGGAAAAGCAAACGGTCGAGATCGTCAAGGCGCTGTATCGCGGCGCCGACGTGCTTATTTTGGATGAACCGACGGCGGTTTTGACGCCTCAGGAAATTGATCGTTTGTTCGACGTGTTGCGCGCGATGCGCGCGGACGGCAAGTCTGTGATCATCATTACTCATAAGCTCAATGAGGTCATGGCGATTTCCGACCGCGTGGCAGTGCTTCGTAAGGGTGAACATGTAAAGACCGTCAACACTTGTGAAACGAATGAAAAAGAACTTGCGGATTTAATGGTGGGGCAAAAGGTTATACTCAACATTGACCGCCCCATGCCTGAAGATCCCGAGCTCCGTTTGGACATACAGGGACTGACGCTGATCGGAAATGAAGGATTCCCTGTGCTTGACGGGGTCAGCTTTTCTGCATATAGCGGCGAGATCCTCGGTATTGCGGGTATTGCCGGAAGCGGACAGAGAGAATTGCTTGAGTCCATTGCGGGCTTGCATCATCTGCAAGAAGGAAACATTACATACTACAATCCCAAGAAAGATAAGCCGATCACCTTTTACCATAAAACCTTTGACCGCGTGATGGAACTGGCAGGGCAGGGAATGCTCCGTTATGCCGACGGTAGAGATTTTACGGGTAAGGATGAGAACGGAAAGCCACTTCCCAGGAGTGTCCTGACTTCGCAAGTCATCAACGGCGAAGTGTTCTTTAAGGAGAACGAGGTGATCAATCTGCGAGAGAAAACGCCGTTGCAGATCCGAGAGCTGGGTGTTCGCTTCTCCTTTGTCCCCGAGGACCGTCTAGGCATGGGGCTTGTGGGTAACATGGGTATCATCGACAACATGATGCTCCGAAGCTACCGTCGCGGCAAGTCGATTCTGGTAGACCGTAAGGGTCCGGAACATCTTGCCAATGAGATCATCGACAGACTGAAGGTTGTCACCCCGGATAACCGTACTCCGGTGCGCCGTCTTTCGGGCGGTAACGTGCAAA
Organism: Eubacteriales bacterium; assembly: GCA_045631585.1. Classification (GTDB taxonomy): domain Bacteria; phylum Bacillota; class Clostridia; order Oscillospirales; family CAG-272; genus SIG644. Next base: position 8,577 of record JAZQUX010000257.1, on the reverse strand, counting down.
AGGTACTCGTTGGACGAGAAATTGCCGCAGGTCCCCGCGTTTTGATGGCGGCGTATCCTGTTCGCGGATTGGATATCAATTCCTCTTACACCATTTACAATCTTCTGACCGAGCAAAAGAAGAACGGCGTCGCCGTTATCTTTGTCGGCGAAGATTTGGACGTGCTTTTGGCGCTCTGTGACCGTATTTTGGTTATTGCGGGTGGTAAGGTCATGGGTGCAGTAGACGCTCGTTCGGCCAAAAAGGAAGAAATTGGTCTGATGATGGCGGGTACTGCGCTTGACGAAGGAGACAAGCAAGAGGGAGGAACCGTGTAATATGGATACGCAACAGTTGAAACAAAACCAGATCAAAAAAGAGCCGTTGCTCCGCCTTGTGAAGCGAGATGTGCTTCCGGCCCGAAAGGTCGTTCTGATCTATGCGATTGCCATCATAGCAAGTCTTGTGCTCTCCGCCATTATTTGCTCTTTGTTTTCTACCAAAACCCCGGTGGATTTCTTTGAGTCGCTGATCGACGGCGCGTTTGGCACCTCGCGCAGAATTTGGTTGCTTTTGCAAGACACCGCCCTGCTTCTTGGCGTTGCGGTTGCTCTGGTACCCGCTTTCAAAATGAAGTTTTGGAACCTCGGTGGAAACGGCCAGATCCTGATCAGTGGTCTTACCGCGATCTCTTGTATGTTTTACCTTGGCGGCAAGCTTCCCGATGGTGTCCTGATTCCCGTGATGGCGGTGGCAAGTATTCTTGCCGGTGCCATTTGGGCCGTTCTGCCCGCCATTTTTAAGGCGTTCTTTAACACCAACGAATCCCTATTTACCCTCATGCTCAATTACATTGCCACAGGACTTGTGGTCATGTGCTTGACAATATGGGTAAAGAGCGGTTCCGGTGTGCTGGAACCGATTACCTTCGGCAATTTCCCCGATTTGTTTGGTAACAAATATCTGCTGACGGTGTTGGTTTTCTTTGTTCTCGCCATCCTGATGTTCATCTACCTCAAATATACCAAGCACGGTTATGAAATTGCGGTTGTCGGAGACAGCCCCAATACCGCAAAGTATATCGGTATTGATGTCAAACGAGTCATCATCCGTACCATGGTGCTTTCGGGCGCACTGGCGGGTGTGGTTGGACTTTTCCTTGCCGGCGGCCTTCATCATACCATCAGTACCGCAACGGCAAACAACATGGGCTTTACCGCCATTATGGCGACTTGGCTTGCCGCATTCAATCCCTTGGTCATGATGGGAACCTGCTTCTTTATCATCTTTATTTCCAAGGGTATGTTGGAGGTCAGAGGTAATTTCGGATTTACCAATGACAGTGTTGCAAACATTGTTATCGGTCTTGTGTATTTCTGCGTCATTGCGTGTAGCTTCTTCATCACCTATCGCGTGGTGTTCCGCAAGGCAAGCGCGAAGACGTTGGAATCGAAAGTAACGAAAGGAGGGAAAAACGTATGACACCCTTTCTTATATCGGCTCTCTCCATCGCTGCTGTTCTTTTGTACGGTTGCGTGGGCGAAATTATTACCGAAAAGGCGGGGCATTTGAATCTCGGTATCCCCGGTATCATGTGTATGGGCTGTGCCGGTGGATGCTTTGGCGTTTCCCTCTATATGGGTGGATTGTCCGCACCTGAAAATGCTTCATGGATTCTGCTTGTTCTCATCTCCCTGTTTTTCTCTATGCTTTTTTCGATGGCGCTTGGCGGCATATACGCGCTTTTGACCGTAACGCTTCGTTGCAACCAAAATATCACGGGCCTTGCCATTACTGTTTTTGGTAGCGGTGCGACCAACTTTATTATGTCGTTTGTGGATCGCGAATTCTTTGATCCCGCGGGTAAATTGATTTCCACGTCGCTCCCGTTTGCGGAGAAGCTTGGCGACTTTGGTCGCGTGGTGTTCGGACACGGAATTTTTGTGTATCTTGCCATCGCGGCAGCCATCATTTGTTCGTTCGTATTGAACAGAACACGTGTGGGACTTCACCTGCGCGCAGTAGGCGAGAGCCCCGCTACGGCTGACGCCGCCGGTATTAACGTCATTCGGTATAAGTATGTGGCGATTTTGGTGGGAAGCGTGATCGCCGGTTTCGGTGGTTTCTATTACATTATGGACTATATCAAGGGAAGCTGGGAAAATGCAGCGACCATTGAAGCCTTCGGCTGGCTGGCTATTGCCCTTGTTATCTTTGTTCTCTGGAAACCCAATGTCGGCATTTTGGGAGCAATCTTGTTCGGCGCTTGCTATATTGTGGCATTCGTTATCCCGGATATTACGTCTACGCAAAAAGAGATTATTAAGATGCTACCGTATGTGGTTACCATTGTGGTGCTGATTTTGACCAGTATCCGTAAAAAGCGTGAGCATCAGCCTCCCGCATCTCTCGGACTTCCGTATTTCCGTGAGGATAGATAATAAAAAAAGTTCAACAACGGCAGTGGATTGTTCCATGCCGTTGTTGTTTTCTTTTGAGAAAGCATCGATGGACGAAAGTTATGTGACTTGCGGAAATTAGGATATTATCGCCTATAATTTTGTGTTTGGCTATCAAAAAAATTGTGTAAAATAAAGCAATGACACAAATAATTCGCAGAAAATTCACAAAATGTTCATCGCGTTATGATATACTAAGCATTAACAAAAAAGCAAAGATAAGGAGTTATATATTATGGCATTGACATATATAACCAATGGTAAGATTGTTCTTTCCGATTCAGTCGTGTGCGGAAAGCATCTTGCCTTCGATGAAGATAGCGGCAAGATCTGTGGCGTAGTGGATACTCTGCCCGAGGATGCATGCATCATTGACGCCAAGGGCAATTACGTCGCTCCGGGACTTGTTGATATCCATATTCACGGATATCTGGGCGAAGATACCTGCGACGCCAAGCCGGAGGGCATCAAAAAGATGGCTTACGGTGTGGCCAAAAACGGTGTTACGGCGTTTCTTCCCACAACGATGACGGTTGCCAAGGAGCAGATTGTAGCTGCGCTGAATGCCGTACGTTCGCTCAAGGAAGAAAGCAAGACTTGGGATGGTGCGGAAATCATCGGCGTTCATGCAGAAGGTCCGTTTATCAATCCTTCCAAGAAGGGCGCACAGGCGGAGGAGAATATTCTTGTTCCCGACGCAGATTTCATTATCGAACACTCAGATATCATTACATCCGTCACTCTTGCTCCCGAAATGGACGAGGGTCACAAGTGTATCAAAAAACTGGCACAGGAAACCAATGTGCTTGTTTCCATGGGACATACCGGTGCTGATTTTGATGAGGCCATGAGCGCGGCTCGTGACGGTGTCAATCATGCAACCCACCTGTTCAACGCGATGACGGCATTGGCTCACCGCAATCCCGGCGTCGTCGGCGCGGCTCTGGCATCGGACAACGTTTCGGTCGAGCTGATCGCGGATACGTTCCACATCAATCCCGGTCTGTACTCCATCATCGCCAAGGTTAAGGGCGATAAGATGGTTTTGATTACCGACTGTACCCGCGCGGGCGGTATGCCTGACGGCGAGTATGAGCTCGGCGGGCAGCCCATCTTCCTCAAGGGAATCGAGTGCCGTTTGGCCGACGGTACCATTGCAGGAAGCGTTCTCAAACTCAATGACGCGGTAAAGAACGTTCTGGCGCACACCAATCTCCCCGTCAACGAAGTCTTTAACATGGCATCCCTGAATCCCGCAACCGCCATCGGTTGTGCCGATCGTCTTGGCTCGCTTGATGCCGGAAAAGATGCAGATATTATCATTACCGATGAAACGATAAACGTACTGAGAACCATCAAGAAAGGAAGAACTATTTATGAAGCTTAAAGTGAATGCGCCGCTCGATCCCGGCTTTATGCCGATGTCTGTGGTATACCGTGATTTTGAGGCGGCAGTGGCAGCCGAGGGCGGCGAAAAGCTGACCATTGGATTGGAGAGAAACGACGGACTGGTCTCCGTATTTACCTTTGACGTGTTCAAGGAAGGTACGGGCCATGACGAAGAAAACCACGAATTTGTTGAGAGAATTGTCAAAACGCTTCTTTGGATGCGCGGCGGTTATAAGGTGATCATTGCCGGTTCTAAGCTGATCGCAGATCAGATTAAGGCAGATTATTCCGAGGGCGGTATCCGTGCATTCGACAACGAGTTTATGTCCGGCGTTTACGAATCCCCGTTTGAGGTTATTCATGTTCCTTTTGATCAGGCTCCCGTTGACAAGGAAATGGCTTCTCCCGTAGGACGCCACTTGGATGGTTGCCGTATCGGCTTTGACGCAGGCGGAAGCGACCGTAAGGTGAGTGCCGTCGTGGAGGGCGAAGCTACCTATTCCGAAGAGGTTGTTTGGTTCCCCAAGTTGCAGAACGATCCCCAGTACCATTATGATGGCATTATGGACGCCATGAAGACGGCCGCTTCCAAAATGCCCAGAGTGGATGCTATTGGTGTATCTACCGCAGGCGTTGTTATTGGAAACCGCATTATGACGTCGTCTCTCTTCTTGAAGGTAAAGAATGAAAATCCAGAGGCGTTCGAAAAGGTTGTAAAGAGCATTTATACTGATATCGCCAAGGAGCTTGGCGGTGTTCCGATCGAAGTCGCCAACGACGGTGACGTTACCGCTTTGGCGGGCGCTATGGATTTGGATGATACCAATGTTCTGGGTGTTGCTATGGGTACCAGCGAAGCCGGTGGCTACGTTGACGAAAACGGCAACATCACCGGTTGGCTCAACGAGCTTGCCTTCGTTCCCGCGGACTACAACAAGGATGCTATGGTTGACGAGTGGTCCGGCGACTACGGTTGCGGCGTTAAGTATTTCTCGCAGGATGCCGTTATCAAGTTGGCTCCCGCCGCAGGCATCGAGCTGGACGAAAACGCATCTCCCGCAGAGAAGCTGAAGGTCGTTCAGGGTCTGATGGCCGAGGGCGATGAGCGCGCGGCCAAGATCTATGAGACCATTGGTGCTTATTTTGGCTATGCCGTTGCATATTATGCTCTGTTCTACGATATCAAGCACGTCCTTTTGATGGGCCGCGTATCCTCCGGCGAGGGCGGTAATATCCTGCACAAGAACGCGCAAAAGGTTTTGGCAGAGGAATTCCCCGAGCTGGCTGAGAAGATCACCATCCATCTTCCCGATGAAAGCAGCCGCCGCGTGGGTCAGTCCATCGCAGCCGCAAGCCTTCCCAGCATTCAGCATTGATTCAAACATAGGGGCAAAATTATCCCACAAGAATAACAGTACCGATGCCCCAAGAAAGGCGTCGGTACTGTTTCTTTATCCTGAGGCGAAATAACGATTCTAACCATAGAACAAGGAGAAACAAAATGAAACGAGTATATGATTTCCTGAAAAAAGCAGAGGTATATTATCTGGCCACTGTGGAGGGTGACCAGCCGAGAGTGCGTCCCTTCGGCACGATCAACGAATTCGAGGGTAAGCTCTATATACAGACAGGAAAGGTCAAACCGACCAGCCACCAACTCTCGGTCAATCCCAAAGCGGAGATTTGCGCCTTTTGCGACGGTGCATGGATTCGTGTGGCGTGCGAATTGGTCGAAGACGACCGCTATGAGGCAAAGAAATCCATGCTCGACGCTTACCCGAATTTGCGAGGTATGTACGACGAAAACGATGGTAATACGCAGGTGTTCTATATGAAAAACGCGGCGGCTACCATCAGCTCGTTCGGCGCGCCCAGCGTTATCATTGAATGGTGAAAAGATGAGCATCCGAGGACTGAGTTGTATTTTCCCAACGCCGAATATCAAGAAAACGGCGGAATATTACGTATCCAAATTGGGTTTTCGCGCAGTGGAATATTTGGAGTGTCAAGAACCGCACATTTGCCTTTATCGGGACGATTCGGAAATTATTTTGCTGCAAGCCAATACAGCCACGGTGACGCCCAACCGAACACTGTACGGCTATGGCTATGATGCCTATTTGTATACCGACAAGCAAGAGATGATTGAAAAAGAGTTTTCCCAAAAGCAGGTCAAACTGGTCAGAGCCTTGCAGGTTACCGACTACCAAAACAAAGAATTTGTGATCGAAGACATCGACGGGCGTTGGCTGGCGTTTGGATTGAAATTGAAGTGATTGATTTTGCCGCCGGATGGAGGTTTGCCTTTCTATCCGGCGGCTTTTTTGTAAGATAAATTTGAAAAATGATAGACCGACAGAATACTTTGTCAAAGCCTATTGTAAAAATTGGAATCCTGAGGTATAATGAACAAAGAAACAGAAGAATTGCAAAAAGGGGTTATCAAAATGGTTGAAGTGGTCGCTGCCCTCATTTGGCAGGGCGATAAATTTATGATCTGCCAGCGCCCGGCGCACAAGGCAAGAGGGCTCCTTTGGGAGTTTGTTGGCGGCAAGGTCGAGCCGGGAGAAACAAAAGAGCAGGCCTTGATCCGCGAGTGCAGGGAAGAACTGGCCGTGACGCTGTCGGTTGGCGAAGTGTTTATGGATGTCGTACACGAATATCCCGACTTGATGGTGCATCTGACGCTGTTCAATGCCACAATAGCAGAGGGTGAACCGCGGAAGCTGGAACACAACGATATCCAGTGGATCACGCCGAGTGAAATTCCAAACTATGAGTTCTGTCCAGCGGATGTGGAGATACTTGCAAAGATTTGCGAGGTCTACGGGTAAAAACGATGCTCGCAAACGAATCCAGACATTCGTAAGGGTGGATTTTGAGCGTTACGGGAAAATATTGAGAAGCATTTTTCGCGAGTAGATAAAAGTTTTGTGAAGCTGAAACCATTGTTTGTAAAAACAATGATAAAAAGTAGCGGTGAAATGAAACGGTTGTGTTGATCCGGTTTCACTTTTTATTCAATTTTTACGGGTACAACGATATAATAACGATATAAATAAATCACACTTAGCCCATTAAAAAGGAAAAAGCTTTATGATAGGCTTCCAATTCCATCCGGAGGCTGCTGTTGTGAAGCACATCAACAACGCTGAAAACGCGTCGGATTTTATGACGATCGAAACCGCACTGCTCGTGTTTGAGGCGCTGTTGAATCATGTGAAGTGAAATTGAGAAAAAGATTTGGTAAAAAAGAGTGATACCAAAAAACGCAGAAGTAGTAGCCGCGCTGATTTGAAGCGCTATGTTGTCGTAGCGTGATGCCAACCGGCTGAATAAAAAATAACATAAAATGGAGATGATGCTATGTTTTGGTTTGTTGCGGCGGCTCTTTCCGCTGTATTTGCGGGATTGACGTCTATACTTGCTAAGTGCGGTATTAAGAAAACAGATTCCGATCTTGCTACGGCCTTGCGAACCATCGTGGTTTTGGCTTTTTCGTGGATCATGGTTTTTGTGGTCGGTTCCTACCATGCGATTACGCAAATCGATGGAACATCCATGGCGTTTTTGGTTCTTTCGGGACTTGCAACGGGAGCGTCGTGGATCTGCTATTTCAAGGCGCTTTCGGTCGGCGATATCAATAAGGTTGTGCCGATCGATAAATCGAGCACCGTTTTGACGGTGCTGCTTGCTATCATTTGCTTTGGTGAGACCTCCAACCTGGCCGTCAAACTGATCGCAACGGCGATTCTTACGGCCGGTATCTTCCTGATGATAGAGAAAAAGCAAACCGAGCAGAAGAGCGAGCGCAAATCTTGGATGATCTATGCCGTCCTTTCGGCAATATTTGCGGCCTTGACGTCCATTCTTGCCAAGGTAGGTATTTCGGGAGTGGAGTCCAACCTCGGTACGGCTATCAGAACCGGCGTGGTTCTTTTGATGGCGTGGGTCATTGTATTTACCAAGGGCAAGCAAAAAGGGATCAAACACATCGATAAAAAAGAACTGTTGTTTATTTCGCTTTCGGGCATTGCAACGGGCGCTTCGTGGCTTTTCTATTATTATGCCATCCAAAACGGCATTGTCAGCGTCGTTGTTCCGATCGATAAGCTGAGTATACTTGTAACGGTCATATTCTCGTATTTCGTTTTCAAGGAAAAGCTTTCAAAGAAAGCGTTGCTGGGTCTTGGGCTGATGGTGGCGGGAACGCTGCTTATGGCATTTTTCAAGTAAGCTCACAAATAAATTTATAACGAAAATATCGGAGAAAAAGCATGAGACTGGAAACAGACCGTCTAATCCTCAGAGAATATACCTCGGAGGACTTTGACGATTTATATGCCATATTATCGGACGCGGAAACCATGAAGTATTATCCTAAGCCCTACGATGCGCATGGCGTGAGAAGATGGATCGACTGGTGCATCTACAGCTACGAAGAAAACGGCTTTGGTCTTTGGGCGCTGGAGTTGAAAGAAACAGGCGTATTTATCGGGGATTGCGGAATTTCAATGCAAAATATTGACGGTGAAATCCTCCCCGAAATCGGATATCACGTCAATAAGAAATATTGGCGTCAGGGGTACGCGAAAGAGGCGTGCGCCGCGGTCAAGGATTGGCTTTTTGAAAACACCGAGTTTGACAGCGTGTATTCGTATATGAATCAGGATAACGTTGCATCTTGCGCCACCGCCGCCGCAAACGGCATGACGAGGATTAAGGCGTACGATAACGGCGACGAAGCGCT
>JAZQUX010000256.1:0-6151 GCA_045631585.1 Eubacteriales bacterium | reverse complement strand
AAGCGTGTTGGTTTCTCCTTCGACTGGACAAGAACTATAGATACCACCGACGAGGATTATTACCGCTGGACACAGCACATCTTCCTCGAGATGTTCAAGAACGGACTTGTTTTCAGAGACACAGCTCTCGTTAACTATTGCCCTCACTGTAAGGTAGTCCTTTCCAATGAGGACTCTCAGGGCGGCAAATGTGACATCTGTAAGAGCGACATCGTTCAGAAGTCCAAGGACGTTTGGTATCTCCGCATTACAAAGTACGCGGACAGACTTCTCTCGGGACTTGACGATGTTGACTATCTGCCCCAGGTAAAGCAGCAGCAGGTCAACTGGATCGGTAAGTCCCGCGGTGCATTTGTTAATTTCGGTGTGACCGGAACAGAGGATACGCTGCGTATTTACACCACCCGTCCCGACACGCTGTTCGGCGTGACATTTATGGTCATCGCTCCCGAACATCCTATGATCAAGGTCTGGGCGGATCGCATTACCAATATGGATGCTGTCAAGGCATACCAGGAGGAGTGCGCCAAGAAGACTGAATTCGAGCGCACCCAGTTGGTTAAGGATAAGACGGGCGTTTGTCTAGAGGGTGTGCGCGGTATTAACCCTGTCAACGGCAAGGAAATTCCCATTTATATTGCTGACTACGTTATGATGGGCTACGGCACGGGCGCAATTATGGCTGTTCCCGCACACGATGAGCGTGACTATGCATTTGCAAAGAAGTTCGGAATTGACATCATCGAGGTTATCAAGGGCGGCGACATTTCGGTTGAAGCCTATACGGGTGATGGCCCCATGGTCAACTCAGACTTCCTCAACGCATACGATAATAAGGCTGATTCTATTGCCGCTATGATCGACTGGCTTCAGGAGAAGGGCATTGGCGAAGGCGGTGTTCAGTTCAAGATGAAGGACTGGGCATTCAACCGTCAGAGATATTGGGGCGAACCCATCCCGATCATTCATTGCCCGACTTGCGGCATGGTTCCCGTTCCTTACGAGGAGTTGCCTCTGCGCTTGCCTCCTGTGACCGAGTTTGAGCCCGGTCAGGGTGGTGAATCTCCCCTGGCGCGATTGGACTATTATGTCAACTGCACCTGTCCCAAGTGCGGCGGTGCGGCGAAGCGAGAGACCGACACCATGCCTCAGTGGGCAGGTTCGTCCTGGTACTTCCTGCGCTATATCGACCCCAAGAACGAAAACGCTATCGCAGATCCCGATAAGCTCAAATACTGGATGTCGGTAGACTGGTATAACGGAGGTATGGAGCACGTTACACGCCACATGATTTACTCCCGTTTCTGGCATCATTTCCTGTATGATATCGGTGAGGTTCCTTGCGCTGAACCCTATGCCAAGAGAACCGCTCAAGGCTTGATTCTTGGCCCGGATGGTGAGAAGATGTCCAAGTCCCGCGGCAACACGGTCGATCCCAACGAGGTTGTTGATGCTTATGGCGCTGACGTCCTGCGTACCTACATCCTGTTTATGGGTGACTACGGTAGCGCTGCTCCTTGGTCGGAAAATGGCGTGAAGGGTTGTAAGAGATTCCTTGACAGATTTGCTGATGTGGCTGATCTGATCAAACCCGAAGGGACGCCCGCCGCACTTGAGACGGCCATCCACAAGACCATCAAAAAGGTTAACTCCGACATTGAGGATATGAAGTTCAACACGGCAATTGCCGCTATGATGGGCTTGCTCAATGAAATCTATGATGCCGGTTCCATTGCAAAGGATGATTACAGCATGCTGATTCGTCTGCTGTGTCCCATCGCTCCTCACCTGTGTGAGGAATTGTGGCAGGATCTTGGCGGCGATGGCTTCTGCTCGCTGGCTGCATGGCCTGAGTATGATGAGGCCAAGACGGTCGACCAGGTGATTGAACTGCCTGTACAGATTTGCGGTAAGATCAGAGGTAAGATTTCCGTCGCCGCTGATGCTACCAAGGACGAGGTGCTGGCTGTGGCCAAAGAGCAGGTAGCAGCTCAGTTGGAAGGCAAGACTATCATTAAGGAAATTGTTGTTCCCGGCAAGTTGGTCAGCTTGGTTGTAAAATAAAATTTAGCAAATATGCTAAAAACTATTGACAAGTGATTCGAAATCTGTTATAATAATCAAGTGAGTTTTCAGAATGAAACCGTATATGGTTCATTGCTGTTCCAGCGGAGGGAGGGATAAAGATGGCAGAAGTAAGAGTCAAGGAAGGCGAGTCTTTGGACAGCGCACTCCGTCGCTTTAAGCGTCAGGTCGCTCGCTCTGGGACCTTGGCAGAGCTCCGCAAGAGAGAATGCTACGAAAAGCCCAGCGTAAAGCGCAAGAAAAAGTCCGAGGCTGCAAGAAAGCGCAAGTATAAGTAATGCTTCATTGCTTTTCAAGAGAGCGGGTGAACCGTTTAGCGCAAGCCCCATAACGAAGTATTTATGTAAGAGGCGGGGTGACCGAAAAGGTCACACTGCCCTTTGCTATTCATACGGCTATCTTTTTGCCTTTGCGTCTGCCATGCAGGGCGATACAATCATCTTCTTTGATGGTAGGCAAATTAATGATGCCGACAGCATTGTAGTAAATTTCAATCTTTTGTTTTCTATGTCCACTACTCTTATCGGGAGCGTGGACTATTATTTTGTCAACCAAATCATTCACCATTTGCGCGGTCAGTTCTTGCGGATCGGTGTCATATCGAAATCGGTCTGTACCGTGGAATCAACTCCGTCGTTGATCGCTATGAATCGAACGTCATTGTCGGGAAACAGCATATCGGTGTATAAACCTACTTGGAGATAGTTTCTTCCAAGGCGGGACATATCCTTAACGATAACCGTTCCGATCTCTCAGTTCTTAATCATTTGCTCCATTCTACGGAAATCGGGACGGTCAAAGGTCGTCCCAGAGTACCCATCATCCACAAAATATTGCAGATTTTTGAAATGATTTTTGCGAGCGAACGCTGTTAATAAATTTTTTTGGTTGACTATACTGTTGCTCTCACCTTCTCTCCCATCGTCTTGGGACAGACGGCAATAGAGAGCCGTGATTCTGTTTTCATTCAGTTGTCTATTCAAATATTCTCCTTTCCGACAACCGATACAGTATTATCGCTTGTCTCTATCATAAGTTGAACAACATTTAAACGCTTTACAACGATAAAGTGGAGGTTTCATTGTAAACTTTTTTCCTCCTTTACCATTCGCAATATTTTTTGCAAGAGATTTTCTCTTGCGTCGGGATTGAAGTGACCAACCACTTCGTAGGTTGTATGACCTTCTTCTTCCGTAAAATCAAACGTAGAAGCGGGAGTATCATACTGTAGCGGGATTGCTTTTCTGCCCGTATCAACAATAGGCGGAGTAGGCAGTATTGGATTTTCTTCCCACTCTTTTTGAAACTCCGCTAATCTTTTTTCTAAATACTTTTCCTTTTCGGGTGTCATACATTTTCCTCCTTTATCTATCTCCAAAATCATCGTCGCGTTTGCGACTGCCCTTGATCTGCGCCATTATCTCGGGTAGACAACATTCTCACCGTTGGCTCGAATGTTTCCCTCCGCAACGGACGAGTATATCCGTTGCTACCGCCTCCGCGACCTCCTTTCTCTCGTCGGCGGTTATGTATTTGTGGGGGCAGTTATCATATATCCGACGATACTGCCGCCGTGTTTTTCGGGTGGTAACTTCTCACTTCGGCTTACTTTGAACCGAGGTCAACCTCGCGCCAAGGTGACACGAAGTGCGGAGAGAAAACAAAAAAGACCCGTACTTTTACATACAGGTTACGGAGAGAAACACCAAAAAGCGAACGGCACTTGTACGCTTAAAAGGTGATCTCCGTGCCCTTTATGTATGTAAAAGTACGAGTCTAAAACCTCGTGGACGCTGTGCTTTGCGTATAGAATGACGGGACTTACTTACTATTTGCCCGCGGCACTTATAATCGTATTTTGTTTGTATAAGATTAAGCCAAACAGGCTATACTCATAATGGAGTAGTCTGCCCAATTTACATCTTAGAGAGCATTAGTATACCATAAATTTGGAATTTGTCAAGTGCTAATATATCGAGTACCATATTTAGTCAATGCATCGAAAACCTTATGATACACAAGCTGATTGGGATAATATCGGTAATCGGTGAACACGTCGATACCGTTCTTTGAAAAGTGTTGCAGAATAGCGGCGGCGCAGCCTGCGGAGCGGGATTGACCGTATTCGCATTGGCAGATGATATCAAGCCCGTCCTCCTTCGCCTTATAGATAAACTCAGCGAGTGCATCGGCTTCGGGAAAATAAGTTTCCGCCGACAGACCGAAATCCGAAAGAGCCTCGGGATCGAGATCGTGGAGCGCGATCTGCATCACTCGGTCACACCTACCCGTAAAATCAATGGGCTGATAATCTTCAAGGCATCTGCGCCCGCGTCCGACAGGATCGTGAAAGCTGATAATGGCGGTATTTTCTATCTTCCCTTGCGACAAAAGCTTTTCCATATCGTTTCTTGAATAGATCGTTATCTTCATTTCTTCCTCTTCAGTTTCTAAATATCGAAGTTTAAAAGCTTCTTGTAAAATAGCTTCCGTAGAGATTTCCAAACGCTCCGCTGCTTTTTTTGCGTAAATGTTTCTTGTAGCGACAGAATCGGTCTTGGCAATCAAGGCTACCAAATCTTTTGCTGCCTGAATTTTATCATCGATCTGCGAAAGGTCATATTTGCTCAAAATTCGGTTCATTCTGAATTCAAATCCGTGTGGAGCTTTTGAAAGAGCTTGGATATACGCATCTTTTCCAAAGGTCTTAATATATTCGTCTGGATCTTTTGCATGATCTAATGATACAACCTTTGCGGCAAGCCCAATTTTTTCAAAGATGGTCAATGCACGCTCGGTCGCCGTCTGACCTGCATTGTCGCTATCAAAGTTGAGTAATACTCGTTTTGTATGTTTTTTCAAAAGCTCGGCTTGTTCCACCGTCAATGCAGTACCAAGCGTGGCAACAGCGTTCATAATACCAACTGAATTGAGCGCAATGACGTCCATATATCCCTCGCAGAGAATTAACTGCTCCTTGCCGTATTCCTTTGCCCGATGAAGTCCAAACAAATGCTGACCTTTACGGAACACGGGTGTTTCGGCAGAATTGAGATATTTTGGTGAGCCATCTCCAAGTGCGCGTCCGCCGAAAGCGACCACATTTCCGTAAGCATCTTGAATCGGAAACATCACTCGATTGCGAAAGGCATCGTAGATATGTCCGTTTTCGCTTTGATTGCAGAGCGAGTATTCCACAAGCTCGCGTTCCGAAAAGCCGCATTTCAGAAGATAGCGCTTGAGATTGTCAAAGGAATCGGGCGCGTAGCCGAGTCCGAGCGTTTTGATCGTTTCGACGGACAATTTGCGTTCATTCTGCAAATATGCGAGCGCATTACTTCCGCTTGGCGAAAACAGATTTTTACAGAAAAACTCTGCAGCTTTGCGATTCAGAAGAAATCCTCGGTTGAGTTTCTTTTGTTCCGTATCAGTTTCTTCGGTCGGAATCGTCACGCCCACGCACTCTGCCAATTTCTTTACCGCCGCAGGATATGACAGATTTTCCTTTTTCATCAAGAACGTAATGGCATCGCCTTTTTCTCCGCAGCCGAAGCATTGAAAGCGTCTGCTTTGGGCAAATACGGTGAAGGATGGCGTTTTTTCATGATGGAATGGGCACAAGCCAATATAATTGCGCCCGTTCTTGGATAGAGAGACCTGATCGGAGATTATCTCAACGATATTTACTCTATTCAATACTTCTTTGACTGTTTCTTTTGGAATTTTCATAAATACCCCTTAATCAAACAACAGCGACGTTGCACAGTCGCAATATGCGATGATCTTCCCGCCGGACGTCACTGTGCGGTTGGTGTCCTTGTAATAATATCCGACCACGCCCTTGGAACAACTGCAAACTCGCTTATTTCCTCTCTCGTCAATTTCGATCCAACCGATCCATTTGCCGCATCCGTCGTAAATTTTTTGTGTTGTATTTGCCATGATCACTGCTCCTTTTCGTTAAAATATTCTTTTCTGATTCTTTGCATGTCGGAATACAGAAGCGTTTCCTTTTGCATAAGCTCCTTGGCGATCAAATCGAAAAATGTACGATGCTCCGTCAAAA
>JAZQUX010000255.1:0-23349 GCA_045631585.1 Eubacteriales bacterium | reverse complement strand
AGACCGCTTGGCCTCCGACTTGCAATTCATCCGGCTTTTGCCATTTGTGCGCCATAAGCTGATAAACTGTATTAAAAGATAACTTTTGTATGCCCGTTCGACAATAGAGCTCCTCATCAGGCACAAGGCTGCGCACTTGTTCGTCCATGCCTACGGTGCGATTGTCGCGATAAGCCGTCAAAGAACCGATCAGAGCGCCGTTCTCGTCCAGCAACGCATAATCGACCCCCCACGTATCAATGGCCATATACGAAGGAATTTTGCCCTTGTCGCGGCAAGCACGAAGGCCTGCGATCAAATGTAAATAGAGCGCTTCTCCGTCCCAACAAAGAACGCCGTTTCGCTCAGTTGTCCCGTTGGGAAAACGATAGACTTCTTCAAGATGAAGTTGATCATGCTCCATCCAGCCAAGCATGTGACGCCCGCTGGACGCGCCGATATCCACGGCCAAATAATATGTAATACGATCTGACATTTCTGCCCTCCTTGACGGACAACACTATACAAGGATATCATATCATAAATTCATATTTCCGTCAAGAGAAAAGGGATAAAATGACAAAAGAATCCCACTTTTTCTGCTTCTGAAATTCAAACTCCAAAACATTGATTACCAATACTTTTTTATTGCAAAAGACCGAGGCATATTTTTCAACATGCCTCGGTACTTTCAATCCTGATATTGTTTACTTTTCATTTGTCTGTCGATATCGCGGCTGGCTTGCTTTTCCGCGGCGGAATCACGCTTATCGTACAGCTTCTTGCCTCGGCAGAGTCCAACCTGAACCTTCACGTTCGAACCCTTGAAATAGAGCTGTAACGGCACAAGCGTGTATCCCTTCTGCGCGACCAAACCAAAGAGCTTGAGAATCTCCTTTTTGTGCATCAGTAGCTTGCGCGGGCGCAGAGGATCACGATTAAAAATATTACCGTGTTCGTAGGGGCTGACGTGCATCTGCCGCACAAACAATTCCCCGTTATCTATCGAGCAATAGGAATCCTTGAGATTGACGTTTCCGGCGCGAAGACTTTTGACCTCCGTACCAAACAACTCAATCCCGGCTTCATAGGTTTCTTCCACGAAATATTCGTGCCAAGCTTTCTTGTTTTGTGTAATAATTTTTCCGTTTCCTTTTTTATCCATCGTCATGTATCCTCCGATTACGGCTGATCGCCCTGTCCGGAATATATAATCGTATCATCGGGAAAAACAAGATTGTACTTATCGCGCGCGATTCGAATAATGTCCTCGTAATCGAGCGAACCATCCAAATAATGATTCATCTTATCGATCTGTGCTTGATACAAATCTTTCTTGTCTTCTAATAGTTTCTTTTCTTCGGTCAGTTGATGGTAGGTCAGCATACGAGACGCGAAAATAACAACTGACAGAACCAATATCAATAAAAGGAAACAACGAAGTCCCAGGCTGATTCGCGCAGAGGGTTGCTTTTGTTGTTCACTCGTTTGCTCCAAATCCGGCATGACACTTCCTCCTTCCTGTTGTTTTCAACGTTCTAAAGTTCTAAAATGGAGAGCAATCTTAAAATATCATTTATGGCGGTTGCTCCCTCCTGCCACAAACATATATCTTCCATCCGGTTTTCGTTGCGGTATGGCTTTGTTTTCCTCTGATAAAAAGTGATCGTCGTGTTTTTTCTTCCGTTCCAATGCTCGTTTTTTGCGTTCTTTTCTTATGTGGCGAATGCGTTGCCTCAAAGCGCTCACACGGGCTCGGAAGAAGCGACGCGGTCGAGCCATCCACGTCCAAACACAGCGCGCAGGAAAAGATACAATCTGTATCAACCGTGCCAATACTCCCTGCCAAAGGATGGCTATAATAGATTCCGCGCGATATAAGATACGACCGAGCGTCCAGCGATACAGGACAATACCGATCACCATGATACACACGGCACTAAAGCGAAATCGGCCATCATTCACAAGATAAAGTAACAAAATTAAAATGACGGCAAAAGCCACGGCAAAGAGAACATCGTATATAAATCGTGCCATCGCGCGCCAAATATGAAAAAAACGACGACACGGACGATGACATGGTTGCTCACTGGCGCATACACCTTTTGGCATCATAAATTGATACATCCGCAAACGGCGGGGCGAAAGGTTGCATACGTTGATTGGCAAAACAAGAGCGCGAATGCTTCTCAACAGCAAGTCTTCCAGTACTGCCAAAACAAAACCGCACAGAAGTGCACCAATCCAAAGCCATGCCAGATTTCCCTGAGATACTTCCATTCTTAACGGAAGAATCTGCCAAACAGACCGTGGGAACCATCCGAAGGCGATGGATCGGAATAGTAGATGCTGTCAACGTGACCATCTACGGTAACGGTACCTTCTCTAACATCCAAGACATTAACATGAAGATCCGAACCCTCGATGACCATATTCCCTCCCGTGGTAGCCAATGACACCCCGGTTTCATCAAAGCTGATGACCTCCGTCATACCGCGGATCTCAACGTGAGCACGTTCTCTTACAATAAATCCATGCTCTTTGGGAGCAGTATCTTTTTTAATTTCTTTCATTTCGCTCATAACAGCCCTCCCGCATACATTCTTGATGAAATATATGCGGGAGTATTCACTGTTATTCCACGACTTCGTAAAGTTCGGTCGCGCCTGCCTTAGTTACATGCTCTTGCACTCCAAGGACACGGATTTTCAGAGTTCGCTCGCCGAAAGTAATCTCGAGAACGTCCCCAACCTTGACATCATACGATGCCTTGGCCGGCCGACCATTGGCAGTTACATGAGCGTTATCACACGCCTCATTGGCCACGGTTCGACGTTTAATCACACGGGATACCTTCAAAAACTTGTCCAATCTCATAGCGGACAATATTTGATCTTAACGATCTGCGAAACAATTAGTTCAGCTGATCCTTCAGAGCCTTGCTGGCGCTGAAAGCGGGGTGCTTGCTTGCGGCAACCGTGATGGTTTCGCCGGTCTTGGGGTTACGGCCGGTTCTCTCGCCGCGAACCTTAGCCTCAAAGGTACCAAAGCCAACCAGCTGGACCTTCTCGCCATTCTTCAGAGCGTCGGTGATGGCAACAGTCAGCGCGTTGATGGCAGCCTCTGCATCCTTCTTCTTCAGACCGCTATTTTGAGCAACAGCATCAATCAATTGAGATTTGTTCATGATTTCACTATCCTTTCACTAAATTAATCAAAGCACTGCACACGCAGTTCTCTTCTGCAGCATTATACCATATTATTGTGCTATTTTCAAGAGTTTTTTGTGATTTTTATCTTTTATTTTCAAGCTTTTTTGAACTTTTCAAAAGAATGACCGGTCAAAAAATCAAAGTTTTGCGGCATGGTCGATGACGCTTTCCGTTGCCATTGTCAACGCCTCTTCTGCCTCGATCCCCATTCTGCGACAAATAGCTGTCATACGGAACAAAATATCTCCGATGGCCTCCTTTTGTTCCGCAGTTCCTTCAAATTGATCCAATGTCGAAAGAGAATCGGCAGTTTCTTGCAACAAATCTTTCAGTTCAACATCTACAAAAGAATCCGTCTTTTTTGCAACCTTTTGTGCTCGCATCAATGCCGGCAAAACAGCGGGAATCGCGTGCAGTTGATCCGAGATCGAAGTGCGTTGCTTCTCCGCAGTTTTAATTGCCTCCCAGTTAACCAACACTTGCTCCGATGTATCCGCTTTGACCTGACCGAATACGTGAGGGTGGCGATGAATCATTTTGACACACTCATCGTTGGCAACATCATGAATATCAAATCTTCCTTCGTCCTTCTCAATATCCGCATGGAAGACGATTTGCAACAAAACATCCCCCAGTTCTTCTCTCAGAAGCAACGGATCATCCGTATCAATTGCCTCGATCACTTCATAGCATTCTTCAATCATCCCCTTGCGAATGGAGTGATGATCCTGTTCCCTGTCCCAAGGACATCCTCCTTCTCCGCGCAATATCGTAATGATGTCACAAAGATCTGAAAAATCATATTTGTCCTTGGCAAGCAACTCCTTGATTTTTTCGTCCCGCCAGATAATATACTGTTGCACATCCATTGTTTTGATCTCCTTTTTTATGTACGTCTTTACTTTAAGGATGGGGATTCATCCCATCCATTTATTCATTTTTAGGCGAGACTCGACAAATGCGTTCGAGTCGTCGCGAAATTCCACGCGGTAGCATAGATAACTCTTCTTTTCCAACAAGTCCTATCCGTAAACACAACACGAGGTATATTGCCAACGTTACGGGAACCGAGGCAAAAAACAAATTGATGTGCGAATATCCTCCCAGCACCAATGCAGCATATAGCACCCCGGGAATACCAACGGCGAAAAATGAGACGATCAAGGGTCTCCCCAATGCTCGGCGCAACGATGGTAATACATCGGTATGCTTCGCTATCAGTGAAAAATTGATTCCAACGATCACAGTATCACACAAAAACGTGCTAATGGGCGCACCGTAGATGTGAATACCGGGCAATCCAATTAAAACATAGGCGCCCAACAACTTCACGACAGATCCAATGAGCATAGAAAAAATCGGGGCGCGAGTATGCCCGTACGCTTGTAATATGGCATTGGTTGTTGTGATAATACCGGAAAAGAAGATCGACATCGCCAAAACAGAAAGCATGGGAGCCGCCGAGGATACTTCTGGTGCATTGCCGAAGAGCAATGACAAAATACTTTTACTGTAGATCACCACAGCAAAGGATGCCGGGAGTGAAAGTAAGGCAGTTAGGCGAATGGCGCTTCCGGCAGACGCTTTTTGCGTTTGGCTGTCTCCAGTTTTAATAGCAGCCGTCAGCGTTGGGACCAAAGCCAAAGAAACGGAAGTAATCAAAGATGGAATCAGGCTAAAAATCGGCACTGCCATGGTTGTATATCCGCCATATAAGGCATTGGCTTCGGCTGTATGATAACCAAGATATTGCAAGCGGCGAAGAATCATCGCCATGTCAAACAACCGCGTTACGTTCATCACAGAAGAACTGATTGTGACCGGAACGGCAATGCCCAACAGTTGCCGAAACAAACGCGACCCGGACATCGGACAGTCTTTCCCATCAGCGGACAGCTCGTCGGCCGATAACGATGAATCGTATTTACGTTCGAAGGCCAAATAGACAAATGAAATTGCAACGCCCAAAGACAGGCCTAACATTGCGCAGGCAGCAATTTGAGCGGTATTCAAGCCTCGCCGCTTTGCAAAAAACGCAAATAAAAGTCCAAACAACAATTTACCCGCTGCTTCTATCACTTGTGAAACAGCCGTAGGAATCATATTTTGACGCCCTTGAAAATAGCCCCGATAGGCACCGGAAAGACACGAAAACAACATGGTAGGAGCAACAGCGGCTATGGCAAATTTCGTGTTGGGGCTTCCGATGGCGCGGGCAATGGTCGATGCTCCGAAAAGCAAAAACAGCGTTCCTATCACACCCAAGCATCCAAAGACCCGCCAAGACAAGCGCTCAATTTGTTGAATCTCTGTCTTTCGCTCTCCGGCACGAGCAATCAAAATCGAACTGGCCAACGGAAGGCCGGACGTAGCAATCACGCAAAGAGTTGCATACCACTCGTATGCCGCATTGAAATACCCCATACCTTCACTGCCGAGAAGGCGCAACATGGGAATTTTATAGAGCAATCCAATGACTTTAACCAGAATGGTAGAAAGCGTCAAAACCATGACTCCGGATAAGAACACACGCCCTGAGGAAATGTTCTCACGACGCAAATGCGTCTTGGTATAATGCACGGTTTTGACGCTGAATTTCATATTCTTGCTACTCCTTGATCGGTAATACTTCAGTCGAAGTAATGTCGAATGATCTGTCTTGCCTCAAATCGCAAGCATTCGATATCAATCGAAGTATACTCACCGTTTTCAAAAAGTATACGTCCATCACACATGGTAAGTAATATGTTTGACGGATTGGCGCTATATGCCACCGTGGTGGCAAGGTCATAACAAGGAATATTATTGATAGCAGAAAGATCGATCAAAATCAAGTCAGCACGCGCTCCGACAGCAATCATACCACAATCTTGACGGCCTTGCGCCAAAGCACCGTTGCGAGTGGCAATGACCGGGAGTTCAAACGCGCGAATGTTCGCAGGATCACGGTGAATTCCCTTATGAAGAATGGCCGCCGTCTGCAACTCTCTCAAAATACTGAGCTGGTTATTGGAAGCAACACCGTCAGTACCAAAAGCCACGGGGATACCTGCGTCCAGCATGGTGCGCAATCTCATAACACCACTTCCCAGTTTCAAATTGCTGACGGGATTGTGCGCGGGGGTCACGCCCTTTTCTTTGATGATGCTGATATCTTCATCCGTAACATAAACGCAATGAGCTGCCGTCGTAGGAACGTCCAGAACGCCCATGGAAGCAAAATATGCCGTGGGAGTCATGCCGTGTCGCTCAATACACTGCTCATGCTCCGTTTGCGTCTCGGACAGATGCAACTGCATACGAAGATTATTTTCTTTTGCATACTCTGCAACATACCGACAGCAGGCATCAACATTAGAATATTCTGCGTGAAGAGACATATCTATTTTCAGTCTTCCATTGCCGGCACCGTGATACTGCTTAACCAAGCGAACCGACTCCGCAAAGCGATGATCCTGTTCTTTTGTGATTGCGGGATCAAAGGAAACGATACTACGTGCAACATTTGCCTTCACACCGGTCTCCAAAACAGCCTCTGCTGTCGCATCCTGAAAGAAATACATATCGCTAAAAGAAACAACGCCGTTGCGAATCATCTCCGCAATCGCCAATTTAGAGCCATAATACACTCTGCGGAAATTCAAGCGATCTTCGGCAGGAAGGATCTTTTCGTCCAGCCAACGGCGGAGCGGCAAATCCTCACCATAGCCGCGAAAAATTGTCATAGCGGCATGGCAATGGGCATTATAAAAAGCCGGCATCAGGAGATTTTCATGACAATCGATCACGCGATCGAACGCATCCTGAGGATAAGACGTCCCAATATAAGTGATCACCTCATCGGTTACAACGAGATTCACCGTATCTTCGTCACGGCAATTTTGGGGCATTGCCTCCGGAAACAGCCGTGCATTTTTGAACAACAATTTCATTTACAGTCAATCCTTTCAAGAGTGATTTTCTCATCCCGGATATGGAACAAACTCACGGTAAAGTGCGTAGGGCGGTAGCCACTCTGCTTTTAACGGTTGAACGGTCGCAATTTTGGAAAGAATGCTATCTGCATAAGAGCGATAGACGCTGCCAGACGGGATGTGTGACAAAATATTTTCCAAGTGCGGACGAAGAATGCCAATTTCATATCCCATCAGCGAATCGAGTTGCTCATCGCAAGCTTCCGCATAAGGGAAAATGCTTTTTTCTTCGTTTTCGCGAACACTATCCCAGGCAAAGAAAGTAAATGCCGCATCGCTGGAGCGGAAATAATAGTCCCTGACCAATCTCCGCAGCAATCGTATTTCGTTTGGTTCATAAACGTTGCCCCCAACGCAAAGCGTTTTCTCCGGGCGGATAAATATACTTCTGTAGTTATACTGACACAAAAGCGCATTGATCTCGGGGTAAACGACCTGAATTCCCTCAATCAAAAAGATGTCTTCTTCCCTCGGCGCGTTTAATTCAACAAACCCTTCCCGTACGCCCGCGCCAATATTAAAGCGAGGCATCATAGCTCGGCCCGTTTTCATCAGAGTATCCATGAAATCAGAAAACAGCTGGAAATCCAACGCATCGATGGAATCAAAATCCAATTTTTTAGCTCCATCCGGGTCTTTCATCAATTCCCTTCCATGAGGCTGTTCACGGAAAAAGTCATCTACGGAAATGATGTGGACGCTACGTCCGGCAGTTTCAAGCTGCTCGGTAATAATACTTGCCGCCGTTGTTTTTCCTGCGCAAGTAGGGCCGGAGAGTCCAATTAGGCGAAGCTCGGGATGAGACAGCAATCGGTTTGTCAGAGCAATCACTTGCTGGCGAAATTCATCCTCACAAGCGGTCATATACTGCGAAGCTTGAGAAATATCGGAAAACATATCCGGAGCGTTTTTTAACATAACGAGATTACCTCCTTACATGAGGAGTTCTCGCTCCTCATAAAATTTTTCAATGAATGCAATCTTGTCATCAAAGGCATGATCGCGCAGGTATTCATAAGGATACTTATGATTAAAATAGCGGTCAATCACAGGAGACTTTCCGGGAGCCGGCGAATAGTCCACAACCTTGCTGACAGCTCCCGCTCCTGCGGCAAAGATGGAATGATATTCTTCCATCATGTAAATATTGTATCTTCCCTCGGTACCAGGACGAGCTAAGCCAACGTTTTCAAAGTTGCCAACCGTATTCTTTTGGCGATACATATAATACGGAATATAACCATTCTTTGGCGCGCAAATCTGGGTATAATCAACGCATTTTCCTGCATCTCCGCCTTGACGAGAATACACATCGCTCTGCTGAACAATATCAGCGGCTTTTTTGACACAAAACGTATGTACAGTAATATTTTCCGGATTGAGATCCAGAATTTTATCAAAAGAACGAGCAAATGTTGTAAATCGATCGCCGGGCAATCCTACGATCAAATCCGTGTTGATACATTGTATGCCGGAAGCACGAGCGGTGTCAAAAGCACGCAAAAAGTCACTTGTATTATGGTCACGTCCAATGCGCTGTAATACATCATCAGACAATGTTTGAGGATTTACACTAACACGAGTAATACCATATTCTTTGGCCACAGCAAACTTTTCAGCAGTGATCGTATCCGGGCGTCCGGATTCCAACGTGTATTCCTCCAGCTTTGACACGTCGCACCCTTCAGCCACGCAGGACAACAGGAGTCGTAACTGATCGGGGGTTAATATTGTAGGAGTACCGCCGCCGATATATACCGTCTTAAGATTCAAATTCAGCTTTTGAATCTCGCTAAGAAGTCGCTTAATATCTGCCGTCAGAACGGTCAAATATTCAGGAATCAAAGAAAGCAAACGCTGCGATGTATAAGAAACAAACGAACAATAAGAACAGCGCGTCGGGCAAAAAGGAATGGAAATATACATACTGCAATCCCTTTTGTCAGGCGTACCGACAAGAGCTTTCTCAGTCAAAGCAACTTCCGTTGCAAGTGCCGCCTTTTTGGGGATGGCAAAATAGTCGTGTGTCAGTATGTTGCGCACTTCTTCGGGAGTCTTCCCTTTGGCCAGCAAGTCCATTGCCATCTTGGCGGGACGAACACCCGTAATGATACCCCAAGAAGGCCGATAGCCCAGTAGCTTTCCGCCCGCGGCGATAACTGCGGCACCAACGGCCAATTTTGCCGTTTTTTCTTTGGTGTGTTCCGGGGTAAAGGGGGTGAATTGCTCTCCCGTCGCAGTTCTATCATCGGCTGTCATTGTAGCAAAGGCATGGCATCCATCTTCATTTTCGATCACACGCAGACAAAGGGAGGGTTCATTCTCCAACTGTTGCGTCTGAACCTTAAAATTTGTTCCGGGGAAAAAGATCATGCACAGCATCTGCACATAGTAACTATTGATCTTCCCTTCAATTTGTACTTTCATGAGATCGTTCTCCAACCTTTCCGTTGCATTCGTGCGCGCTTATTTTTTATATTTGTAGTCGGCCGAGTTCATAATAATCGTCACCGGTCCGTCATTGAGGAGCGAAACCTTCATATCGGCGCCAAATACACCCGCCTGAACAGGAATATTCTCCTCTCGAATCAAATCAAGAAACTTCTCATACAGCTCATTCGCATGTGCGGGACTTCCAGCGCCAATAAAACTTGGGCGATTGCCATGCGAGGTGTCAGCAAGAAGTGTAAACTGAGAAATCACCAACATTTCTCCGCCAATATCCCTTATAGAAAGATTCATTTTATCATTTTCATCGCGAAAAATGCGTAATTTCACCAATTTTTGAGCAATGACACGAGCTTCCGCTTCCGTATCTTCAGCGGCAACGCCCAAAAGTACCATCAGCCCATGTCCGCATTGGCCAACGACCTTTTCATCAACCACAACTTGCGCATGAGCGACACGTTGAACAACAGCAATCATATAAAACTCCCTATCGTTATTTCAATCAAGTGGCAAAACCGCGAACGACATCCAAAACACCCGAAAGCACTCTAAGGCGAGAAACAATCGAATCGTAGTGTTCGGTATTCTTACAGCTAACCTTCATGGAAAGAATCGCGGTATCATCCGCACGAGAAACACAGTTGACCTGCAAAATGGAAACCTTCATTTCCGCCAGGGCAACAGTAACGTCGGCCAGCATGCCGATTCTGTTTTCTGTATGAACCTGAAGATGCGCTTCGTACAAGTCCTTACCGGAAGTATTGGCACCGCGTTCCCATTCTGCCGTAATCCAGCGACCTTCATTTTCTGTTTTATTTAATCCTTCAATGACGTTCGGACAGTCTCTCTTGTGTACGGAAACGCCATAGCCTTTGGTAATGAAACCAATAATGTTATCGCCCGGCAACGGGTTACAGCACTTAGCGAATTTAACCTGACATCCGCTTTCGCCATCAATAATAATTCCGCTGTTCGATCGCAAATTTTTCGGTTTGGTTGCAGCTGCAGCACTTTCATTGGTTGCTTTGGCTTGCGCTTCATTATCCAACGGCTCGACGATCTCGCGAGCGCGGAACATACGGACATATTCATCATGAAGCTTAATGGCAATCTTGGAGACCGACATTCCTCCGTAACCGAGGGTATTGTAAAGATCGTCCGCTGTGGCAAAGCCCGCCTTTTTGGCAACGCCGTTGACAACCTCAGCAATCTCTGCCTCGGTCAACGAACGAGCGTATTTTTTCATTTCAGCATCAATAATATTCTTACCTGCCGCAACGTTTTCCACACGGGTCTCTTTCTTAAACCATTGACGAATCTTATTACGAGCCTCGCTCGTGCGAACAATATTAAGCCAGTCGCGGCTTGGACCTTTACTGTTTGAAGCAGTAATGATCTCGACAATTTCTCCGTTTTCGGGACAACGATCGATGGGAACAATCATACCATTGATTTTAGCGCCAATCATCTTGTTACCAATCGCGGAATGAATGGAGTACGCAAAGTCAATTACCGTCGCACCCTGAGGCAACGCAATAACATCTCCCTTGGGAGTGAACACAAACACCTCGTCTTGGAAAATATCCGTCTTCAATGCATGCAAGAATTCGTCGGGATCTCTGGTACCATCCTCAGTTTCAATCAGGCGAGCGATCCACTCCAGCTTCTTGTTCATTTCCTCTCGAGAAGAAGCGCCGGACTTATACTTCCAGTGTGCCGCCATACCGTATTCAGCAAACTGATGCATCTCCCACGTACGGATCTGAACCTCAAACGGAATACCGTCGTGTCCGATAACAGTCGTATGCAAAGAACGGTACATATTGGGCTTAGGCGTTGAAATATAGTCCTTGAAGCGTCCGGGAATGGACTTGAACATCTCGTGAATATAGCCCAGAACAGAATAGCATTCCGCCTCATTTTCTACGATTACGCGCAACGCATAAAAGTCGTAAATTTCGTCAAAGCTTTTGTTTTGATTGTACATCTTCCGATATACAGAATAGACCGACTTAATACGTCCTTCCAGTTCGAAATGAATTTGGTTCTCGCGCAGTTTCTCTTCCACCATGTGACGGATGTTTTCGATGAAATCAACGTTTTGGCCATACTTCTTTTCAATGTCGTCTTTGACCTCGGTATAACCAATGGGGTCAAGATAAGAAAGGCTCAAATTTTCCAGTTCCAACTTGAGCTTATGGATACCAAGGCGATGAGCCAAAGGAGCATAGACCTGCATGGTTTCAAGAGCCGTCAAGCGTCGCTTATTTTCGGGCTTGGCATCCAGTGTTCTCATGTTGTGCAGACGATCACAGAGTTTGATAAAAATGACTCGAACATCATGTGACATAGCGAGCAACATTTTGCGCAGGTTTTCAATATGCGCCTCTTCTTTATCGTCCACCTGGAGCATAACGATTTTGGTAAGACCATCTACCAGCAAAGCCACGTCTCGACCAAACTTCTTTTCAATCTCCTTCAGATTGGTCTTATCAGAGCAATCCTCTACAGTGTCGTGAAGCAACGCGGCACAAATAGAGTCCGTATCAAGCTCCAGACTTCCCACGATTTCAGCCACCGCGATCGGATGCGAAATGTAGGCTTCACCGCTGGCGCGGCTTTGTCCCTCATGCAAAGCATTGGCATATTCAAACGCCCGTTGTATTTTCTCGGTATCGTAATTCTTGCCTGTTGCGGCAAGCATGATGAGTAACCGCGAAATGTCAGTATGAATTGGACTAGCCATACATACCTTCCTTTCCGCCGCAACTGTTGCGGCTCACTTTAACCTAATTACTTTCTCCTGCACTGGTTCTTCAGCTTTTTCAAAATGGAAGACTTATCGATAGAACTCTTGGTAGGAGAAAAATAAATATCGAAAATATAATATCCTTCATCCGGTTCACTCACGCCGCAAATTTGCAGTTCCTGAAGGATGCGAATAATGTATTTTAACTTAACATAGTTGATTGTGCCGGGATATTCGCTCTCCAGCGCCATCAGTAGTTCCTGATCAGAAAACGTCGTATTTCCCTGACGGAACTCACGGCGCAAAAACGTATAGACACGCGCAAAATCATCTCGGGTCGGAATATAACATTCCTCATATTCTTCCAGTATGGCACCGGCACGAATTTCCTCATATCGGTCACGTATTTTTTGCTGTTCGTTTAGATATGCCTCACTTTTGCGGATATCTTGTACGATCATCTGAAGGCTACGCTCGTTTTGGAATTCGTTGATGTTTAACTGGAACAAAACGTCTACTCTCTCACCCGCAACAATATGAAGCTGTGCCGGCGAGACGCCAAAATAAACAGCATAAATGGAAAAATCGTCTTTGGTTAACAGCAATTTTGTATGTTTGCCGCCCCCCATCGCAACCACACGTCGCAACGTCATATCCTTCGCGATGAACTGCGGTACCGGATTGGCAACACCAAACGGCTCCATCCGATCCAGTTCCTCGGCCAACTTCATCGTCATATCCTGCGGTTGCAGTTCGCATTCGGCATTCAACTGAAGAACGAGCTGCTCTTCGCCTAATTGTGCGCAGGCGACCTCATTGATACGGCGTCGAAACCGCTCGATGTTTCCTCTTGCGATCGACATTCCCGCCGCCAACTCATGTCCGCCGTAACGCAACAAGAGATCGTCACAAGCCATCAAAGATTCCACTAAATTCATACCCTTGATGCTGCGACCGGATCCTTTTCCGATGTCATTGGAACAGGGAGTATCATTTTGAATGGAGCCATCAAAAGAAATCAAAATGGAAGGCAAGCCATAGCGTTCCGTCACTCTCGACGACACGATACCAACAATTCCCTGCGGCCAATGATCTCCATCGAGCACAATAATACGATCATTTTCAAAATCCACCGTTTGCTCAATCATCTGATAGGCCTGTTCAGCAACGCGATTTTCCTCAATTTGACGACGAACATTGATCTCGCACAGCTCTCGCGCTAATTCTGCCGCCTGCTCTTCCGTATCAGCCAGTAAAAGTTCTACCGCCTTAGATGCGGTACTGATACGTCCTGCTGCATTGATTCTGGGAGCAAGTCCAAATCCGACAAAGCCGGAATTGATCCGCTTTTTCCTTTGCTCCACGCGTTCTTCCGGTGTCAACGGAATCGGATAACCTCCCCGTATGCGAGTAGACGGTAAGGCCGCATCGATCAGTGCAGACAAGCCAAGACGGCGTGTGTGCGCAATCATGTGAAGGCCATAAGAAACTATAATACGGTTTTCGTCAACAATCGGCATCACATCGGCAATGGTACCAAGTGCCACAAGATCAGCATATTCGGAGCAAACGCGATGCGCCCCCTCGATCATAGGACGCCCATTCTCACGACATTCGGTCATCTCGTAAGCACACAACAGCTTAAACACGACACCGACGCCGGCCAATTCTTTGAAGGGATATTCACAATCGGGACGATGCGGATTAACTACGGCACAAGCAGTCGGCAATTCCACGTGGCATTCATGGTGGTCGGTAATAACCATATCAATGCCCCGAGCCGCCGCATGACGAACCTCCTCAATAGCGGTAATACCCGTATCAACTGTAATGATCAATTTAACTCCGCGCTCGTCGGCCAGCATATCAATGGCAGCCGTTGTAAGACCATAGCCGTCACGA
This sequence comes from Eubacteriales bacterium, assembly GCA_045631585.1. GTDB lineage: Bacteria > Bacillota > Clostridia > Oscillospirales > CAG-272 > SIG644. Next base: position 9,085 of record JAZQUX010000255.1, on the reverse strand, counting down.
ATGCGGCTGGGGATATAATATCCCACGTCAGCTCCTCGCTCAGACAAAAACAGATACAGCAAACTGACCGATGTAACACCATCGACGTCATAATCGCCGTAAATAGCGATACGCTCCTTGTTTTCGATTGCCCGGCGAATCCGAGCCACGGCAAGATCCACATCTTTGAGCAAGAAAGGATCATGCATTTTCTCTTCACTTTGCTCCAAAAAAGCTTTAGCGCCAATGGCATCACGGCATCCACGATTGTACAATACCTTAGCCGTTTGGCGGGTAAGCCCTAAGAAGTCAGCTATATTATCCACGGATGCTTCCGACACGGCATCAGCCTCGTATCGTTCCACCCAGACTTTATTTCTTTTGATTTTATTTTCCATGTAATTCCCCAATATCATAAGAGATGGCAATAAGCACATCTCGACTGTATTTAATCTATTTGATTGATCGGTGGAGCATATTTGGCAACAATCGCTTGCGCAATCTTTAAACCATCCACCGCGGCACTGGTGATGCCGCCGGCATATCCCGCGCCTTCGCCGCAGGGATAAATACGTTCATGCCCCAAGGCCGCATAGTCTTCTCCGCGCAAAATGCGAACAGGGGCAGACGTCCGTGTTTCAGGAGCGGTCAAAACCGCATCCGGAGCTGCAAAACCTTTGATTTTCCGATCAAAAGAAGCAAGGCCATAGCGCAAAGATGTCACAACATCATGCGGCAATACCTGCGCCAAGTTCGCCACACAAATATGCTCGCCGTTTCGATAGGTCGGAAGAACTCGGGAGGGCTCATGCTTCACCACGTCATCCATAAAATCTCCCAGAGTCTGCACGGGAGCGCTGTAATCACGACCTCCGACAGCAAAGGCAGCTCGCTCGATGTTTCTTTGATAGGCAATCGCGCCAAGAGCCGCATTACCATCCACAGCACCGTATTCACTTGGAGACACCGACACCGCAACAGCACAGTTTGCGTTCTTACCGTCGCGCGCATGATAGCTCATGCCATTGACAACTACGCCTCCCTCTTCGGAAGCAGCCGCTACGACCTGACCGCCGGGACACATACAAAATGTGTAAACGCCGCGCTCGCCCTTAGTATCTGAAAGGGTATATTCTGCAGGGCCAAGAGAGGGGTGTCCTGCATACTTACCATATAACGCTCTGTCAATATCTTCTTGCAGATGCTCGATTCGCACGCCGACAGACATGGGTTTTGGTACAATGGCAAATTGACGAGAAATCAGCATTTGATACGTATCTCTTGCACTGTGTCCCAAGGCGAGCACCAAAGCGCCACACACAAAGTCACCCTTGCTGGTCGTCACAGTAAGCGTGCCGTCGGAATGTTCAGTTACACCATCCATACGAGTACGGTAAAGGACTTGTCCGCCGCAAGCTTGAATCCGCTCAAGGATGCGATCAACCACAACTCGGAGTACGTCAGTACCAATGTGGGGCTTTGCCTTAACCAAGATATCTTCCGGCGCGCCAAACTCATGTAACCGTGTCAAAACATAGTCACATCTGGCATCGCTGATACGTGTAACAAGCTTGCCGTCCGAAAAAGTTCCGGCTCCCCCTGCGCCAAATTGTATATTACTATCTGTATCCAGCGTTCCGCGGGTGATGAAATTTTCCACAGCGCGAACACGGTCTGCAACACAATCGCCGCGATCAATCAAAATCGGGGCATATCCGTTTTCCGCGAGCAACAAAGCGCAAAACAATCCCGCAGGTCCCATGCCGACAATCAACGGACGGCGGGTAAGCGGGAGTGTTCCTTGCGACAATGAAAGAGTCTCCTTGGAACATACACGAACCCCGGGTAGCGATGAAATACGGGAAATCACACTTTGGGAAAGGGGTTCTGTCGGCTGAACAAGTACGGTACACACCAGACGGATGGTATCCTGCTTACGCGCATCAATCGATTTTTTATACAAACGGAAATGAAGCGAGGAAACCGAAACACCGGCTCGCTTCATTTCCTTTTTGGCTTGTTCTGTTATTTGATCATCGGTCGCATTGGGCGACACGCGAATGTCGCCGATGAGTATATTGATTTGCTGTTCCATCGACGACATTTGTCCTCCGTTTTCTTCAAATTATGTCTCAACCTGCTCCTGCGCGGGTTGTTTCAATGTTTGATCTTTCTGATCATTGGATGATGATTGATTTGACCCAACGGCCGTAACGGCAAGCCAAAACAAAAAAGCTAACATAAGGCTGGCAATCTTAAGTTTCAAGTAGCCGTGTCTCTTTTTTCGATGAATGATCACTTCTTCGTGATTGTGATCGCCATACGAAATTTCAAAGCTTGTGTGTTTCATATTAGCCTCCTTATTCTGCTTTGCTTGTGTCGGTTTCAGAGGTGAAACCGGGAATGGCATCTTGTTCCGTTGATCCCGTCAAAAGCAAGAAAAGATCATCCTTCAACGTACCGGAATTATACCCGCGTTTAAGGATACCGTTATTGGCAATGGAAATGATGCCCGTCTCTTCACTAACAACGATAACTACCGCATCACTTTGCTCGCTGATGCCGACGGCTGCGCGGTGACGAGTTCCCAACTCCTTGGGAATAGCCGAACTCTTGGACGAAGGAAGAATGCAGCCTGCCGCCGATATTTTCCCGTCTCTGACGATGACAGCGCCATCGTGAAGCGGAGAACGGTTGAAAAACAAATTTCCAAACAGCTCGCAAGACATCTGCGCATCCAAGACAATACCGGTCTTCACATAATCACCCAGTTTGGTGTTGCGCTCAATGACAATCAACGCACCGCATTTTTCGCGAGACAAATCGCAAGCGGCTTCCGAGAGTACACCAATGATTGCCGCCGCATCTGCCACCGACTGCGACGGGGATCCGAATTTGCGCAACTGCAATACCGTTCCGCCGATCTTTTCCAACGCATCGCGAATCTCTCGCTGAAAAATGACAATGATAAACACAATATACATATCGAAAAACGCGCGCAAAACCATATTGACCACGCGAAGCCCCAATGCTTGCGTAAGAACATAGAATACGCCTAAAACGGTAAATCCAACCAAAAGCGTCCATGCGCGTCGATCGCGGACAAAGCGCAGCAAGTAATACAAAATCACTGCCAAAAGCAAAATATCCACAATGTCTCGCCAACCGATATTCATAATGGGATCTAGTATGTACGAGGAGAAAAATTCCGTTAATTTGTTCATAAAGGAGCTTGCAATTATCATAGCAAATCCACCATCCTAACTTAGATTTTATATCGAGACCGCACAAGGCGTATACAGCAATTTGAGTTTCGTATTTCCGCGATAATTTCACTTCTGTATATTATAACATATAAATATGTGGATTTCAACTTTTTTTTGCTATTTTCCAAAACTTTTTTTCAAAGAAGTATAACCGGGGGAAAAAAGCAAAAAGAGTCGCTTCGAGCGACTCTTTTTTGAGATATTAACACAAGATTAGAGATTTTCACACAAGGTCGCAGCCATAACAGCTTTGATGGTGTGCATACGGTTTTCAGCTTCGTCGAAAACAATGGATGCTGGGCTCTCAAAAACCTCGTCTGTAACTTCCATACAGTCAAGACCGAATTTATCAAAAATTTCCTTTCCTGTAGTTGTCTTCAAATCATGGAATGCGGGAAGGCAATGCATAAAACGACATTGGTCGCCCGCATGATTCATCAACGAAGAAGTAACACGATACGGCATCAAATCCGCGATTCTTTCCTTCCAAACCTCTGCGGGCTCACCCATCGAAACCCAAACGTCGGTGTAGATGACATGTGCGCCCTTTACCGCCTCCATCGGATCTTCAATAAATTCCAAAACAGCTCCTGTCCGTTCAGCAATCGCTTGGCATTCACGGACCAGCTCAGGGGACGGGAAATACTTGGCGGGAGCGCATGCAACAAAATGCAATCCCATTTTGGCACAGCCAACCATGAGTGAATTGCCCATGTTATAGCGAGCATCTCCCATGTAAACAAGCTTAATTCCATCCAAACTTCCGAATTCCTCTTTAATGGTCATAAAATCAGCCAAAATTTGGGTGGGATGGAACTCATTGGTCAGGCCATTCCACACAGGAACGCCTGCATATTTTGCCAGTTCTTCTACAACCTCCTGCCCGTAACCGCGATACTCAATACCGTCAAACATCCGACCTAAAACACGAGCGGTATCAGCAATACTTTCTTTCTTGCCAATCTGCGAGCCGGTAGGATCCAGATAGACAGGATGCATACCCAAATCAGCTCCCGCCACCTCAAATGCGCAGCGAGTTCTTGTGCTGGTCTTTTCAAAGATCAGGGCTATATTTTTTCCCTCACACATACGGTGAGCAATGCCGGTTTTCTTTTTCGCCTTCAAATCTAGCGCCAGATCAATCAAGCCGCCAATCTGCTCCGGAGTCAAATCTAACAATTTAAGAAAGTGTTTCCCTTTCAATCCAATTCCCATATATCCACCTCATTGAAAACAGATTTTATAAAGATATTATTGTTTTATCTTGTTCAAAACATATTCGATTTGCGCTTGAACGGACGCAGGAGAGGTTCCGCCCTCCGAGTTGCGTTTTGCTACGCAGGTAGCAAGATCAATTTCCGCCAAAATGTCGTCCTCGATCAAATCGCTAAATACTCGGTATTCTTGGAGAGTCAACTCCTCCAATACCTTTCCCTCGGAAATACATTTAGCTACGACTCCACCAGCAACTTTATACGCGGCGCGGAAAGGCATTCCCTTCTTAACGAGATAGTCTGCGAGATCCGTTGCGTTGATAAAGCCCTTTTGAGCAGCGCGCTTCATATTGTCGCCCAATACCGTCATCGTCGCGAGCATTGGGGTAAGCACCTCCAAACAATGCACGACCGTGTCAACAGCATCGAAGACACTCTCTTTGTCTTCTTGCATATCCTTGTTGTAAGCCAAAGGCAACCCCTTCAAGGTCGTAAGCAGGGCAAACAAATCGCCATAAACACGTCCCGTCTTGCCGCGAATCAATTCCGCCATATCAGAATTCTTTTTCTGCGGCATGATGGACGATCCCGTAGTATATGCATCCGACAACTCAACAAATTTGAACTCCCAGCTCGACCAGAGAATAATCTCCTCCGCAAGTCTGGACAAGTGCATCATCAAAATGGAACAAAAACTCATAAATTCCACGCAGAAATCACGATCGGACACACCGTCAAGGCTGTTGCAGCAAATGTCGTCAAAGCCCAGTTTCTTGGCTTCAAACCAACGGTCAGTGTCATAGGTTGTTCCCGCCAAAGCACAGCAACCGATAGGAGAGACATTCATGCGCTTCACAGTGTCATCAAGGCGATCCATATCGCGCAAAAGCATCATGGCATAGGCCATCAAATGCTGACCAAAGGTGATAGGCTGCGCTCTTTGCAAATGAGTATAGCCAGGCATAATCGTTGCCTTATGCTCTTTGGCTTGTTCTGCCAGGACACCCAAAAGGTTAATAAGCTGAGTGCGGATACCCGACGATACTGCACGCAGATACATACGAAGATCAAGGGCAACCTGATCATTGCGGCTTCTGGCAGTATGCAGTTTTTTGCCCACATCGCCCAAGCGCTCAGTCAACACCTGCTCAACAAACATGTGAATGTCCTCGCAGGTCATGTCAATCTCTAGGTTCCCCGTATCGATATCGGACAGAATGCCCTCCAGCCCGGCAATCAGCGCATCGGCTTCCTCAGCCGTGATAATATGCTTGGATGCCAACATAGCGGCATGTGCCATGGACCCCGTAATATCCTCGCGATACATACGAGAATCAAAATGAATGGAAGAATTGAAATCATCCGCGACACGGTCGGTCTCGCCGGACGTTCTTCCGGCCCACATTTTTGCCATAAGCTTCTCCTTTTCATTACAGAAAACACCGCCCGCGCAGGACGGTGTTTTCCTTGTTTTGTCCGTTCAATTATTTTTTGGCATTTTTGGCATCAACCATAGCCTGAACCTTAATCGGCAGACCGAACAGGTTGATAAATCCTGCGCTATCCTTCTGGTCGTAATCCGACTCACCGAAAGTTGCGATTTCTTCGCTGTACAGCGAATAATCCGACCATACGCCTGCATTGATCATATTGCCCTTATACAGCTTCAGACGAACCTTACCGGTAACCTTCTCTTGGGTCTTGTCAACGAAAGCCGCCAGAGCTTCACGCAACGGCGTAAACCACTGTCCGTTGTAAACCAGCTCTGCATAAGTAATTGCCAGCTTTTGCTTTTCGTGCAGCGTCATTTTGTCAAGGCAGATGCTCTCCAGAACGGAGTGAGCCTTATACAGAATCGATCCGCCGGGGGTCTCATAAACACCGCGGCACTTCATGCCGACAAGTCTGTTTTCAACGATGTCCAAAAGACCAATACCGTTCTTGCCACCCAATTCGTTGAGCTTGAGAATAATGTTCTTGGCGCTCATCTTCTCGCCATCCAAAGCTACGGGAATGCCCTGAACAAAATCAATTTCCACATAAGTAGGCACATCAGGAGCCTGCAAGGGAGAAACTCCCATTTCAAGGAAACCGGGTTTCTCATACATAGGCTCATTGCCCGTATCTTCCAGATCCAAGCCCTCGTGAGACAGGTGCCACAAGTTCTTATCCTTGGAATAGTTGGTTTCACGGTTAATCTTCAAGGGGACGTTGTGAGCTTCCGCGTAGTCGATCTCTTCCTCACGAGACTTAATGTCCCACTCTCTCCAGGGAGCAATGATAGGCATATCAGGGCAAAAATGCTTCAACGTCAATTCGAAACGCACTTGGTCATTTCCCTTACCGGTACAGCCATGGCAAATAGCATCTGCGCCTTCCTTAATAGCGATCTCAGCCAAGCCCTTGGCGATGCAAGGACGAGCATGAGAAGTACCGAGAAGATATTCCTCATAGATGGCGCCGGCTTTCATACAGGGAATGATGTATTCATCAACATATTCCTCCGTCAAATCCAGGACATACAGCTTAGAAGCGCCCGTCTTCAGAGCTTTCTCTTCCAGGCCCTCCAACTCATCCGCCTGACCGACATTACCGGATACGGCGATAACTTCACAGTTATTATAATTTTCCTTCAACCACGGGATAATGATGGACGTATCCAAGCCACCCGAGTATGCAAGAACAACCTTTTTGATGTTTTCTTTATTCATTGTAGACCTCCATAAGAATAAAAATCCATTTGTTTTGAATTCAACGCCAATTATTATACACGTTTCCCCATGACTTGTCAATAGTTTTTTGAGAATTGTGTTCATTTTCAAAAGAAATTTTATTTCAAATCGCTCCAAAGAATAAATATTCATATTTCGTGTATATTTTCCCAGAAATCGCAAAAAAGAGTCAAAAAAATCAAAAAAATCAGATAAAACTATTGACAAGGTGGAGGGGGTGTGATATAATACACGCATATTTCAAATACTGTGATGGAATTACGATCTGACGTTTGAGCGATGCAGAGAGTTGATGGATGGTGCGAATCAACACGTCGGCGCAGATACGGTCTCGTTCCTGAGTAGAGCTTCTGAAACAAGTGATAGTAAGAAGCTACGGATGCCCCGTTATCATGGCTGACGGCTTTATAGAGCCGAACAAAGAGATCGCCCCTTTGGGCGGTAATTTCGTGGGTGGTACCGCGGCATTTCATGTCGTCCCTGAAGCAGAAGTTATATCTGCGTCAGGGCTTATTTTTTTGAACGTTCAAGGAGGTATGTACAAAATGAAAAAAATCCTAATCACCGACACAACGCTTTGCAGTGAAAACTCTTCCGCCATCAGCTTCCGCGAAAAGCTGGAAATTGCAAAGCTACTGGACAAGATGAACATTGATTGCATTGATTTTGGAAAGATCAAAAATGCAAAGACGGATCCTCTGCTTGTATCTACCATCGCTCCTCTGCTCTCTCACAGCACGCTTTGCCTTTCCATTGGATTGGATGAGCGGGACGTTGTCACGGTTTCCGGTGCTTTGTCCGGCGTAAAAAACGCAAGACTTGCTCTTTGCGTCCCCGTTTCGACGGTCGGAATGGAATATACCTGCCATAAAAAGCCTTCTGCCATGCTGGAAGCCATTGACGCCCAGATTCGCCGTTGCTGCGCCGTCACAAAGCAAGTGGAATTCTGTGCCATTGATGCCACTCGCAGCGACCCCGACTTTTTGACTCAAGTGTTATCCGTTGCTGTTGAAGCAGGCGCAACACACATTACGCTTTGCGACAATGCAGGACGTATGTTGCCCGGCGAAGCAGCGCAGTTTGTCACCAATACGCTTGCCGAGCTGACCAACCGCAACAACATCTGTGTTTCGGTTTCCTTCCCCGACAACATTCAAATGTCCGTTGCCTGTGCCGTTGCCGCACTTTCGGTAGGTGCTGATGGAGTAAGGACCTCCGTTGGCAGTAATGATTGCTCCGACATTTATCCGCTGTCCGAGATCATTCGCGACCGCGGTGAAACACTCGATATGTGCTGTGCTCTCAACACGACCGATCTACGCCGGTGTATTCGCCAGATCGAACAGATCATTCGTCCCACCGCCGAGGCTACCGGTGCAGCCACCACAGGAATCAGCGTTTCAAGCGAAGACATTTCGCTCGACAAAAACGATGACTGTGTGTCTGTCGCTCGCGCTGTACGCAAGCTAGGGTATGATCTCAATCCCGAAGATGAAGCGCACGTCTATGACGCTTTCGTCCGCGTTGCCGAGAAAAAGACGGTGAATGCCCGCGAGCTTGAAGCTATCATCGCCAGCACGGCATTGCAGGTACCTCCCACCTATCAGCTGGTCGGCTACCTGACCACCAGCGGCAACATTATCAGCTCTTCTGCGCACATTCAGTTGGAAAAGAACGGCAAGCGTCTGGAGGGCATCACCATTGGTGACGGCCCTATCGACGCCGCCTTTATGGCCATCGAGCAGATTATCGGCCACCACTACGAGCTGGACGATTTTCAGATCCAGTCGGTCACGCAGGGACATGAGGCCATGGGCAATGCCCTTGTACGTTTGCGCAGCGGCGGCAAGCTGTATTCGGGCAGCGGCATCTCGACCGATATCATCGGGGCCAG
>JAZQUX010000254.1:0-3176 GCA_045631585.1 Eubacteriales bacterium | reverse complement strand
GGAAGGGAGCCATGCTTTGATTTTTTGTGTGAATTTACTCATGTCGTCACCCCAATCCGATGCATTCGGTGCAGATTTTGATCGCTTTTTGAACGACATCGCTCATGCCACCGTTGAAGATACCCAAGAGAACAAACAGCACGCCGATGGCGAGAACGGCGCAACGAACCACCGTGATGGCAACCCTTTTGTGCTTGGTAAAGAAAGCAGATGCCCGTTTGATCGGACAAGTGCGAGAGCAACTGTCGGTCGCATGATCGGCGGCTTGACCTTGTTCAGAGGAGGTCAGGCGCTGGGCGATGGCTTCTTTGGTCAGGACAATTTCACGTTTGCGAGAGGCATGGTGAATAAAACTGACGATAATGGAGTACAGAAACGGGGGGACAAGATACAAGGCAATTTGCAACGTGCCGCGCAAAATTTCAGCATTAAATTGACCTTCGGCGGCAGGAAAGTTGTTTTTGTTCAGCGCGTAAAGAAGAGAACGTACGGCGCCTGTCAGGTACAATCCAACGGTGACGCCGGAGAGAACCGCACGCAATCTGCGCTGGAGGCGAATGCTTTTCGCAAGAGCCTCGGGACAGCTTTCCATATCCAATTTTTTGGACAGACGAGAAAGTGTGACGGCGGGATGGATGCTCCCTTTTTGCTTGGTGCGTTCCTCCGGAAGGATCAGCGCCAACACACCGCCGCCCACCGCCCAAATGACGCAAAGATAGAAGGGCAGGGCTATGGCGCGAAAATGCGCACCGATGCTTTCGGTGGAGAAGGGGCGATCCCCGCTGTGGTAAATATCGATACAGGATACGATGAAAAGAATGCCGACGGCCAAGAGTAATAGGGCAAGAATGATGCCATAGACCGTGCGGATTCGTTTGGCGTTTTTGGGTGACATGAGCGGCAAATACCGTCCTTTCCCGACGTCATGGTCGGAGATAATACAAAGTCATTATATCACACACAGAAAGCAAAGTCAAGCAGGGTTGGGGGATTTTCCGCAAACGGTGCGCGTCTTGCGTGACGTGTGTGTGAAGAGACGGCGAATTTTGAAAGAAGGCGCCTTATCTGCCTTTGAAATAAAGGGAAAATGAGGAAATAGTAGGCGAAAAAACGTTTCTTTTTTGCGTCAAAAGTCTTGCTTTTTTGCAAGCGTTGTGGTATAATGTATCCTGTATGTTTTTAGCTTTTGATAACTGACACATTATAATAAAAGAAGAAAGGCATTTTTCAGATGAAAACCAAAACGTTCCAAAGAGTGTCGATTACGGCGCTGAGTATTTTGTTGCTTGTGGCTCTGTTGTTCGGGGGCTCCGGCATCGGACAGGTGACGGCGTCGGCGGCAAGCTATATCAGCAAATTCAACGGTAATATCACAACGAATTTTGAGGATTACTTCAACAGCGACGTGATTTACCGTTTGCCGGATACCGTGAAGGAGACCGACTACATTTCGGTGATCGTCGAGCTGGACGATCCCGCCATTGTGGACGCCTACCGAACGACGGACGGCTCGATGACGATCGGTGAGTTCGCCCTGACGCAAGAGGCGCAGAGCATTCGCGATCGCATCGGCGAAGATAAGCAGAATATTTTGGCAGAGCTGGATAAGAAAAATATTGAATACAGCACGGGAAAGAATTACGCAACGGTGCTCAGCGGATTTGAGATTATCATTCAAGCCGCAGACTTCGAGTCGGTTGTTCGCACCTTGGGTACGGATGCTCGCGCCATCGTCGGTGAGGTTTACAACGTCGCTGAAACCAAGTTGGTTGAAAACGAGGTAAACTTCGATGAGGCCACGGGTATTTTCGACAGTACGGGCTTCGCTTACGATGGATCGGGAATGCTGATCGCGGTCCTCGATACCGGTTTGGACTACACGCACAGCGCCTTCTCCTTAGAAAACTTCACCTCCACCAAGCTGGGCTTGACCAAGGATGAAGTGGCAAAGCTGTTGGGTGATACCAAAGCGGCGACGCTGATGGCCGGCCTTACGGCAGACGACGTATATGTCAGTGACAAGGTTCCCTTCTCGTTTGACTACGCTGACGAGGACGCTGACGTTTACTCTTTACATAACAACCACGGTACGCACGTGTCGGGCGTTATCGTCGGTCACGATGATACCATTCGCGGCGTTGCCCCCAACGCTCAGCTGGTTTCCATGAAGATCTTTTCTGACATTAGAGAGTCCGCGTACACCTCGTGGATCCTCGCCGCGCTGGAAGACTGTGTCATTCTGGGCGTTGACGTTATCAATATGTCGCTGGGTACCGCTTGCGGCTTCAGCCGTGAGATGGACAAGGAAGCTGTGACGGGCGTTTACGATAAGATTCGCCAGATGGGTATCAGCTTGGTTGTTGCGGCATCCAACAGCTTCAACTCGGCGTATGGCTCGGATCGTAACGGTAACCTGGGTCTGACCAGCAACCCCGACACCTCGACGGTTGGTTCGCCTTCCACTTACGAGGGCGCAATGTCGGTTGCTTCCATCAACGGTGTCAAGACCCCCTACATTCTGTTCGGCGAGACCATCATTTACTTTGATGAGTCCACCAACGCTTCGACCAAGGAAAACAATTTCTTCGATACCATCCTCCCCGAGGGTGTGGATTCAATGGACTTTGAATTTATTACCATTCCCGGTGCGGGACGCGAGGCGGACTACATGGGCGTGGATGTCAAGGGCAAGATCGTTTTGGTTGAGCGTGGATTTAACACGTTTGAAGAAAAAGCCAATGCCGCTCAGAAAAATGGCGCGGCAGGCGTGATCATTTACAACAACGTATCGGGTGACATTAAAATGAACGTCGGTACGGCAACCATCCCGGTCTGCTCCATCAAGCAGGATGACGGTAAGCTGTTGGCTGCTCAAAAAACGGGCACCATCAAGATCAGCCGTAGCCAAACCTCGGGTCCGTTTATGTCCGACTTCTCCTCCTGGGGTCCCACGCCCGATCTTGGCATTAAGCCCGAGATCACGGCGCATGGTGGTAACATTCTGTCGGCTGTCACGGGCGGAAGCTATGACCGCCTGTCCGGTACTTCCATGGCGACTCCCAACCTGTCCGGTGTGGCTCTGCTGCTGCGCCAGTATGTGATGGAGAATTTCCCCGGAATCGCAAATGACAGCAAGGCTGTTAGCGCTATGGTCTACCGCCTGATGATGTCCACCG
>JAZQUX010000253.1:0-16065 GCA_045631585.1 Eubacteriales bacterium | reverse complement strand
CCCCGCGCGCTGTAGGGTTATCCTCTGGAGTCCCACAAGCACGTCAGAGTGGAAAATGCGGTATCTGAAACCATGCCCGAATCGGTGCTGACGGCCAGTATGTGCTCGTCCTGCGGTGTGTGTGAAATCGCGGCTTGCTGCCAGTCGATCTCGCCTCGTGCCGTGATTGCTCAGCATAAAAAGACGTTGGCTCAGAATCGCATGAAATATATCGCTCAGCCGGGTGAGGACTACACCGCTCATCCCGACCGCAGAGCAAGACAAATTCCCTCCGACCGCTGGAAGAGAATGCTGGGCGTGGACAAGTTTGACCGCGTGCCCGAGTATATTCCCGAGATGTTGGAGATGGACCGCGTGGAGATTTTTACCTCTCAGCACATCGGTGCGCCCAGCATTCCCTGCGTGAGCGTGGGAGATGTGGTAGAGGAAGGTCAAGTGATCGCCGAGGCTGCGCAAGGCTTTTCGGTGCCTCAGCACGCCTCGATTTCGGGTGTTGTGACCTATGTTGATCCCACGAAGATCGTCATTGAAAAGAAGTAAATCGTTATCCTGCGTCGGTCTTCGGCGCGTAAGGAAGGAGTTAGCCACAGAATATGTATCAGGCTATCGGAGTTATTGAACTGAAAAGCATTGCCAAGGGCATCGAGGCCTGCGACATCGCGCTCAAGAGCGCGGGAATTCGTTTGGTTACCTCGCACGCAACGTGCCCCGGCAAATATGAAATTATCGTCACGGGCGGGATTGCCGACGTGACGGCGGCTCTGGATGTCGTTCGTTCCCGCTTTGGCAGCGTCATCATTGACTGCTCGACCATGGGACGTATCGATCCCGCCGTGGTTACCGCTCTGTTTGGTACGCAAGACACCAAGCGAGAGGGAAGCGTGGGCGTCATCGAGACGTTTTCGGGCGCAACCGCCATCAAAGCGGCTGATATCGCAGTCAAAACCGCCAACGTCAAGCTGTATGATTTGCGCATCTCGCGCGGTATGGGCGGTAAGGGCGTGGTCATTCTCACGGGTCCCGTGGGCGATGTGACTGCCGCTGTGGATGCGGGTGCCGCACACGCGGAGGGCTTGGGACTACTCAACAGCAAGTCGGTCATTCCCGCGCCTCATAAGGAGCTTTGGGAGCAGCTCTGATGCCCCCGGATCAGAACAGGAGAGAGAATTCATGGAACAAAACCCTTTGAACCTGAATGGATTGAATGATAAATTGCGCATCGTGCAGGAGCTGGTGCCGGGCCGTCAGATTTCTTTGGCCCATATCATCGCCAACCCCGGCAAGCTGCTCTATCATAAGCTGGGTTTGGATCCGTCCGTCGAGTATTCCCGCTCGGCCATCGGTATTCTGACCATCACCCCCCACGAGACGGCCATCATCGCGGCGGATATCGCCATGAAGTCGTCCGACGCAGAGCTCGGCTTTGTTGACCGCTTCAGCGGAACGCTCATCTTGACGGGTAGCGTGTCTGCGGTCGAGGCGTCGTTCGATGCCGTCGCCAATTATGTGCGCGACAAGCTGGGCTTTACCGTCTGCCCCGTGACCAGAACGTAAACGAGCAGGCGTGAAAAAGCTGATTTTAATGGGACGCGTCGCCGCAGGTAAGACGACGCTGATGCAGCGCCTCAAGGGCGAGCAGATCTCCTACTGCAAAACGCAGTACGTTTACTACACCGACACTATCATCGATACGCCCGGTGAGTATGCGGAGAACGGAGAACTGGCCGCCGCGCTGGCCTTGTATACCTACGAAGCGGACATCGTCGGTTTGCTGATCGCATCCGACTATCCGTACAATCCCTTCCCCCCCTGCTGTACCACCGCCTGCAACCGCGAGGTGATCGGCATTGTGACGGGCATTGATAAGCCGGACGGCAACCCCGACCGCGTGGAAAACTGGCTGAGGCTGGCGGGCTGTAAGACCGTCTTTCGCATCAGCTCCTACACGGGCGAGGGCATTCGGGATATCATCGCCTATTTGGACGATGGGAAAGACCAATCAACGAAAGGAGAGACGGCATGAGCAAAACCAAAACGATCTGCTTTGCCAACAACAAAGGAGGCAGCGGTAAATCGACCACTTGCGCCAACGTCGCCTATCAAATGGCGCAGGAGGGCAAAAAGGTTCTTTTGATCGACGGCGATATGCAGCTCAATCTCACCCTTTCCTTTTTCCCCGAGGACGAGGCGCTGGGCTTCGTTCAAAGCGGAGAAAATCTTTACACCGCCATCAAGGAGCAGAAATCGCTCGCAGGATTTATTCAGCATACGCCTTACGAGGGCGTGGATCTGATCCCCTCCTCGACGCTGATGAGCTCCATTGAATACGAGCTGTTTGCCAAGTGGCAACGCGAGTTCATCCTTCGCAAATGCCTTGAACCTGTCAAGGCCACAGGCTCGTATGATTATATTCTCATCGACTCGCCTCCCACACTCGGTGGTTGGGTCATGAACATCATGTGCGCGTCGGATTATTTGGTGGTGCCCGTAGAGGCGAGCCCTTGGGGCTTGTTCGGCCTTGCCAATATGTTCGATTTCGTCGGCCAGGTCAGAAGCATCTCGCCCACGCTTCAAGTGCTGGGCGTTGCCATCACCAAGGCGGACGAGCGCAAAAACTACTTCCACCAGACGGTCGAGACCCTTCGGTCGTTGGAGGACGTCAAACTCTTTGAAACCTTTATTCGCATTGACAGCTCGATCGAATGGGCGCAGGACAACAGCAAACCGGTCGGCGCTTACAAAAAGAGCTCGCGCAGTGCGAAGGAATATGCACAATTAACAAAGGAGATTATCAACGATGTCAGTAGGTAAGAGCAGTATTTCCCGTATTTCCGCAGGAACCTCCCAAAAGAAGAAGGCCCCCGTCAAAAAGTCGCCCGAGGTTGCTCCCGCTACCGAGGAAGTCAAGGCCCAGGTTGCCACTCCTGCCAAAAAGCCCGCCGCCAAGAAGACCGCTCCCAAAAAGGTCCAATCGAACGGCTTTAAGATCTATCAGGTATCGGACGAATTGCCCTACTACCTTCTGTGATCGCCCCGTGTTCCATTGTCTATCATTAAATTTTCATAAATACATAGGAGAGAAAAATCATGTTAGTAACTTTGAATGACGTTCTGCCTCGCGCAAAAGCCGAAAAGTATGCGGTCGGTCTGTTTAACACGGTCGACCTGGAGATGGCTAAGGGTGTAATCGCGGCCGCTGAAGAGCTGCGTGCTCCCATCATCATCGGTACCGCAGAGGTTCTGACCCCCTTTGCATCCCTGGAAGATCTGTCTTCCTTCCTGATTCCTCTGGCAAAGAAGGCAACTGTTCCGGTTGTTCTGCACTTTGACCACGGTCTGAATCTGGATATGGTCAAGAAGGCCATCAATCTGGGCTTTACTTCGGTTATGTATGACTGCTCCACCGATGATTACTACTCCAACATGGGTCGTGTTCGCTGCCTGACGCAGTACGCACACGAGAGAGGCGTTACGGTTGAGGCTGAGCTGGGTCACGTTGGTGCAAACGACGGTAGTGCTGAAAACCACGGCCCCGGCGACCACAGCATCTACACCGATCCTGCTCAGGCGAAGGAATATGCAGAGGCAACCGGTGTTGACGCTCTGGCTGTTGCGATTGGTACCGCTCACGGCGCGTACAAGTCCAAGCCCAAGCTCGACTTCGAGCGTCTGGAGACCATTGCCAGCATGGTAAAGGTTCCTCTGGTTCTGCATGGTGGTTCCGGTCTGTCTGATGACGACTTCAAGCAGTCCGTGGCCAAGGGTATTTCCAAGGTTAACATCTTTACCGATATCAACGCTGCGTTTGCAAAGACGGCGGCTGCGATGTACAAGCCCGGTATGGGTCAGACTGACCTGATGCCCGCGGTTAAGCAGGCTGTCAAGGAAGCGACGATGGAGAAGATCAAGCTGTTTGGCGCTGCCGGCAGATATTGATGGGAAGAATACAAAAAAGTTCTCGGTTCGAATATGGACCGAGAACTTTTTTGTTTGGCTGATACCAATGAAAAACAAGGCAGGTTATTCCTGCCTTGTTTCCTCATCACCATATTTCGTTTCGTATATCAAGCGCGTTAAATGCTTAGCCACTTCCTCGCAATCAGACACAAAATTGAATTTGTACCTACCCAAGCGCGTTTCCAAAATGACCTTCCCCCAACGATACTGAAAACGCTTGGCGCGTGCCCGCTTGTAAGAGACGTCACAAACCGCCTCCAGGGGAACGGTCACGCCTTTTGGTAAAATGAGCGTGCTGTCCTCGGACAGAACAATGATGGCCGAGGGCAGGGAAAGGTAGCGAATGGCGAGCCACCCGCCCAAAACGCTGGCGCAGAGGCCGAGAATGGTATAGGGTAGGGAATGATAGATGAGAGCTGAAACAAGAAAAGGCAAAGCAAAGACCGTCAGTAAAATATAAGTAATCCCTGCGCCGTGGCATTTTTGTGCAATGGTGGTTTTCATGCGTTCCCCTTTTGGCTGTTTGTTGATGATGTTCGGTTTGGCGATCGACCATAGAAGAAGCCGCCAAAGGGTTCCTTATCCAATCTTCTCTCTCAGCGCCTGAATATACGACGGATCCGTTCCGCAACATCCGCCCAAATACTTCACCGGATACTGCAACGCCGGGAGAACTTCGCGGACAAATGCCGCCGCGTCATAATCCGATACCGTCGATCCGTCCTCGGCCAGCTGAGGTAAGCCCGCATTGGGCTTGAATACCAACGGGATGTCCGTTTGCTCTGCGAACGACGCCATCACGGGAAGCGCCTCCACCGGACCCAGCGAGCAGTTCATGCCAATGCCGTCGATGCCCAGTGGCTCCAGCTCGTCAATAACACGCCCCACGGTGTTGCCCATCATGGTGCGACCGCGCTTGTCAAACGTCATGGTACAAAGCACAGGGATGCCGTACTGCTTGGCTACCGTCGCGGCGACGCGCATCATCTCAATGTCCATAAAGGTTTCCAGAGCAATCAGATCTGCTCCGGCCTTCGCGCCCGCGCCGATCTGTTCCTCGTAAATTTCTCTAACCTCTTCTTCGGTCAGATCGCCAAACGGCTCCATCATTTCGGACAGAGGGCCGATCGAAAGAGAAACACGAACGTCCGTCCCGGCGACCGCCTCTTTGGCCAACTCGACGCCGCGGCGCACAATGTCTGCCACCTCGTAGTTGCACACCCGACGGACAGACGGACGATTGGCGCCAAAGGTGTTGGCCTGCACAACGGCCGAGCCCGCTGCTATATATTCGCGTGTCAGCTCGATGACCAGATCCGGCTGTTCGATATTGTACATCCAAACCGGTTTTTTCTCGATGCCGCGAGCCTCAGCCTTGCTCCACAAACCCGTACCCATCGCACCGTCAAGCAAAACAATTTGTTGATCCATCATGAAAGTTTCCTTTCTCGTTCTTGCGTATTTGCGTTCTTTCCTTACATTATAATATTTGATATTGTAATTGTAAAGCACTTTTTCTGATTTTCCCCGAAAAAGAATAAAAGACCACCCGGAATCGGCGGTCTTTTACTCTCTTATGTCGCTATTGCTAGCGTGGAAACAATTATGCTTGCTAACATTTTAGCATGCTTTTACAAATATGTCAATAGATTTTGGAAAATTTTTTTAATTTTTTTGAAAAAATTTTTTTGTTTGTTTTTTGCAAGAAGAACAAGGCTCCGGCGGCACTTTTTCGACAAATTTTTGCCCAAATATGGTAAAAACAAAGGCTGACGCAAAAAAAGCTTGCTTTTTCGAAAGATCGGTGGTATAATAAAAAAGTGAAAGGAGGGAGATGGATGAAAATGAAATGCTTAAGCATCGTTATGGCCGTGCTGATGCTGTGTTCTCTCGTGTTTTTTGCCGGGTGCCGGCAATCAAATCCCCCCGCCTTGCAGGATATTTATGACGTCGCCGTTGATTTGATTGAGCAGTCTTATGCCGTCAATGATATTTTGTTTGGCTACGGCCTTTCGGTCTGGAAGTACGGGTCCTCCTATGCCGAAACCATGTCGGTGTATAGCGGCACGCCACAGTACGAAACAACGACACCGTACTCGATTCCGTCCACGTCCGGCCGCATTCGAGCCATGCTATCCTCGGTCTATTCCACCTCTTACGTCGAGTCGCTGACGTCTACACTGTTTGACGGTTATGCGTACGAAGAAGGTGCCATGGTGGCTCAGTACAAAGAGGATTCCAAGGGACTTCATCAATATCGATTTTACGAGTCGCTGGTCACATGGCAGAGAATCTACGATTATTCGACCATGCGCGTTGTCGGCGGAGACGAGAGAACGGCCATGATCGAGATTGATTCTTTCCTGGAGCACGACAAGACGGTCTTGACGGTGCAACTGGTGCTGGTGCTGGAAGACAGCGGCTGGCGACTAGACACTCCGACCTACTAATCAATAAAAATGCAGCCCTGCGGACGATGGTCCGCAGGGCTGTTGTGCGAATTCTGCCGAGCACAAATCTGTGGGTTGCGGGTTTTGCGAAAGAGACGGTTCGCAAATACCCTCACGGTCCCCCCGACCGTACCTGTCCCTCTCGGCAGAACGAATGGTTATTTCAAACAGAGAATTTCAACAAACACCAAAAACAGTCCGGCAAAGATGGCGCTTCCCATGGAAATCAGCTCTTGCTCCACGCCGCCGATCAAACCAATGAACGCAACGGTGCAAACAGCGACCATCGAATAACGCAGAACGCGGCGAACGCTGCGGTCGCGCAAGGCCTTGGCGGCCAACGTCATGATCAGAAAAATGAAATCCAAAAAGCGCTCCAGGCGGCCCGTGGCAGGGCGAGCAAAGTAGGGCGCGTTTTCCTTTTTATATTGGGAATTTCCGGTGTAGTATCCGTTCATGGTAGTTCTCCTTTCGGAAATCAGACAAAATGAGGTGCTGGATTTGGCTGGTTTTGCAAATCTGTTCCGAAAATCGTCGATTTTTTCCGTTTTCGGAATCGGTGTAATGTATTGTAACACCAAAAACGGAATTTGTCAATAGGTTTTTTCTAATTTTAGAAAAAATATTTGAAAAACTATTTACAAATCGGAAAAATGGTGCTATAATAATACCAAACAAGGAACTTATTTGGCAAAAAACGTCGAAACGGAGGCGAAAAGAGCACCATGACACAACCCATGTCTTATATTGATCGCATCAAACAGATCAAAAGTGAAAAAAAGATCACGAACGATCAGCTGTCCGATATTACGGGCATCCCGCTGGGAACACTCAGTAAAATTTTGGCGGGTATCAGCGATTCTCCCAAGCTTGTCAACATTGTGGCCATCGCGCAGGCGCTTGGCTGCTCGCTGGATTATCTGATCAGCGGAAATCCCGAAAACACCAATAACTACACGCTGTCTGCCCAAGAGATTCGCATGGTGGAATCCTTCCGTCAGCTGGATGCTCACGGCAAGGAGCTGACCCTTTTGGTATTGGAAAAGGAAAAGGAGCGTGCGCTTGGCGCGGACGAAGAGGTCGCCGCAGTCGAGCGTCCCGAACGCAGCGCTCGCGTGCTGACGTCTCCGTTGATGCGTGCTCCCTCGGTCAGCGCGGCGGGATTGGGCAAGCGCACCATCTCCATGTACGAAATGCCCGTTTCTGCAGGTACGGGTATTGATTTGAGCGAGGTGAGCGAGACCAAGATCCGCATTCCCGACAACGCCAAAACGCAAGATGCCGACTATGCGTTGCGCATCAGCGGCAACAGTATGGAGCCCAAATTCCACGACGGCGACATTCTTTTGGTGCAGAATTGCGAGTCGGTTGAAGTGGGCGAGCTGGGTATCTTTATTTTGGACGGCGAGGGCTACTTCAAAAAGTTCGACGGCGACAAGCTGTTGTCGCTAAACCCCATCTACGCGCCCATTCCCTTGCGCGATTTCTCGGAAATTCAGTGCGCAGGACGAGTCATCGGTAAGATGTATCGGAAATAAAATAAGATGATAGAAAAAGAGAAGCTGAAAGGCTTCTCTTTTTTTGCTTGGATCAAGGAAGCGCCCATTCATATTCCTCTGTCTTTCTCTCATATAGTAGTCTGAAGACCAAACCGCGGAGGAAAACACATGATTTGCATCAACAAGCCCCAGATGAAACAAGACGAATCTACAAGACCGCCCAGCGTTTGCCGCGGGCTGTCGGACGGGGAGGTAGAACGGTCGCGAAAGCTTCACGGCAACAACCGCCTCAGCGAGCAAAAAACGATGGGATTTTTCCGCCGTTTCCTCTCCAATCTTAACGATCCCGTCATTCGCGTGTTGCTCCTTGCGCTGGGATTGCATCTGATTTTGATGTTTCGGCAGGCGGATTGGATGGAAACGGTGGGAATTGCGGTGTCGATTTTGCTGGCAAGCATCGTTTCTACCATGTCGCAGATGGGATCGGAGGCAGCGTTCGCCCGATTGCGGGAGCGCGAACGGCAGGGCTTGTGCCGCGTGGTGCGAGAAGCCGAATTGCGCCGCGTGAATTGCGAGGATGTCGTGGTGGGGGACGTGCTGCTTGTCGGCGCCGGAGAGGAGATTCCCGCCGACGGTGTTTTGCTCGAAGGAGACATTCGGTTGGATCAATCGGCCATGACGGGCGAGAGCCGCGAGGTGGCCAAGCGGGCGGGAGGACGAAACGGGGGCGACCCCGGCGACGAGGTGTCGCTGTTCCGCGGATGTACGGTTTTGAGCGGACAGGGAAAAATGCAGGTGATGACGGTGGGCGATGCCACCATGCTGGGTGGCATTTCGCGCGAGGTACAGCAAGAGCCGCGCCCCAGCCCCCTGCAGCTTCGCTTGGCCAAATTGGCTCGCCAGATCAGCCTGCTCGGCTATGTGGCGGCAGCCTTGATAGCGGTCGGCTCGCTGTTTTATACCTTTGTGTTGCAAAGCGGCTTTCAGGGTGAGATCATCCGCATGAAGCTGTACGACCTGCCGTTTTTGGCTGAGGCGTTGCTTCATGCCTTGACGCTGGCCTTGACCGTTGTGGTTGTGGCCGTTCCCGAGGGGCTCCCGATGATGGTGGCCGTGGTTTTATCGGGCAACATTCGCCGCATGATGAAAGACGGCGTGCTGGTGCGCAAGGCGGCCGGCATCGAGGCGGCAGGATGTATGGATTTGCTGTTTACCGATAAAACGGGAACACTCACCGACGGAAAGTTGAGCGTGGAGTGCATTTTGTTGGGCGACGGACGGGAATTTTGCGGCATCGAACAATTTGAAGGGCAGGGCG
Organism: Eubacteriales bacterium; assembly: GCA_045631585.1. GTDB lineage: Bacteria > Bacillota > Clostridia > Oscillospirales > CAG-272 > SIG644. The sequence continues at coordinate 6,841 of JAZQUX010000253.1, read as the reverse complement.
GGGTGCTGTTTGAGGACTATGCCCTGTATTGCACCTTCGGCGGGGAGGCCACGGTGGCCGTCGAGTCGGTGGGACAAGGGCGAACGAAACAACGACCGATCAAAACGCAAACGGTTGTTGGAGGAAACGCGACCGACCGCGCGTTGCGAGCGAGCGTGTTGTCTTTTCGCGCTGAGGAGGCGCGTCGGGTGGCGCATCTGCCCTTTGACAGCCGCCGCAAGTACGCCGCGGCCGTGTTGGAAACCCAAAAGGGATGGCGAAGCTTTGTCACGGGCGCGCCCGAATGGTTGCTTCCCCGCCTGACCAGCTATCGAGACACGGCGGGCAGGGAACATCCCTTGGACGGCGCGGCCTTGCGTCGGCAGATGGCGCGCTACGCCGCCGAGGGCAAACGGGTGTTGCTGATGGCCATGGGACATGGGAAACTTGACATGAAACAAGCGGCGAACGGGGCATTGGAAGGATTGAGTCTGTTGTGTTTGTTGACGCTGTCCGACCGCCTTCGCCCCGAGGCCAAAGACGCGGTGAGGCAGTTGCATCAAGCCGGGGTGCAGGTGGTGATGATCACCGGCGACAGCCCCGACACCGCCGCCCGCATCGCGCGCGACTGCGGCATACTGGAACGGGGGGACGATCTCGTGCTGACAGGGGAGGAGATATCTCTTTTATCGGACGATAATATCAAAGGATTGCTCCCGAAACTGCGCGTGGTGGCGCGCGCGTTGCCGACCGACAAAAGCCGTTTGGTGCGCTTGTCGCAGGAATTGGATCGCGTGGTGGGAATGACGGGGGATGGCATCAACGATGCCCCCGCGTTGCGCCGTGCCGACATCGGATTTGCTATGGGAAGCGGCGCAGCGGTGGCACGGGATGCGGGCGACATTTTGATTTTGGATGACAATTTGGCCTCCATCGTTCGCGCGGTGTTGTACGGACGGACCATTTTCAAGAGCATCCGCAAGTTTATCACGCTTCAGTTGACCATGAATTTCTGTGCCGTTGGGGTCTGCATGATCGGCCCATTTATCGGCGTGGATGCTCCGGTGACGGTGGTGCAAATGCTGTGGATCAATCTGATCATGGACACGCTGGGCGGGCTTGCCTTCGCGGGCGAAGCGCCGCTGGAGCACTATCTGAAAGAGCCGCCCGTCCGGCGCAGAGAACCCATTTTGTGCCGTTATATGGTCAACGAAATCCTCTGGCTGGGAAGTTATACCGTGGGACTGTGCATCATGTTTCTCAAGCATCCCTCGATTACCTCCCGATTTCGCCCGACGCAGGGGAATTTGTGCCTTTTGACCGCCTTTTTCGCTCTGTTTATTTTTGCCTCCGTGTTCAACTGCTTCAACGCCCGCACCGATCGCTTGCGTCCCTTGGCGGGCCTATCCTCCAACCGTGCGTTTTTGGTCATCATGGGGGCAGTGCTGGCGGTGCAAATGGCCTTTGTCTATTTGGGCGGAAGCGTTCTGCGCACCATGCCCTTGACGGGACGGGAGCTGGCCTTGACCGCCTGCTTGGCGCTGAGCGTATGGCCGGTGGAAAAGTTGCGCCTGCTGTTGTGGAAGACAAGATATGGGGCGCGGCGGTATTGATGGGTGATTTGCTTTGTCACCAAGAATCCAAAGTCAACCTTTGTAGAAAATGCCCGAAATAATCTTTGATAAAACGCTTGCTTTTTGTAATTAGGTGTGATATAATGTATCCGGAATACTGTCTGTACGGCAAAAAGTGTTTTTTGCGTGCGACGTAAAAAAGACAGTCCGTACATAAGCCGCAACCGTAGGGAAGACGGGATGGCGGTGATCAAACAAAGGGTGCGTGGCACCAAAAAACAAGGAGGTTCAAATTTATGAGAACAATGAAACGGTCGCTGAGCTGGTTACTTGCCTTTGTGATGATTTTCGCTATGATGTCATCGCTACTTGTATCCGCTTTTGCGGCAGACCCCACTCCCAAGGTGGCAGCCGGTTTGTGCGGCGACACCGTTATGTATGATTATTATGATGCAACGCCCGGCGACAGTAAGCCCAGCGGCGTCTTGACCATTAAAGGTATTGGCCCGATGTGGGATTACCAGTTGGATTCCACCAGCAAGGTTGATACTCCTTGGATGAACAGCGACTATGCGTTTGATGTCGTTGAGGTTGTTATTTACCCCGGCGTTACCACGGTCGGTTCGTTTGCATTCTATAACCTGACCCAGTGCAAGACGGTCACCATCCCCGAGGGTGTGACCAGCATTGGTGAATGGTCGTTTGCTTATACCGCCATCAATAAGGTACATCTGCCCTCTTCTGTCAAGAACGTTCGTCACTTCGCGTTCAGCGGATCTTCTTTGCGTGCGGATGGCTTGGCCAACTCTACCTGCGCCGGCTTCCCCACCATCGACGATGAGAAAATGGGCACTACGTCGACCAATAAAGACCTGATTGATGACTTGGATGCCGCCTCGATGGGCAACGTCGTGGTTGAAGCGTCCGGTACGCTGTGTCAGGGCATTACCTGGAGCTATTCCAGCGTCACCAAGACTTTGACCATCAGTAGTGACTACGACGGCGTCGTCAATAAGGATCCTCGCGTGATGATCGACATGCTTCCCACGCTCGAAAATCCCGAACCTTGGCCTTGGAAGGCATATCAGCCTCTGATCGAAAACGTTTATATCACGAAAGGTATTTCGAACATCGGTGAAATGGCATTCTCCAGCCTCACCGCGCTGAAGTCTGTGACCATTGGTGAGCACGTAGAAACGATCGGTGACTATGCGTTCAATGGCGCAACCACCTTCAAGGGCAAGATCAATCTTCCCGAAGCAACGACCAAGATCGGTGATTTTGCATTCGGTTCCAGCAATGGCCCCATCACGATTGTGACTCCTCATACCAAGGCCGAGATCAACGGTGGCTTCTCTCTGACGGGCAACACCAGTGTTATCTATCGCTATGCTGATGATACTCCTACGGGTACGGATGTCGTCACCTCCGGTACGCTGGCAAATGGTACGATTAACTGGTTCTATATGCCCACCGCCAACACCCTGACGGTTGGCCCCGCCGTTGCAGGCACAAAGGTTGCTATGCCTAACTTTGCCTCTTCCGACGAAGCTCCTTGGGATGCTTTTGATGATGAGATTGAAACGGTTATTGTTTATGCCGGCATTACCCAGATCGGCAAGTATAACTTTGCTGACCTTCCCGCTCTTCAGGCACTCCACCTCATCGAGGGCGACCTGGTTCGAATCTACCCCTATGCTGTTGCAAATGCTACATCGTTGACCTCTATTCATTTCCCGAACTCTGTGTCCGGTATCGATGAATATGCGTTCTACAACTGCAATGGCCTGACCAGCGCCAAAGCAGATAATAACTACTTGATGGTTGACCCCAATGGTAACACCAGACTGTATGCTTTGCTCAAGGGCGGCACCACTCCCACGCCTCCTCCTACGGAGCCGGTTTCCGGCACTTGCGGTGCAAATGCTAGATGGGAATACGATGCTTCTACCAAGACGCTGACCATCACGGGTTCCGGCGCTACCACCTCGTATACCATTGGTAATCCCGCTCCCTGGAAGGCTTACATGACGCAGATTGAAAATCTGATCGTTATGGAGACGATTGACATTCTCGGCGCCGAGACCATGAGCGGTGCAACCGCCCTCAAGACCGTCAAGCTCCCTTCTACCTTGCTTGGCGTTGCCACAGATGCATTCAAGGGCTGTAATGCCATTCAGTCCGCTTATGTTGATTGCCTTGAAGAACAGCTGACCATCATTCCCACCGGTAACGAGACGCTGATTGCCAAGCTGACCTACAAGAGCGGCGATACTCCTGTCACGCCTCCTCCCTCTCAGGCTACTTCGGGCTCTTGCGGTGACGAGGCAACCTGGGCTTATGACACTGTAACCAAAACGCTGATCATTTCGGGTAAGGGTGCAACTACCAGATACACCACGGAGTCCCCGGCTCCTTGGGTGTCTTACATGACGCAGATCGAGAACCTGATTGTAGAAGAAGATATCGAATTTTTGAGCGAAGAGCTGATGTACGGCGCATCTGCCTTGAAGGACGTCAAGCTTCCTTCTACTTTGTACGGTATCAGCACGGATGCATTTAAGGGTTGTACTGCGATTCAGACCGCTTACGTTGATTGCACTAAGGCTCAGCTGACCATCATTCCTACTGGTAACGAAACGCTGGAGGCTAAGCTGACCTACAAGGGCGGCGATACTCCTGTGACTCCTCCCCCCTCTACGGATACGGAGCTTTCCGGTACTTGCGGTAGTGCGACTACCTGGACCTATGATCCGACCACCAAGACGCTGACGATCTCGGGTATGGGTGCAACTGAAAACTATATCACCGAGCCGGCTCCTTGGGCGGCCTACATGACGCAGATCGAAAATCTGGTCGTTGAAGAAGATGTTATGATTCTCGGCTCGGGAACGCTGTCCGGCGCAACCGCACTCAAGAACGTTCAGCTTCCTTCGACGATCGTTGGTATCTACAACGATGCGTTTAATGATTGTAATGCAATCCAAACGGCGTATGCCGATTGTGAAGCGGCACAGTTGTATGTGCCGGATCAAGGTAACGAAACGCTGAAGGCCAAGCTGACCTTCAAGGAGAGCTCTTCCGGCGATCCCGATTGCAACGGCAACCATACCGATACCAACGGCGACGGCAAGTGTGATGCTTGCGGCGAGAGTGTTGAGATCGATCAGCCCGGACAGCCCGAACAGCCCGGTAATAACCCCAGCGGTAGCATTCCCGGCTCTCAGCTGACCTGGACTTACGATATCGCAACCCAGTCTTTGACCATCAAGGGCGCTGGTGAGATTCCGAACTATACAGCAAGCTCTCCCGCACCTTGGGCACAGTACGCGTCTAAGATCACCTCGATTATGATTCAGGACGGTATTACCGGTATCGGTGATTATGCTTTTGCTAACATGATTGCTGTTATCGACGTATATCTGCCTAAGACCCTGACCGGCATTGGCAAGAATGCATTTGCCGGCTGCACAGCTTTGAAGAAGATCGATCTGCCCAAGACGCTGACCACTCTTGGTGATGCAGCATTCCGCGGTTGCTCTTCTTTGGAAGAAATTGAAATTCCCGCAGGTATTCAGACCATTGCTCCTGAAACCTTCCGCGATTGTATCGCTCTGGAAAAGGTGACTCTGAACAAGGGCCTGGAAACCATTGGCAAGCGCGCATTCTACAATTGCTCCGCTTTGTCTTCGATTGAATTCCCCACCACCCTTCGTGAAATCGGCGAAGAGGCCTTCTGGGGTTGCTCCGCGCTCAAGGGCGTGACCATCAAGTCCTCTCCTCTGACCGTCCGCAAGGACGCATTCGCCGGCTGCTCCTCCATCAATAAGGTGATTTTGGACGGTTGCGGCGAGCCTACGGTAGAGGAGGGCAACGAAAGCCTGACCGACCACTTTGTGGCTGCTACGGCTTCGGGTACCCTGTCCAACGGTGTGATGTGGGAAGTTGACCGCATCAACGGTACGCTCCGCTTCTATGGCAACGGCGAGGTTATCATCGACGAAGCATGGCAGAAGGAGCTGCAGTACATTGATACTGTGATCTTTGACAATGGCATTACCGGTATCGCTAATAATTTGCTCAAGAACGATACCAATGTTGTATACGTAACCATCGCTGACACGGTTACCTCGATCGGCAACAGCGCATTTGAGCTGTGCCAGAATCTCAGAAGTGTCAGCATGTCCAAGAATTTGGCAACGCTGGGCGCCAAGGCATTTGCCGGTTGCCGCGCGCTGACCTCCGTCGTACTTCCCGATACTCTGACCGTGATCCCTGAGAGCGCATTTGCTTCTTGCGGATCTTTGGCAAGCGTAACGCTGGGTAAGTATGTGACCGTGATTGGTACCAAGGCGTTCGAAAACTGCTCGTCCTTGCAGGCCATCGTCATTCCCGATACCGTAACGGCGCTGTCTGTCGGCGCGTTCAGCGATTGCGCGGCTCTGTCTAAGGTGACGCTGACGGCCGGCAAGTTGGCTCCTTTGACCGAGGGCATTTTCAACGGCTGCTCCAACATCAAGACGGTCATCTTCAACGGATCTGTGGCCAAGTGGGATGCACTGGTTGCCAACGCTGACCCCGAAATCAAGAACGCTATGGTTGATTTCTATATCACATGGACGGTCAACTACGTCTACAAGGGCGGCCCCAACGACGGACAGATCGCCTTCGATCCCATCAAGTATTCGGGCAAGGCCGGTACCGCCTTCACCATCATTGTTCCTACCGTTGAGTACTACACGCCTTCTTCCAACAAGTTGGATTATACCTTTGGCGACACGGATCAGGAATTCACCATTCACTACACCCCCAACACTTACACGATCACGGTTGAGTACGTGGATGCAGCAACGGGCAAGGAGCTCTACTCCTCCTCGACCGTTACCTTGACCTATGGTCAGGATCGTGTGATTTACTCCTACAATATTCCCGGTTACACCGCTCGCCTCGCTTCCATGAAGGTTGACGCTGCGACCGGTAACAAGACGGTTCAGTTCGAGTACGATATCAACCGTTACACCTACCGCGTGGAGTATAAGAATCAGGAGACCGGTGCTCTGCTGGGCTTTGACAGCTTTACGGTAGACTACCAGACCAAGGTTGAGTTGACCGGCGCGGATATGCCCGCGATCAAGGGTTATACTCAGGCTGATTTCGATCAGGTCTACACCATTGAGAGCGTCGAGAGCGACGATGAAGTCATCGTTGTTTACTACACGCCCAACACCGAAAAGGTCACCGTTCACTATGTAGACGAAAACGGTAATAAAGTCGGAGGCCAAGCGGTC